>JBIIVH010000090.1:0-8854 GCA_044339525.1 Silvanigrellaceae bacterium | reverse complement strand
GCATTGCCTGGAAAAAAAGCGGAATGGAGAGGAAAGTTTGTAAACGGTAAATTCACTCCGAAGTACTTAATTATACGAAGTGCATCTGTTGTGTATTTTCCAGAAGGCGAACCCGATACCAACACCCAGTATTTGGCTGTGATCCGTCTTGATTCCAAAAACAGCTGCTTGGTTGGCAAAGTGGACGCTAAAAAGTTTTCCAATGCCAATGCATTGGCCCGAGAGATTGCCGACAACGATAAAGGCTCGTTAAAATGTTTGGAGCAATGGATCAACTGAAGTAGGGGCCCACTTGTCGTTGTCTAAAAAGCCTAACCGAAGATTATTGGCACTGTCTATATGTGGAGTGATCGGTTTTGTTTTTTTAGTAACGGCTCCCCTACCTATCGTTTATTCTGCGGAGAAAGCCGTAAATTTGGCGGTCAGAGACCTTAAGCCCTTCGCCACTCATGGAGACTTTCGAACAAAGCCATTTGTATCCGTTCCTGAGTTATTCAAACCGGGAGCGGATCTTCCTCAAGTGAAGCAGATCACCTTGCTACACTCCCAGCACTTTTATCAAAATGATGTGGTGTGTGGGTTGGGGAAAACTTGGTGGTTTTAAGACATTTTTCTAATGTTCATCCAACTCTTTATTTTTATGGACCAGCTGGATCAGCGAAAAAAAAGGACTGAAAATTATTTTGTAATGCAGTGCATGATCCATGAAGTTCATACTCCCATTAGTGTGCTGGTATTGCTAATGGACAAATTTAATAGAAATCCTCGAGAGCAATCCACGGAAGCCGTTTTGGGCTCATATTTTGAACCGCTATCTTTCTAAAGATTCTAAAGTCGATTTTGATAGCGTAGATAAGCTTTTGTCTTCTGGAAATTGGGAACATTTTCTCTATGGTAGGGATTGGCTTTTTGAATTGTTTTCCACCCATAGTTTAAAGGACTGGGAGTTTCCAGACCTGTTTGTAAACATAACTCCTGATGCGTGCCGTGTGATTCGTCAAAGGACCATTTGAATCTGTAAAGACGCGGATCCAAAGGTGGAAGTGCAATTTGACCCGGGAACTGAAAAAATAAGGATAACGGATCGGACGGGCCAGTGGGAGATTTTAAGCAACGCCCAACTAAACACGGCTTCCTCTAGATTTGGTAAAACTCTGCACATTCGCAGACTAAGACACAGGCAGGCAGATGGTTCTTTGAGCCAGCCTAAGATCATTGGGTTTGTGGTGCGTCATTTTGTGGAAGGGTTAACCTGGAACGGAAACCCTTCCAAACGAGCCCCCTCAGAGTTTCTTTCGGGCATGGTAACAGAAAGGGGGTCAGGGTGTTTGGCCGCCATAGGTGATGTAAAAGTTCCTGTGGATGCTTACACCTTTTTGCTTGAATATGTTACTTTAAAGTCGGTTTATGGGGGGTGTAGCAAAGAAAAAACTTTGTTTTTAACCTTTGAGCATTTAAGGTGAAATTTCTACTTTAGGATCCTGTTTTGATTCGAATTTAGCGAGGTTTTCGGGCTCAAAAAACTCCAAAGTTCGGTTTCTAAAATCAAGATCTTTTAGGAATCCGTCTAAAAGAATTTGATTTAACTGCTGGAGGGTAATTCCTACTGGATCCACGATGTCTTGAGGTGTTTTCATATTGGGATTTCCGCGGATTTCAAGCTCTTGATTCTTAGATGGACCCGAGGATTCTTTGAGGGTTTCGGCGTTAGACAGGGTGAACTGACTTGTAATTAACCAAATTATCCACAATGGTTTCGAGATGAATTTCATAATGACTCCTGTCCGACACGGGAGCTTATCAAACACCTCAACAAGGCGAAGTGAAAATTCTGCCTAATGAGGCAAGTCTTCCTCTCCCACAAGTTCCAGTACCATCACTTTTTCTTGGCTCCATAGATTATTTTCAACGGTTCTCATGCGTTTTAAAAGCAATTCGTGAATGAAATGATATTCGCTTAAGGAATCCTTGGGTTTTAGGATGGGTTCTTTAGACTGAATCATAACGCAAAGTCTTTTGGCGCTGTCTTGAGAATTGAGCTCCAAAACGGCCTGTCCAAAAGTTCCAGTGCCCGCAAAAAAATCTAAGCATCTCATGGGTCGATGACTGGGAACTTTGACCATTTGCAGGAGGGATTTTAAAAGACCAACGGGTTTGGCGAAATGGAAAGCGATTTCCCCAAATAACTTTTTGGTTTCATTCTGCGCCACTTCGTTAGTGGGCCAATTTTCATTGAAATCGCATACTTTTCGGGAAGTGTGTTCAGAGGCTTGTACCGTTCTGCGTAAGGAGATTGACCTGGTCACAAAGCCGGATTGGTCCAAAATCTCCTGGGACACTCTGAATTTTCCCACCACGCGAGTGATGGATTTAACAGTGCTTCCAACGATTTCTAGGGGGTCTAGTAGCTCTAATTGCAAGGTCCTAGCTCCGTAGATGCCGGGAGGGTAAACCCCATCCGGGCAACGGGCCTTCATACCGGGATGCAAACATCTTTGGGAGGGTTTATTGGAGGCATTTAAGACGGGCCTGCATCCGTGGGAAGTGGAGCTTCCCAGCAAGACGGATCTTTTTTTTACATTTTTGGAAAACACAACAATGTATTCAAACATGGTGGCAAATTTTTTACTTAAAAAAGATGGCTTACGCTTCCTTTTCCATTTAAAGGTTCCCACATGATTTTCCGCCCCAAAAACCTCCTTAAGTAACACAGTCAGCTCTGAAACCTGATGATCATCTATGGAAACGAAGAGGAATCCGCTCTCTTCCAGCAGGGCGTGGGAGGCTTGAATCCTAGCGTACATGAAATCTAACCACAGTGCCGAAGGGAGGCTATCGGAGTAACTTTGGTTGGACTGAGTATTGTAAGGAGGATCAATGTAGATCAGGTCGAATCGAATGCTTGGGAAAGTACGGAGTGCATTCAGAACGGGCAGGTTATCGCCCAAAAAAATACAATGCTGCGAGTTTAACCATTCTAGAACGGTAGGGTTTGGAATGAGTACATCTCCACTGAGGAAAGATCCATTAAAACCTGATTTCACAGGGTTTTTGGTCCAATTTTCCTTTCCTGGCCAGTGAAGTGAAACCGACATACCCGCCCTCTCCACAAAGCGCTGAATCAATCGTCCAGCTCTGGATCCACATCGTCCGACTCTACTTCATCCCAAGTAAAATCTTTAGCCACAACCACCACTTCATAATAAACATCGCCTCTGCGCACCAGGTCACCGGTAAAAAAGCACTCTTTTCCATCAATGGTGAGTACGTTGGGAACTTCTGCTTCTTCATCTGCCGTATCAAATCCTTGAGCGGCATAGGCTTGCAACACGGAATCAATGTCTACCAAGTAATACTCGCCAGTTGTGAGGGCATTTTTTGCTAAACTAGGAACGGAAGTCATAGGGTACTCTCCTTCAAAATGATGAAACTTAATAGCCCTACCTCAATTGCCTTCCCGGAGCAATTCCTGGGTAGGGGTGGTTAAAAGTTCATTTTGAATCCAGGCCTGGGACGACCAAAGAATCACTAATACCCAGCCCATATAATTCAATCCAAAGTGGGAAAATAAGAGCGATTTAGTCGAAAACTCCCCTGGGGTTCCTAGCTGGTCCCATCCTGTCTTCAAAAAGTTCATGAGATCTAAAAACAGGGTTAGGGACATATCCAAGAGTTGAAGAGGCACGGCAACCCAAGATTCTAAGTTTAATAGCAGCAGTCCTATTACAACAGTGCTTAAAGGAGTTACAACCAAATTGACCACAAAGCCCCCCACAAGGTTTCCCACTAAACATTTTAAAAAATCCACTTTTTGAAGGGGCCACAATAGTGCGTTGATGAGTAACGAAACGCAAATGGTTTCTATTATAGGATTTCTAAGTAGTCTCTTAGCGCCAGGGTTTTCGTTTTTTTTGGTAAGCGCTTCAAAGAGTTTGACACACTCCCCTCCGAAGGCACTTAGAATAAATGACACATCTAAGAATGGATTGCCAAACAAAAAAGAATAAAAAATTAACCCTAAAACATGCCCAACAAAACCCACTGGTTCAACGATTTTTAGCTTAAAATAGAAAATGAGATGGGAAAACAGGAGCGGGAATAAAAATACAAAAAACAGACTTCTTAAAAGGGCGCCCGAAGCTCCAAGTGCAATCACGATATAGCTAATGCATAGAACTCGGAAGGGGATAATCACGCTTCGAACCCGTTCCTGACGGCTCCAAGGACTCAGGGAATGAAATGGTAACAGAGCGACTTGCAGTAAAGATCCTAGTCCAAAGGTGAGGATAGAAGCAATGATTTGAAGTTGAGCACCCGACAACGACAACAAATGTAATACACCAAAATCTCTAAACAGATTTTTATCAAGGGTGTCAAGACTCGTTTGGTTTGTAACAAATGCCGTTACTAAATCGGGTTGTCTCAAATTTTGAGTGAGCTCCACCATTTTTGAGGGAAGCTCATCGCTCCACAAGAAATCTTTGTTTTTGGACTTTTCCGGAAGAAACCATCCCTTCCCAGTGACTTCTTGAATCAAAAAAAACAGTGCACTATATATAAGCATAAATTTGGATAGATGAAAAAAAGATTTTAAATACCACAATGGGCAGCTTCCCTTCCTGTAGAAAATCTAGAAGAGAGCTTTGCCCTAAAACGGAAATTTAAAATAGCTAAAATGTGGACCTTTTGAGCAAAAACGTGTCAGTTTTATTGACTTAAACCGGAAGTGGAAATGATCATTTGATCGTGCCAGTGAGTTCGAACGGAAATGAAACCCCTTTTGATTTCCTGGTCCCTTTCGTTGATCATTTGGGCCAAGGGAGACTTATACGAGCCTTCGATGTGAGCCTCATCAAAGTTCACCTCGGTGTGGTCCTTAAACTTAACCTTTTTGGAGGTCTCCAAACTGCTTTTTTTGGTAGAATTCCCAGTATTTTTTGCCCCATTAGGTTGACCTAAACCAGAAGAGCTCCACAATAGTGCCGAAATTCCCACTGCTAATGTCCACTTGAAATTCAATTTCATTGCCATCCTTTCGCAAGTCTCTGAAAAACGGGTGGCATGGGAGAGAAAGTAGTCTAAAAAAGCAAAATGCAACCCGTTCTCATGTCATCGGAATTATGAGACCAAAAATTGAGCAAATCAAGCAAAATTTTTCACCCATTTAGCTTCAAATAGATAGTTCTTAATTTTCCTTCACCCCTGGATTCGGTGTGTAAGCCCAGCTCAGTGGCTAAGGCATGCTGGTGTCTGCGTAAAAAACTATTCACCGGAGGCAGGGCAAGCTCCTGAAGTCCCTTCTCTTTTTTAAGTCGTTCCACAGCTAAGTGCACTTGCTTGAGGGCATCTTCAATGGATTCCGTGCTAGAGGATTCATCCCGACTGGGCCTAGGCGAGGAGTCCCTGCCAAAAGGCTTGCGATCTTGAGGACCTCTTTGGGAGGCATCGGAGGACCTGCTGGCGTTTTCCTTTTGTCTCAGACCAAAAGTCACTGATTTAGAAGAGTTTTCTGAAGAAGGCGCCACTCCTTCTAGGAGGTGAACGGGCGGAGCTTCCGATGGCAACTCTAGAGTTTGTTGAACTTCGAGATCGGGAGACTTAACATGGGGGATGGGTTCCCTCTGTCTTTCCGGAGATTTATCTCTACCCTTAAACCCCTCGCGACCTTTTGAGTTAGGGCTATCGCCTTTTTTTGAGTCTTTTCGGTGGTCCCTTCTGGGGTATCGCTCCAATCCAAAGGTTTGATAGTAGAGGTCTCCCACGGGGGGTCTCACCCTCCAGTCCACAGGTTTGGGCTGAGGCTTGGTTTGGTAACGCCAAAAAAGATAGGAGCACAGGGCGTCGGCGTGGTCTGGGAAATTTTCCTGAATCATCTGTGAAAAAAGTCCCCAAACCTCTCCAAAAAGACCCATTTCTTGTGTTTTGGGGTCAATATCCGATTTTTCAAAGTATTTTTGAATCAAAGCGTGAAGCGCTTCTGGAGCAGGCAGTAGAGGTAAGATAGACTCCTCTTTTTGCAGCATATGCTTGGCAATGGCCAGTCTCAAATAAGGGTACTGTTCTGAAACATCCACATCAGATGCTGGAAGAAGTGGCAAACCGAGACCCGTATAATGTTTTAAAAGTGTTTCAAAATCAAACAATAGGGTGGAAAAAGCCAATGAAAAATGGGAGATGGTTTCCAAATCAATGGGCGTTTGTTTTCGCAATTGGGGAACCATCTTTTTCAGTTCAACGCAGATGGACCTGAGCTCGTCTGAAAAACTTTCTAAAGTTGGTTTTGCCGGCAACTGATAGGTTTCAAACAAAAACTTCTCGAATCGAACATGGCTGCTAAAAGTCCCATCTTTTCTCCGACGGGCCAAGTCGGACGACTGCACGCTGTGAAAAAAAGCGTCGCTTTTCATGTTTAAAGTTCCAGTTTCATTCACCTATATCACCTCGTAGCCAGTTAATAAATGCCCCTATGGGGCTGGTGGCTCTATTTAGAATCCGAGACTAACACACTCAAGTGCAAACACAATTGTCAAAGGACTCCGCTTCCTCTTACCAAGATACTTTTAAGTCCAGAACTATTCCAGCCCTTCACTTTTTCCAGTAATCTTTTGCATCCCTAATTTAATGGGCGAACATGACAAACCAATATTTAGACACACTTCGGCAAAAAGCCTCCCAACTACCCCAAACTCCTGGCGTTTACCTACACAAAGATGAAAAGGGAAATGTGCTGTATGTGGGCAAAGCAAAAAGTTTAAAGAATCGAGTGGTGACCTACTTCCAGAACTCCATCCACCAAACCACCAAAACCTCGGCCTTGGTGGCCAAGGTGGCTGACTTTGAGATCATTCAAACGGACTCCGAGGCAGAGTGTTTGATTTTAGAAGACAATCTCATTAAATCGTATAGACCACCCTATAATATCCTTCTAAGAGACGACAAAACATACCCTTATTTGAAGCTTACTCTGGCGGAGTCTTGGCCTAGATTGGTGCTCACCCGACGAACCAAACCAGGAGACGGAAATCTGTATTTTGGTCCGTTTGCCCACGGAGGGGTTTTACATCAGATCTTGGAGGTGATCCAAAAGCAATTTCCCTTGGTGAGGTGCACGCCAAATGTCTTAACGACGATCAAAAGACCATGCATGTATTACCACTTAAAAAAGTGCCTTGGGCCATGTCACATGGAAGTGGAAAAAAAAGTATATGATGAACTCATTACGCATGTAACTCGCGTGTTGGAAGGCAAAGTAGAGGGGGTGATCGACCACCTACAGTCCAAAATGATGGAGTGTAGCCTACGGCTGGAATTTGAGGAGGCTGCGAACTTTAGGGATCAGATCGCTTCCCTAAAAGAACTTAAGAATAAACAGAGTATGGTTTTTCAGGCGGATTTGAATGGTTCCATTTTGGCTTACTGTTTTAAGAATTCCTACCTATCTTCTTTTTTGGGTACCATCCGTGAGGGGAAATTTCTAGGAGGGAAGAGCTATTTTTTTCAGGACACATTCATTGAAGATAGTGGACAAATTCCCGAATATTTGGAAAGTGTGATGGTTCAATCCCCTTTGCTCAATTCCAACTCCCATAAGGTGATCGTAGTGGGAAATCTTCCAGAGTTGACTCCGTCTGAATTTAAGTTTTTTAAGGAAAGAATGTTGGTTACTAAAGAGGATATCAAACTACATCTTAAGAAAAACTCCTTGGACAAAGTGCAACAAAAAAGTTTTTGGGACCTTTTACAGTTATGTGATTCTAATGCGCAAAATGCTTTGGACAACGGACTGAATCTCAAAAAACAAAGTCGAGTCAGGCTAGAAAGTGT
The DNA here is from genome assembly GCA_044339525.1 of Silvanigrellaceae bacterium. Classification (GTDB taxonomy): domain Bacteria; phylum Bdellovibrionota_B; class Oligoflexia; order Silvanigrellales; family Silvanigrellaceae; genus JBIIVH01. Next base: position 1,030 of record JBIIVH010000090.1, on the reverse strand, counting down.
GCAAGATTTTTTGGGTTTGGATCATTTGCCTAGAAATATAGAATGTTTTGATGTGTCTAACTTTCAGGGAAGTCAGAATGTGGCCAGCTGTGTTAGTTTTATAGACGCTGTGGCCAATAAAAAAGGGTATCGAATTTTTAAAATCAAATCCTTTGAAGGACAAAATGACTTTGGTTCGTTAAGAGAAGTGATGAACCGACGATTTAACCCAGCTAAAGAAACAGAATACCCAGATTTGGTGTTAATTGATGGAGGTGAACCTCAAGTAAGAGAAGTGGTTCTGACTCTAAATCGTATGGGTCTTTCCAGACTTCCGGTAAGAGGCATAGCGAAATCTAGGAACGAAAGTAACTTCACACAGTCTAAAGTGAACTCCTCTAAGGAACGTATTATCACACCTACATTGCAGGTGTCGGAAGAAAAAATTTGGGTGGAATTCAAAACCACAGAACTTAAAGTAGGAAGTTTAAGTTACCAGCTTTTATGTACCCTTAGGGATGAGGCCCATCGATTTGCCATTACCGCTCACAAACGAAGCCGAGACAAATCAACTTTAAAGAGTGGTTGGGATTCTCTGATGGGTATTGGAAAAAAACGCAAAAAAATCCTGATGTCGGAGTTTCACACTTTAGAAAACCTAAATCAGTTTACCAATGAAGAGATTCATCTAAAAACAGGAATCGGTTTAAAAATCATTGAGAAAATGAGATCATCTAACAAAGTAAAGTGAGATTCATCGATATCGAGCAAGAAACTCTGTCCTTTAGGGCAGAGAGGAAGGCGAGCTAAAAAGGCCGCAGCGGCAATAGCGACAAGGCCAATGGCTCGGAAACCTATCAAGGCCAACAAAATACGCTAGGAATTTTGTTGGTCGTCAGATGGTTTCAACACACTCTTTTCCTTCTCTCCCCTTTCTGTTTGAGAGTGTGTCCTGTTAAGTTAATAGGAATAGCCGTCTGCACCATGCAGTTTTCGGCAAAATCTATGAGAGATACCCTGAACAACACCAGACTTGGTGGAAACATTGAAA
>JBIIVH010000089.1:0-9000 GCA_044339525.1 Silvanigrellaceae bacterium | reverse complement strand
CGTGCGCCACTGGTGTTACCACCCGTTTGACTTGCATGTGTTAGGCACGCCGCCAGCGTTCGTTCTGAGCCAGGATCAAACTCTTATGTTTAATTTTGTTAAGCTTGGTAGTTTAATACTGCTCTTGGCTTTTTAGACCGAAGTCTAAAGTTTACTTTGCAGATTTGACTCTGCTGGACTCTTTATGAGCCCTATGATTCTCCAGATTTGCATCCAGATTACCAAGGACCCGCACTCTGTCTTTACTTCTTATTTGGTTTTCAATCATCTTCGTCACCATCACTGGCGAAGGTTGTGGTTAGTGACTTTGAGTGCGTTTGTCAAATTTGTCCGTTGCTATTTTTTAAAAATTTTTAACCACCTGATTTTAATGAGTTAAGTTCTTTAGATGGTGATTAAAAATAGTGCAAAACACTCTTTGCAGCTAAACTGGTGCGGAAGTGAGAGCAGTGATATAAAGAGAGTCAAACCCTATTTGAGGTAATATTATGTCAATAATTATGTGCGGTTCAAAAGGAAAACTTGGAAAAGAAATTTTGAACCTGGCCCAAAATCAAGGATTTTCCGTTGTGGAGCTGGGACGCCAACACTGGGAAAATAGCGTGAAGCCAGAACTAAACCTTCTTACCCCCCACGTTGTCATTGATGTTTCCGGGTCAGCGGGCACCCAAAGTCTGGCCACTTTTTTATCCCAACTCCCCGAAACCGACAAAACGCACCTCAAAGGAGTGATTGTAGGCTCCACCGGTCACACGCCTCTCCAACTGGAAGAAATCAAAAATCACCTTAAAAAATGGCCAGTGGTTTGGACACCAAACCTATCTAAAGGCATCACTCTTTTAAAGATACTACTTCAAACCAAATTGGCCAATGGGAAAGTGTTTTCTCAGCTAGCAAGGGAACTGGGTTTTGATTTCGGAGTGCTCGAAAGCCACCACATTCACAAAAAAGACGCACCCAGCGGAACCGGAATTTTGCTCAGCAAACTCATTGGTCTAGATGAAAACCAAGTGGGCTCCTCCCGAGTGGGCCATGTGGTGGGGGAACACGAAATCCTCATTTCCGGAAAAGGGGAATTGATGAAGATCAGTCACAGCGCCCATGATAGAGGCATTTTTGCTCAGGGAGCTTTAGACCTCACCCTAAAACTGTTGTCTGACACCCCAAGGCAAGCGGGAAATTACACCATAGAAGAAATCTATATGTCCCATGGAGTGTGAAATCTTAAGCGGGCCTAAAGCTCAATCGATCCGAGATCCAAAGGCTGGGATTGGGACGAGGTGCCCGCCTCCACGGATGGTGAAGTGGTTTCGATACCCTGAGCCAAAACCCCTGACTCGTCCAGAATTTGTTGATTCTGCATCACCTTTTCCCAAGACTTCCGAACACGAGAGGCTAAGATCCTCAGTTTAAATTTTCCTTTTTTGGTGGTTAACGGAAGTTGTGCCACACCCATTTTTTCAGAAAAGGCCTGTGTGTATTCTCGGGACGCCTCCAAAACTCTTCTAAAAAGGACTGGAGGAAAATCCTCCGTGGCCGGAAGGGCAAAAACATGAAAAAAAGAAGTAGAGCCCGTTTTAGTTGAGGGAATGGATCCCACATAGATTTTCAAAGAGGTCAGAGATCCTGATTTGCCTGGAATCTGCACTGTAAGTAGACCCATATTGGATCCCGAGGCAGAGGAAATGATCTGCTGCATTTTAGCAGCCAATCCTTGGCTCAATTTTTCGTTATTGTATAATCGAGGAGAGAGTGTATTGGTAAACTCTCCCTCTTTAGCCACCCAAATGGCGGAACTAAAGGCTTCCACTAGGCTGATCCCCTTTACAGACGTAAGAGACGCCGTGCGTGCCAGCTGAAACAAACTTGCCGACTGACTCAATTCTAAACCCATCTGTGGGTTTTTCAAAGCAGGTGCCTCCACCTGGGATTTAGCCACCACCTGAGAAAGTTCTAAGGCTTTTTTGAGTCCGAATAAAAATTTCTCTGTGACAGCAGGATCGTTTTTTGCTTTGGAAACGATCCCCGAAATCACCTCCAATGCCCTATTCATCGCCTCGGGAGGAAGGGGAAGCAATTGACCGTTTCCAGCAACCTTCAGCCCTTTTTCGGAGATACCTACCAGACCATTCATAAAAAGTGAAGAATATTTTTTAGACACCATTCTTCCGGCCACCGGTAACGATTGGGCCATCACCAGTCCCGCCAATTGACCCACCACATCGGCGGCAATCAGCTTATAAATTCTTTGATTCTGCTGCTCTAAAAAACCATCCCTACATTTGATTTGAGAAGTTTGAGTAGCTACCGAAAGTTTGTTGGATTGTTCGTGCAATTTCAAGAGTCGAAGAATGTTGGTCTGCACAGCCAATGCGAAAACACCCCAGTCTATGGCCACAGCTCCCCCAGGAACCGGAACGATTAAAGTGGCGAGCTGGAGCCCAACAGAGGTTCCCGCCTGAATCCAAGACACCTTAGAGTCTCTGGAGTCAAGACTAGCCAAATCCTCTTTAACCTTTTTTTTCAAAACACAATAACCCACCATAAATTCATCAGAATCAAAATCAGGGTCTTCAAACGCTCGAGAAGCCACGATGGAGTCGGTGGCAATGGCATCCAATCTCCCGGCCGGACTAAAAAAATTTTCTAGCCAGGGAAGTGGATGCGCAGAGCAGGCTTCATCTAAGGCCTTGCCCGTCGTTTTGAGTTCCTCCTGATTGAGGGTCAACTGGCTTTCCTCCACACCCACAAAGCATTCTCTGTCACTGGGGTCCGCCGCATCTTGGGTACTATAGATAAAATTTGATTTCCAATTTTCCTGGATTTCCGCATTTGCCATGAGAAATTCATTAAATTCTTTACAATTTTTGTGAGAGGAGGCACCCCCTTCAGCGCCACATTGCTCCACCAGCCTAGAACACTTTCCTGAAATGGGATTCAAAGCACTATTAAAATCCAAAAATTCATTAGATGTGGACTTTGAAAGTCGAGATGAAAAGGAGGTGTAGTAGACCCTATCTAATAAAAGTTTGTAATAAACCCTTTGAGCCGCTGCTTGGTAAGCCGCGATGGATTTCTCTCGATTTTTTTTGGACTCCGCGTCTTGTCCGTTTAAGAGAGCCAGGGTTTCCGGAAGTTCACAAAACTCTTGCACTTCCGATAGCTTGCTTGCAATGTGGGTTTTGGATTTCTTGGGGAAACATCCTTTTATGAGAACCAAAAAAACCATCATAAACAAAGCATGGTTTGCCGATGTCATTTTGCTTTCCTTTGTTGAAACCGAAGGGGGTATCGGAGTGCAGGGAAGGAACCAAGGCTAAAAACTTTGCCTAAGGTCGTTTGACGTTAACGGCCATTGCCACTGTGCTTTTTTCAGTGAAAGGCGCGGTGAGCTTCCGCGAACCCAGTTAGACATCAGAATTTAACAAGATTAAAACGAATTTAAGGAAGGGGCGAGGCAAGCAAGGACGGAATGGTTTGAGGGAAGTTCCAGGGAAACCAGTTTTGTGGTTCCTTTTGACTTCTTCTTCGTATCTAAGAAGACATTCCATATAGTATACGGGGTTTATTCCGTTCTCTTTGGCTGTGATTAGGATCGACATATGGATATCCCCCACAGCAGCCCCAACCAGATTTTTGAAAAACAAAGAATTTTTACGATGCAAAATGGCTCTCTTTAAAACGCGTTCACAGCGGGTGTCAGCTCTAGAGGTTCACTGAGGTGGTAACAATGTCGCTACAAATTCAATTTCCATTCAATTTTTAATTGAATTTTGGGTCAAAATCTACCATCCATTCGATGCCAAATTTATCTCTAAACATTCCAAAATAAGAGCCCCAAGGGCTATCAGCCATAGGCATTTCAATACTGCCTCCTCTGGAAAGGCCGTTGAAAATTCTGTCGGCCTCAGCGCGACTTTCTGCGCTAATCGATATTTTTGAGCGGTTTTCGTTTTCCGCAACCACTCCCAAAACTTCTGGGACATCATTTGCCATCAGAATGTTTTTTCCTATTGGCAGAGCGATATGTGCTACTTTATTTGCATCTTTGGCTGCGACAGGAAACCCAGGGCTGGACATTTCACAAAAGCGTTTGACCATAGCGAACTCTCCGCCAAAAACCGACTTGTAGAAATTGAATGCTTCTTCGGCGTTTCCGTTGAACACGATGTAAGGATTGATTATAGGCATGGTTGTTCCTTTTCTTGGGGGATACAAGATCACAAAAAATTTAGCCAAACACTTTGCATGGGTCAATCGTTTAAGAATGCTTCTCTGACAAGCATTCCTCAAGTTTGTCAAATGTTCCTGCCCAGCCACTCGTCATCCCCGGTCGAGCCGAAATGAAGGTATTCAATTCATCTTGTAAAACAGCTCCGTGGGGTTCCCAAATTAAAGTAACGCGAGTTCTTTGAGAATCTTCTTCCGTAAAATTGACCATCGTGCGCATGAGTTTGGGCCATATAGGTGCCATTGGATGGCTTGCGCTGTTTTCGTCCTGGTCTACAAATTCTTGGTTGTAAACCAAGAGACTTGGTTGAATAAGTTCCAAGTAGTTGGCGCGGCCGAACATCTTCTCACCACTGGAGGAGGTCACACAATAAAAGAGGCTACCTCCTGGTCTGACATCGGCCCGCAGAACTTCCATAGAGGTGTCTTTGGGCCCCATCCATTTTGCAAAATGTTCTGGAGACGTCCACATTAAATACATCAACTGAATTGGAGAGTTAAAAGATTGATTGATGACAAACTGATTTTTTCCGCTCAGTTTCTGAGCAAGATACTCGGCCAGACGATCCCAAGTTGCGTTTCCGCTATGTGCCTTGATGTTCTTCAGAGCTTGTTCACGCGACTCCGGACTTGAAAATGCCATTGTCATTTCCATTTTGGTTTTGTTCCCAGATTTAGAAAACAGAACTGTTACGCGAAACAGCGGAGGTTGGTCTTCAGCAGCGCCATGATCGTAGACAAGCTTGGAATGCTCCTCGACCTCAAAATACATCGTTCTATTGGGGTAGTTCACCCCATCTGGTCCATGCATTGTGTAGTGCCATTGCCCTCCAGGGCGAAGGTCTTTGCTATGGGTTGTAATAGTAAATCCACGTGGTCCCCACCAATGCGCAACCTGTTCAGGATCTGTCCAGGCATTCCATACAGCATCAACGGGTGCATCGTAGATTCGAGTGATGCTGATCTCATTCTGGTTCTGATTTCTTGCCATCGGTCTTTCCTTTCATTTCTGTTTTTGCGACAGTTTTTAAATACTCTTCAAGACGATCGAAGCTTTCTTCCCAAAACACACGGTAATGATCGAGCCAGCTTGCAACCTCTTTTAGTGGTTCACTGTTCAATTTGCATGGTCGATGCTGCGCGTCCCTCGATTTTGTAACAAGCCCAGCATTTTCAAGCACCTTAAGGTGCTTTGTTATTGCAGGAAGGCTCATGTCCTCCATAAACGGCTTTGCTAAGTCCGAAACGTTTGCTTCTCCCTTAGACAACTTTGCAAGAAGAGCCCTTCGTGTGGGGTCAGCCAGTGCTCCAAAAATTTGCGAGAGTGCATCTTCATTCATATTACACCTATCGGTTAATTAACTAAATGGTTAATTAAAAGTCAACAGAAAGTTTTAATATACCGTATTTCATTGGTTTATTCTCCGAGATTGTCAAACTCTCTGGGGTACGACTGTTTTTGAGTAACCTGCAGTATGAGGCTTGCTTAGATAGTTTGCAAGACGAATTGGCGCAGAGAGAAATACAACCATGAGACAGAACTTCTTTATTTGCACTTAAATAAGGCAGTCCTGATTCTTGGGGTTTTAGTCCACTCTAGTTACCCATAACGCTTTTTATGTGTTACTTTGTGGGGTCCAAACGAGTCAAAAGCATTTGTCTCAAATTTGCCAAAAAATGTAAAAAATGGTAAATTTAAGACATGAGTAAAAATAGTACAAAATTAGACACATCCGAGAAACTCAATTCCCTGCCCGATCTTTTCACAGCGAGGCAGGGAATTGAAGCGGGGCTTTTGCGTCGAACTCTAGATCGCATGGTAGCGACTGGAACACTGGTGCGGCTTGCGCCAGGGATTTACAAAAAGGCAGGCTCTGAATTTGACATTGCCCTCGAAGACTATGCTGTGGCTTGTCTAGTCATGGGTAAAGAGTCCTACATCACGGGGCTTACGGCGCTGTCTCACCACAGTCTGTTGAATTTCGTGCCGAAGGAAATCTGGGTTGCGGCAGGCAAAAACAAGAGATCGAAAATATACAGGGTCATTCGCAGTTCTGTTGATTTACGTGGCGTTGAAGTCTTGGAAGAATTTATCCGCATGGCAAGTGTGGAACGTGCGCTTGTAGATGCCTTTCATTATTCCACAAAAGTGACTCTTGATCACTGTTTCTTGGCATCTAGAAGAGCCTTCAAATCAGGTCTTACTTCGCCAGCCATGGTGCTGCGAATGGCAAGAAGCCTCTCACTTGAAAGGTTTATTTTGAAAAACTGGGAGGCGTTAAATGATACCGAGTGAACTGAACAAAAGCAGCGTTCATAAAATAAAAGAAAAAATAAAGAAACTAGCTCTGACGACTGGCGCGGATTTTGAAGATGTATTTACCTTGTTCGTGATTGAACGGGCAGTTGTTCGACTGATGACAAATGAAAAGCTTGCAAGGTCTATGATATTCAAAGGTGGGTTTGTTTGTGTGCGAGTTTTTGAGTCTCCTCGATACACAATTGATTTAGACTCAGCTTTGCATGGCTGTTCATTCGAGGAAGCAAAAACCCTTATCCATGAAGTCGTTCAACAAGATCATAACGATGGCATTTGGTTTCAATACGAAACATCAGAAATTTTAAAAACCCAAAGCGAATATGGCGGGCTGAGGCTTCAATTTCGAGTTGGTTTTTATCCAGTGCTAAAAGACATTCGGCGTGCAAAAATTTTGCATATTGACCTTGGAACTGGAGACCCAGTAACACCAATGGCAACTAAACTGAATTCTGTTTCATTGTTTGGAACTGAAGAAATCAGTTGGTCAGTCTATCCATTGGAAAGCATTTGTGCTGAAAAAATTCATCCCATAGTTGTGCTTGGTTCAGAAAATTCAAGGTCAAAGGACGTATTTGATCTTTCGATTCTGTTGCAGCGTTGCGAAGTTGACATACTGAAACGAGCGCTTTCAAAAACATTTGAGTATAGAAAAACTTTGTTACCTAAAAGTATTTTTGATTACTTTAATACAATAGAAACAACGGTTTTTCGCAAAGGATGGAGCGCGGCTACACGAGATATTAGACCGATTCCGCCAGACTTTGATGAATGCTGGGATAGAGTGATTTCTTTCCTTCAAAAGGAGGGATTGTGAACGTATTGAAACCTGCTGAACCTCAGAACAATCGTGAAGTCTTGAATTGTCAAAAGTCTGAAATCAATTTTTTACGGCACAGAAACGACTTGGGTCCCAAGTTGATTTCAGATGCTGGAGAGAGAGCCCAATATCACTTTCTGGAGTTTTTTTCCTCGCAGATAAGAAACACCAACACACGTGAAGCTTACATGCGGGCGATTCATCAGTTTTGTAATTGGTGCAGTGGAACAGGACTCGCATTGCACCAAGTGGGCCCAATTTCATCATCCGCATACATAGAGGGCCATTCTGGAACACCAGCAACAGTGAAACAACACCTTGCAGCCATTCGCATGGTGCTTGATTTTCTGGTTATTCGCGGGGTACTTCCAAGCAATCCAACCCACTCGGTAAAGGCACCTCGTGAGTCTATGCGCGTAGGAAAGACCATGTGCATGCAAGACGAAGATCTGAAAGTTCTGTTCGCAAGTGTCAAAACTGACACCGTTGTTGGGCTTCGTGACAGGGCACTAATAGGCACAATGTTCTACTCATTTGCGCGCGTGTCTGCTGTTCTTGGTATGAATGTTGGCGACTATTTTCAAAATGGTAAGCGTTACTTCATTCGGCTTAAGGAAAAGGGTGGCAAGTATCACCCATTGCCAGTTCATCACAAATTGGAAGAGTATTTGGATGCTTATCTCTTGTGTGCAAAAATCCAAGCTGAAAAAAAGGAGCCGCTTTTTAGAACCTGCTCTGGAATAAACCTAGCCTCGACCAGAATGTCACGTGACCAAGTGTTTAAAATGGTGCGCAGGCGCTGTCTCGATGCTGGGCTTGGCGGTGAATTTGGTTGCCATTCTTTTCGTGCCAGCGGAATCACTAACTACAGAAAACGAGGCGGCACATTGGAGATGGCACTACAAATGGCAGGGCATGCTTCTGCAGATACGACAAGGCTTTATGACAGATCAAATGAGGAAGTGAGTTTGACGGAAATTGAGAGGGTGTAGATTTGAAAAGAGAGATCGTTGTTATCATCTTAACACACCTTTCCCAGGTTACCATCTAACGTAACTAATTAGGAGGCCTTTTTAGTGAATATCTTGGATTTTTCTTCCAACTCGTTTTTATCCGTGTTTGTTATTCTAGGCTTTTTCCCTGGAAGATTTCCAATCAATCTAATTCTTAATGACTCTAGCTTATGAGATTTAGGGTTCTTAACAAAAAAATCGATGGAATGCATTGTTTCTTCATCTCGAAGTCGGTTAAGTCTGCTAAGAATCGGCGTTTCTGCCTCTGCTTCTCTAAGGTAACATAAAACTAAAATAGGAACCACCAACGACAGATTTGCCAACTCTGGGCATTTAGCTGGCCATCTGTCCCAAAGCATACTCTGTCTCAAATCCCGAAAACGAACTTCTATATTCCACCGGTATCGACTCATTTTCCAGCACCAAATATAGGAAGCACAAGAGGTCGTTTGTGGCGTAATATCCGAAGGCATTCGCTCCTTGATATGGTTATAAAGTAAGCGCCAAATCCAGGCCTGTGGCGCCCTCTTAAGACTTTTGACAAACCTTTCCATGCAAAAAATTTTTAGCATGGGAGGTTTAAGAAGTGAAATTGGATATAGAGACCCGCATGAATCGAT
>JBIIVH010000088.1:0-9028 GCA_044339525.1 Silvanigrellaceae bacterium | reverse complement strand
AGCCCGCCACCCGCAAAATCCAGCCAGCTCGAAAATCAGACCCTAACACACTGAGCTGAAAAAAGAACCAAAGTTCTCCTTTGGCACCATGAATGCTGGGTGTCTCCTGCAGTTATGATAACGTACGGACTTCGAGTGTGTTGGGTTAAAGAAGCTTAGTGAGCTTCGTCAAAGCAACTTGGTCATCCCAAGCTCGGTGACACCAGCATGGGGGGATTCATCGGTTCTGCCATCCACCAAGTAGCCGCATTTTTGGTATAGAGAGAGGGCGGCGGGCGCTTTATCGGCGACGAAAAGCTTAGCCTTTTTGGCTCCCACTGACTTTATCCAGTCCTCGGCCTCGCTGAGCAAATCTTGAGCCACTCCTTGTTTTCTATTTTCGGGTGTGACCCACATCGAGTAGATACCGAAGCTATCGGAGTCGATTCTGTCTGCTCTAATCATCCCCATCATTTGGGGGGCAAGGGCAATGAACACGGCATGTTCACTTCCGCTGGCACCGTTTTCGGCCAAGGACCGCCAGAACGAGTCAGGTCTTTGGTTTGTTTCTTCAAAGGTAGAGCCAAACGGGATCCGATCGGTTTGGAGAGCCCTCAGTCTAAGCTCCTTCAGCTCAAACCATTCTCCTATTTTTATGCGTCTAATGATGTAGCTTTTTTTCATCACGGCCTCCAAATCAGTGTGGACATATCTTTCCCCGTCGAGAATTGTATCGAGACTATCAGAATCAGAGTAGGTTTGTCGAAAAATGGGCCGGTCATGGGTTGGTGGGCTCGTCGGTTGTTTCTTAAAAATCCCTTTTTAGTCTCTACGCTTCGTAAATTTTTTCCAGGCCTTAGATCTCGAGATCAAATATCAGTGAATCAATCATAAAAAAATTATCTTTTCAAATGACAAATGATACATGGGATGCCTGATGTAACGATATGGACCACTTGTTATGATACGGTATGGCAAATGTGAGTCATAGCAAGGAGAATAGTTACTTCCTAAATAACGCAGCGAAAGAAAGTATAGAAATGTTGCCGGCCAGACAAATGAAGCGCCGAGGAACCGGATTAAATAATTATCATGTATCTGCAACAACCAAGGTGTGCTAGTCCAAAAGGTTGCATCCGCTTCACACTCCATCCGCATTTGTGGATCTATCAGAGATTTTACTACATGCATGGAAGTCGCAGGAGGATTTGCTTTTATGAAAGAATAATGGCTCCCCAGGACGGGCTTGAACCGCCGACCAGGTGATTAACAGTCACCTGCTCTACCACTGAGCTACTGGGGAACTACTCCTAGTGATAATTCACTCAGCCCACTTCGTCAAGAAGAGCCGCGATTTGATTAGATTATGCTAAAAAATTAATCGATTTGGCCTTTAGAAGTTCAAAAGATCCCCACGAGCATTCCCGTGAGCTGTGGTTTTGAGACCACACGCGATTTGGAAATATCTTTAGTGATTTCATAGTTATAACTTGTTAACAGCATCAAACCGGGGGTCAAAAAAAACACCGTTCCCAGGGTCGGGTTCGTTTTGTAAACGACTTCAGGGGTTGCTAATAAATGTTGCTCTCCCATCACAGGAAGGGAAAGTTTTCCAATGAGTCTTGGTCCAAATAGGTAGCTCAGATTGGGGGTGGTGGTGAGCTTCAACTTGTTGCCAGCTTCTTTCGTTCTTCGAACCAAAAAACTCTGTTCCATCAGGAAATCCCAATCTAGAACCCACTTTCCAGCCGCAAAGACATCAAATCCCAAAAGCTGATCCATATTAAAGGAATTGGATTTTCCTTGTGACAAGGAATCTCTCACAAACGAAAAACCAAAATTGAATTTTTGTTTTTGAAGAGAAAAAAGAAAAGTTTGGTTTGCCGGTTTGCCCGCCACCCAGGTGCCAGCCAGCGATTGTGTTAACTTAAACTGGAGGGAAGGAGCTGGCTTTTTTTTGCCTTCTTCCGCGGTGGGTTCTTTTGGAGCCTTGTCTTTCTCCTCTGGTGAGTAAGGAGGGTTATCCAATTCGGGGAGTCCTATAAATAATTGAGAAACACTCATTTCAGCCACCAAAGCATTTCTAGACCCGTAAACAGATGGAAAATTTTTAATTCCTATGGCCTTTGCGCCAGCCCCCCAAACGTACCCCTCCTCTTTCGCAGCCGCACTTGGGTCATAGGAGTAGATGGATCCCACGATGAGCCTTGTGTTTTTGGAGGGAGGGTTTGCTTTTATTTCCGCTGATGTTTGTGAATTTGGGTTGGGATCCCACTGGCCTCCCGATAAAATCACGGTCTGCCACGATTTAAGCTTTGCTATCTCGGCGAGTAAGGCAGACGCAGATTGTTTTAAAGAGCTATCTAATTTTTCCGACCACTGACACCGTGTTAAATCGTTTTTGGCCCGATAATAGGATCCTGTTTTGAAACTCACCACTCCCGAATAGTAAGGAAACTCCAGCTCCTCCAAACCATCCTCGGGCAGGTCCGAAGGAGATATCTTCTGCAGATAGCCGCTGGCCTCAGACCATTTTTCTTCTTCCATGGCAATCAGCATCAATAAATAGCTAGTGAGGGCGTGCTCGGGGAAGGATTTTAAATTCTGAGTCAGAAGAGATTTGGCCAACTCTGTTTGGTAGAGATTTTTAGCGGCAAGTCCCAGATAATAAAGCACCATCTGATCTTCCAAAAATCGTTCTTGAACCGGATTGAGAATGGATTGTACTTCAAAAAAATCTTCCTTTTCTATGGCTACTTTAACTTCCGTAAATAGAGTGGAGAGCTTCAGGTTTTTGGATTCTTCCTTTTCTCTTTCCAGTTTGGCCACTTCTTCCGGTGTCAGCGTCAGTTTAATGAGTTTTTCAATGGTTTTTCCATTTGGCTTACCTAACTCACTCACATACCCCAAGCTATCGATTACAATCTCCACTCCGGGCGGAAGGGTCATTTTCTTTGACTTTTCGTCTTTTCTTAATTTAATTTCTATGGTGATATTTTTTGACATAGGCACAACTCGAGTGAAAAACCCAGCTTTTGTATCTTTTCGTTTCAAGGCATTTCGATAAATATAAACATCTGATCCTGAAGACAATGTGAGGTTGATTTCGTTGGTGCTGATCTTAAATGGTTCTTTGTTTTCCTGGTTTATTCTAAGCCTCATACCTCCTTTTACGAGATCCACGGAGGCGGGATCTCTCAGTTCAAAAACCGAGCCACTCAGACCAAAATAGGAAAATTTGTTTTTGCCTTGAATTCTTACGACACAATTTTTAGAAACACTCATTTGCCCTTCGTAAGTTTTCAACCCCACAATCCCCTGGCCTATAATATGAGTATCATTTCCTTTTGAAACAACAGAAAATCCTCTTAAAGTATCAACAAGATATTCTGACTCAGAAGTGAAGAACTGGTCTAAATACAGCTCCAGGTTGAATTTTACCGGGTCAATCGTCTTGATGGGATCTTTTTCGGTAGACTTCTGGAACGGGGAGGTTCTCATGATTTTGTGGGTGGTGAAAAAAGATCCAAAGGAGTTGATGTAATAGATCCGCAGCATGGATAATAGGGATGTATTGTTTGCTGGTTTTAAAATTTTTAAATCACATTTTAATCCTTCACAGACCACGGCGTTGTCATACACCCACACCACCTTGGTTCGGGTAGTTACCTTGGAAGGCTCCATCTCCACGCTCAGTTTTAGCACTCCATCAGTCGCCATCGTCAGCATGGGAGAAGGGATTTTGATGGGTCTAGGATAATGGGCAAAGGTGATCGTTTCTTTTCTGATGGCTTGATTCGATTTTTGGACCAATTTATCCAAATGCATATCCACGATTAATTTATTGGTTAACTCAGGGTCATCATCATTCTCCTCCATGGTGTCTGAGCCCTTTGAGCTCACTTCTTTCGCACCTGCCTCTGAGTGACCCGCATCTTCCTTGGATTTTATGATTTTTTTCACTTTCTCCGCATCCGTTGGAACGGTGTTGGGTAAAGTGCTTAATGGCTTTGAAGTGGGACTCTGACCCAATGCCATGGATGTTATTGCAATTCCTACTGCGTGGCTTAACAATCCATACCAAATCGCCTTAAGTTGATTTAATTTTAAAGGACCAAACCAAGAAATATATCACCTCGGGTTAAATCAAAATCATTCTTACCGTAACAAATAAGGAGGGTTCGCCTATAGGAAATCGTTTCTCCTCTTGCATGGATGGGAAAAGTTTCGCTTGGTCTCCCAAATTTACCATGCTATTCTCCAAAAGATTCTTTTTTTTGGGTATCAAGTGAAACTCTTTTTATTATTTTTACTGTCTGTTGGGGGCCTGAGCCTTTCCAAAGATGATGAGGCCATTGCCCAGGCCAATCCAAAACCTTCAAATCAAGCTGCTCGACTTAGTGAGCAGTGCGCCAATCGTAACACCAAAAGCTGTCTGGAATTAGTCGATCTCTACCTCCTATTAGATCAGCCTCAAATGGCACAAAAATACGCCCAGTTGGCCTGCGCCCAAGATAATAAATCGGGATGCATGCTCAAAGCCACCATCGAATTGGAAAGTTCCCCCACCCAGGCGATTAAACTTTTGGAAAGCAATTGCTCCGAAGATGACGCTGCATCATGCTTAATCTTAATGGGTCTGCCAGGATCCACTGAAAGCGCGCCTAAAGAAACACATCAAAAGATGTTAAAAAAAGCTTGTCAGTCCAATGAAAAACAAGAGGCTTGCGAAAACCTGGGCTCCATTCTTCCTCCCGATCCCACTCCCCTTCCCACCCCTTCCAGTCAAGAAACTCTGATCAAAAAGCTGATTTCTGGTGTGAGTAAAGAGGATTTAGAAAAGTGGACGCAGCAGGAAATGGAATCACATCGCGTACAATGTTACGAAGCCGTGGGAGCTTCCTGCAGACTTCTGGGGTCTTTCGAAATTTCCAAAGGAAGCCTTTCGGAAGGCATCAAACGGTTTGAAATGGGATGCCGGTATGAAGACGCTGCCTCCTGTGTGAAGATGGGTGTCTATCTTCAGGAAACGGGAAGGAAAAAAGAAAGTGTTCCCTTCTTTGGAAGGGCTAGTTTACTCTACGCAAAACAGGGTTGCGCAGAAGGGAGAAAGGCAGACTGTGAGAAGCTAAAAAGAAAGTGGAAGGCATCGCGTCCTTAGCTCTGTGTTTGACAAGAACCACTCCATTCTTTACTGTTCTAGCTCATTTGCCGTGCATCTAGACCCGAAGATTACCCTAACTGAAGGAAATCAAGTGTACAGACTGATTCCAGACTACCAAGTTGAAAATGCAGATGTTTTGGTTCACGCAGTCTGTTGTCAGGGTTTAGCTCACGACCCTTATTCCAAAATGTTGAAAAAGTGCTTTCCAAAATACTTCCAGGAATACACTCGGCTATGTTTGCGTGGGAACTTAAATTTAGACTCAGCCATTCCTGTTCCCCTCGATGTTCTTTTTGGCACCCAAGCGATCATCATCTGGCCGGTGAGGCATAGCTGGAAAGACATCAATCGGCCTGAAATCTTAAGGCCCGCCTTGAAAAAACTCCATGAGGCTTTGGTGAAAGTGAACTTGGAAACGGTTTACATACCAGAGATGGAGGGGCCACCGAGCGGATGGATTCAAAAAGAGCTGGTCAAACTCCAGGAAACTTCACCCAATCCTTAAGGTCCATATACCTTTCGCATGAGGTCTAAGAATCGAGCTTGAAATAAGCTTCGGTTGATGGAACCTCCTGTGGCCAAGGCACTCAGAGTCGTGCTCAAGGACGCGTCTCCATCAATAGCAGATTTCACCTGATCGGCAGTGGCCCCCAACTCCCCTGCGGCCGATTTTAAATCCACGGAGTCATGAAATTTCTTTAGAATACGCCCAATGGGGTCTGGAGCCTTGAGATCCACATTGGCAGCGGTCAGGGCACTGGAGTAGGACTGCGTATCCGCCTGTATCTGCCCAATGATTTTGGAATCATCGGCGTACAACCCACTCAAAAGCTGCAATTGATCGGCCGAGAATCCTGCTAATTTTAAAACGGCCGGTTTGATCTGGTCTTTCTTTTCAAAAAGCCCAATGGCATGACAAGACATACATCCCACTCCCACCGTCACAAGTCCCGTGGCCGATCCGGTGCCTTTTGCCCTTCCAGGGGCTTCGTCCATGCGGTTGCCTGTGCCATTCACCACATAAAATCCTAGGAATCCGTTGGGGAGCTGATAGATGATTTCCTTACCATCGTGTTCGTATTCTTTACCCCCTGCCATGTTTCCAAAGATCCCCCTGGGACCAAATGGGTTTTCAAAGGGATTTTTCTTTCCTACGGCCGATCCAAATTCATAGGAGTGCCAAATAAATCGCCCCGATCCAGAAGAAGCCCGTTCTATCACTCTTGAAAATTCTGCCACCTCAGAGTTGTTAAAGCCTGCCCGGAGTACGTTTCTATCCCGTGTGGCATCGTTTAGTTTCAATCCAAAAAAAGTCTCAAAGGCAGCCAAGGTGGTGGGGGCACCTGTGAGTTCAAAATAAAGGGGAGGCACGCTGGCCTGTGCTACAAACCAATCTGCCCGCATGATGGGAATAGAAGATCCCACATTGTTTTGCATGGCGGCTAAAAAGCTTGTTTCCTTAGGAATCACTTGGTAAGGGTAAGCGGCCGTTAGCAGATTCCAGGTGGCGGCAGTCCAGCCAATGGAATCGAGTTTCACTCGAATCAACACCTTTCCGGCTCCCACCACATCAAATTTCTGCACCGTAGCGGTTTTGGAAAACGAGTTAAGAAGCTTTATGGTGGCTTGCTTTAAAGTGTCTAAATTTTCTCTGGAAGCACCGGAATTAGACATGGCCACCAACGAAAAATACCTCACATTTTGCCGTTCTCCCGCAGATAAATTGGCTAAATCCTGGGCGGCTTCTTTGATTTGGGCTTCTTCGCTGTAGAATTCCACGCCGCTTGGAGTTCCTGAAAGCGTTGCCCCTTTTTCTATCCATTGTTTTACAAAATCCATGGCTTCCGAGGAAACTGTCCCGGAGGCTTTGGGGGGCATGGGATTGGTGGTGCTGGCCATTCGCTTGTAAATGGGAGATTCGTCTGGTTTGCCCGGAATAATGAGTTTGCGATCTATCAAAGCACTTAAATTCGTGATGTTTGCCAATCCACCAGAGCTGGTCTCATTGGCCCCGTGGCAGCTCAAACAGTGGGACTTAAAGATTTCTTCCACCTTTTCGTGATCGGCCAAGCTACTGGAATTAAGAGAATCGGAGCTGGGGTCTGATTTTTTGGAACCAGGCTTGGTTTTGCCCCCATCTGTGGATTTGGAGTCGGAACTCCCTTTGGCGGCGGCAATTACTTTCGGTTTTTTGGCCGGAGGTCTACTTACGGAAGGGTTTGAGCATCTTACAAAAATCAAAAAAATCAGAATGATAGAAGGAAAAAGGGACCGGAATCGAATTTGAAAATGGGTTTTCAATGGGATTCTCCAGTTGCGACACTGAAGGACCTATCGGGATATAGGAACAAAAACTAAAAGTTTTTATCTATTGCCTCAAAAAGACAAATAAATTCCTAATTTTCCAAAAAAGTGTTGAAGTTACTTTCTTTACTGTGTATGCAGAGTACTGGTTCCTTATCGATTTGGGTATAATAAATTTTTTGGCTTAAATGTCAATGAGTTAAATCGACTCGGGACCATTGTCAGGCAATTGTGCCTGGCTCCCACACATTTAAGATTGGATGTTCAATGTCCCAATTCGACGCTCTCGAGACCTCTCCTGCTTCATCTACCCCCAAATCCACGGAAACAGGTCCCTGGGGATTTTTACCGCTCACCATTCAAAATTGGATCCTGCAAAAGGGATTCACTTCACCCACGGCCATCCAAGAGCAGGCCATCCCTGCTGCCCTTACGGGTAAGGATGTTTTGGCCCAGTCCCCTACAGGGTCAGGTAAAACCTTGGCGTTTTCCATCCCCATTTGCATTTCTCTTGGAAAACACATTAAAAATGGAGCTCCTAGGGCCATCATTCTCACTCCTACCCGGGAGTTGGGCTCTCAGATTCACGAGGTCTTGCATTCCCTCAACACGGTCTCCGATTTAAAAGTGCTTCCCATTTTAGGCGGGAGCAGCTATTCTCGGCAAAAAAGCGGACTTATGGCCGGTGCGGATATCATTGTGGGCACCCCAGGACGCGTAGCCGATCTCATCCGACAAAACTCCTTAGACTTGAGTAAATTAAAAGTATTTGTTTTGGATGAAGTAGACCAAATGCTGGACATTGGTTTTGCGGAGGAGCTTTCTTTCATCCGTCGATCCGTTCCAGAAACCGTACAAACCCTATTTTTCTCAGCCACGTTAGCCTCCCGCATTAAAAACCTGGCCAAAGAAATGCTTAAAAAACCTTTGGAAATTCTGGTGAAAAACCGAATTGAAAATGAAGAATCCACCATTAAACACTCTTACATCGAGCTCAAACAAGGTGGAGAAACGAAAGCCCTGGTTAACTGCTTGCTTTATTATCGACCCAAACAAGCCATTGTGTTTTGCGAAACGCGCCAAGAAACAGCCGAGCTGGCTGAGGAGCTGGTGGCCAGAGGTTTTAATGCGGCTCCCTTGCATGGGGACCTTTCCCAACAGGAACGCAACAAAGCCATGAATCGTTTCAAAGAGGGCAGCATTCAATATTTGCTCACCACCAATGTGGCCGCCCGGGGCATCGACGTTTCCGATCTTCCCTTGGTGATAAATTACAGCGTTCCTTGGGACAGAGAATCTTATACCCATCGCACGGGCCGAACCGGTCGCGCGGGCAAAGAGGGAGAAGCCTGGACGCTGGTCACCATGTCCAACATTCGGCGCTTCGAACGCATGGTCATGGAGCTCAAAATCACTCCTGCCAAAATTGCCATCCCTACGGCAGAACAAGTTTACGAAACCTCCAGTGAGGCGTTGATTGCCAAGTCCCTGGAAAGCATGGAAAACTTCAAACCGACACACATCCTCAAAATCGCACAAGGGGTTTTGAAAAAGTCGGTCCAGCCCGAGCAGCTGGAAACA
>JBIIVH010000087.1:0-9093 GCA_044339525.1 Silvanigrellaceae bacterium | reverse complement strand
GCTAGAATGAGTCTCTGGCTTGCCTGAACTTCATTGGCGATGTCTAGAGTTTCTAATTTGGAAAACCCCACCGACTGACTTTCCGCAAAGATCTGCCAATTCTGCAGATCCACCAGGGATTGGACGGCCCACCGAGCAATCCAATTTCGATTCAATACCAACGTTTCTAATTGGGATTGGCGCACTAAGGCTTGAGTTTGATTTTGGGGTTTAAGTCGCGCCACAGCAACATGGGTGTGTGACATACAGGCGAAACTGTATTCCCATTCGTCTATGAGCCATAAGGCAAGCTGGTTTATCTTTAAAATCAGCTCGTAAATGTTTTGGAACGTTACGAAATTGCTGTGAGCTTCTAACCTAGAGGGGAGATTTCCTAAAACGCTACCCATGGACTCTATCAGAGGAAAACGGCGTTCTAGATTTTCCTTTGCGAATTGTAAGATGATTCCTCGCTCATAAACGGCTAAACTTAAGCCTCCTTTTAAGTCCCATGATTGATCTAGCCAACCCAGGTAGTGAACCACGGTTCTCCACTCGTGATGGGGATCTTCGGAGCCTCTCCATAGGAGTAAAAAAAGATTGATCCACTTTTCCACCCACTCCAGGTCTTCACGGGAGGAAGCCGGGTGGGGAGGTGTTTCCATGGCTTTCTCAACCAAAATAATGAGCTCAGCGAGGATGTCTTCGTTTTTGGGGGCTTTATGATTTTTTACAGGCACGCCACAAAAGACGTTCCTAAATTCCGTAAATGCGATGTTTGAAGTTAACTCCGCTAGTTTTGACTCAAACTTCGACCAGGCCGTTTTTAAGCCAAGGGGCGTGTATTGGGTATCGGAAGTGCTCACATTTTCTCCTTACGAATCCAATCTTTAAGAATCTGTTCGCACAGGTCAAAGGCATCTTCATCCACTTCCTCCTCTTGAGCCTGAATCAAGAGTGAAGCATATTTTTCAATGGCGCTTCGAAATTCAGAAGTGTCCATTCCCTGTTCTTTGAGTTTTTTCTCGTGTTTTTTAGAACGGTCAAGTAGTAGATTGGTAATGGCTTGCTGCGGGATTTTGATGGGTTCTAGGGAGGACCTCATGGGGTTTTGATGGGCTCCTATTCCTAAGTCCTCGGAATCAGTAACGGAAGTCCATCCTGTTACATTGCCTGATCGACTATCGAATTGGGCCTCCACGTAGTGGCTGGTGTCTGATTGTTTGGCACGCACCTGAATCATGCCATTGGCATCGTAAGTTAACTGGATTTCACACCGAGTGCCAATGGGTGCGGGTTGTTGTAACTTAAACATGAAATCACCAATCAGGCGATTATCGCCCACGGATTCATTTTCACCCTGGACCAAAATCACCTGGATGGCCAATTGATTTTCGTACATCGTGCTGAAAAACTCGCTTTTTTTTGCAGGGATGGGAGTGTTTCTGTGGATGATTTTAACCATGGAAAGACGTTTCTGCACCTCACGATTAAATTCTTCCAGTCGTGGTCCTAGAGCCGATAGAATTTGTTCTTCACTGGCACTTGAGGGGATGCCAAATTGTTTGGCCACTTCTTTATAATCTTTTTTAATAGAGGCAGGATCTTTTGCCACTCCTATCCCCAGAGAATGGGAGCACACATCCACTAGGATGGTGCCTGGTTTCATGCCCAAAATTAAGGCGGACTGAAGAGCCGCTCCCCAGCTCACAGCTAAATCGGGTTCCAATCTGGCATCCACATCCACTTCATTAAAATATTCCAAAAGCATCTTGGAAACGCAGGGAACACGTGTGCTTCCACCTACGAGAAGAATGCGCGCCAGTTGATGAAATGGTTTTTTGGATGCCTGAAGCGCTTTTTGGGTGAGTTTGATGGTGGTGTTTAGCAGTGGACTAATGAGTTCTTCAAACTCACTGCGGCTGATTTCCACATTGATGCTGGCATCAGTGTTACCTAGTTTTTCGTGTATTACTTTTGTAGTACCTTCAGAGCTTAAGTTGCATTTGGCGGCTTTTGCTAGGGCCATCAATTCGGAAAAAACAGCAGTATTGTGGGCTCCAATGGCTTTTAGCCTTCGCCTTGCAAAATCTGGAAATACAAATTCGAGAAGATGTTGGGATAGAATGCGATCAAAATCATCGCCTCCCAGTTCCACGTGCCCTTCTGAGGCCAACACGTGAAAGGTCAAGCCCTCTCTTTCGACAACCGTTACATCAAAGGTTCCCCCACCCAAGTCATACACCACAAGCAATTCATGCCCCAGAGGGTCAATTTCTTCGAACATGCTATAGGCTAAAGCGGCGGCCGTGGGTTCATTCACAATCCGGATCACCTGAATCCCTGCGTCCGATGCGGCCTGAATGGTGGCTCTTCGAGCGGCATCGTCAAAATGGGCGGGTACGGTGATGACAGCCCAAATTCCCTGACAGAGCTCCTGTTGTTCCCTTATAACGGGGTGATTGCAAACATACTTAAGGATTTCCGTGGCCACCTCCTCGCTTGTAAAGGATCTGCCTCCGGACACAAAGCCTTGGGATGGCTTTCCCATGGTGCGTTTGGTACTTTGGATCAGATTTTGGGGATCTTTGGAAGCACTTTCCTTGGCTTGAATGCCCACCTTAATTTCATGGTTTTCGACCCACAAAACACTTGGAATTAAAGGGCTACCTTCGTAATCCAGTGTGGTTGGTTTTTCTTGATCTCTTTGGTAAACAGAGACGACGGTATGGGAAGTGCCTAAATCTATGCCAATTGCCAATGCGTTTTCGGGAAGGGGTGGTACTTTCATGTCAAAGGCTTCCACACCATCCGTTTTTTTTCCGGATTTTGCGCTACGTTGTCCAAAGGGAATTACATTCATTTTTCGACCCAAACCCTCAAACTTAAATTGATTCTTAAAGATGATAGAGAAAGGAAAAAAAAGCAATGACAGACACCTTGAACCCCCCATCGCCTCTAACCCACTCCATAGCCGTGTCAAACGCTTCGGGCGCTTTTGAGCTTCAGTCTAGGAGATTGATTAAAACAGAAGATTTAAACCCTGCTGGAAGGCTCTTTGGGGGCCGGGTGATGGAATGGGTAGACGAAGTCACCGCCCTTTATTCTATGCACATTATGTTAACACGTTCCGTAGTGACTAAAAAGTTTTCAGAAGTTGTTTTTAATCAACCGGCAGATTTGGGGGACATTTTAGAATTTTATTGCCGGGTAAGTAAGATTGGCAACACATCCATCAGCGTGGAATGTCGCGTTACTACCTTGCAGATCAAGCCCACGGATCCCTCAAAATTGATTGTGGGTTGTGAAGTGGTTTTTGTTTGCCTGGGTCCAGATGGAAAACCGGCACCCCATGGTCTGTAGCGTATAAAAGATAGCAATATTTGGGATATATAGAGTAATTAATTATGGTTGTATTATTTAAAGCTGACGTGATAAATGTAATTTTAGGCAAGATGATTTTGCCTATATGAGGAGTTATTGCAATGTTAAAGAATTTAGTTTTACTTGGGTCCATGGTATTTTCTGCTCAAAGCTTTGCTACAAGCACCATGTTGATAAAGTGTCATTCTTCTGTGCGCACGTCCACTCAATATTGGGTTTATAGCCTAGAAGGATATGCTTCTTACAATAGAAGTTTGGGATTTTCGAGCTTTCAAAGGAATCCAGAGATTACGGTAACAAAAATCACTAATACTTCTAATGGTCCTGTAGGAGAAACATTTGTAGAAAAAGCTCCCTTGAGCCCCACTACAAACGGAGCTTCTTACTTGGGCTTTAAGCTGCCTGAATCTCTCTTAGGATTGGATATTAATTACTACCCAGATTCAAGTGTAGAATCTGGTGGAAGTTGGATCTTATGGCACGAATATGCACCTGGAAAAACAAATGTTTCAGGAGAAAAAGATCAAAAATGCTCCGCGGAGGAAATTGGTTAACTTAACTGTTTAACTTAACCGGGTAACTCTGAATCTCAATTGGTAGATCAAGATCCGTTAATTCGTCTCAAGTCATTAAACCCGGTAATAAAAGCTGGATCGGCCCCTTGATTTAAATCTCACGAGCCCTTTGGACTGCAGGTTTTTTAAGGGTTTGTGCAGTGCCTGACGACTCACCTGGCCCAGTTGATTTCTTAATTGAGTGGTACTCGCCTGTTTTTGATCGGTTAAAATGCTCAGTATTTTTTCTTCTGTGGGAGAAAGTCTGTTGATTTTGGTGGCTGCCAACCGAGAGGTTTTCAGAATGACCAAAGGGGCATTAAACTTTAGTGCGTAGCTAAAGGAATTTTGGTCTCGTTCGATCGTTGCTTGTATGGGTTTTAGAAAAGCGCGCAGAAAAGAAATCACTCGCGTGACTCTGGTTTTGTGCCGATCTGGTTTAAAGGAAATCTTAGGTTCTAATTCCTTAAAGAGCTCTTGCAATGTAACCCCCTTAGAATGGGATCCCAAAAGCCTATGGAAAATTCTTTTACTATGTTCAGGAATGTCTAAAAAAATGGGACAGGAATTTTCATGGTAAATAAGAATATTCTCTTGAATAAAAAGAACATTAGATTGGGAGCTAAAAACCATTTCTAGGTAGGTCCAAAGTGTGTGGGGGGCTGCGTTTTCTGGGTGGTTTGCCCGATTTGGGTTGATCCGTCCCTGAGTCCTTGGATTAGGCACTCCCAATTCATGGACCGCTACTGCAAAGTCCATGGAAAGCTGGTAGTGCTTTAAATAAGACAGAAATGGCCTTAAGCTCCCCGCTTGCTCAAAAAGCTGACTCAAAGCTTTAAATCCCTTTAAAGAGGGATGGGAGGCTTGGTAAAGTGCTTCGGCCAGTGGTGCTGTGATTTTTAAGTCCATATTTTGAGCGATTTTAGCCACTTGTAACAGGGTTGAATACCCTTCTCTAGGTCGATCCTCCTGCAAAAAAGCCAGACCTAAATTGAGTTGAGAAAGCACCTTAGCTCTCCCATAATTTTCCGAATCCGCCAGGAGCAACGAGCTTTCTATGGCACGACGTGCTTCAAAGACCTTTCCTGTGGAGGCCAGGGTGCGGCCCAATATTCTCAGAAGCACACACTGTGCCGCAAAATCTCCGTTGAGTTGTGCTTGCCAGATACGCTCCTGAATGTTTGGAAGAATATGGATTAAGTGCCCTCCTAGTAACGCCAATTCAGACTCCTCTTCTAGGAATGATGCAAATCGATCCGTTAACCCCCCTTGTATCCGAAGTTCATTAACTTCCCTAAAAATCTCACTGGCGGAATGGAATTTTCCCAAAGCAATCTCACACCGAAGTAGCTCAAGTTTAAAAAGAATTTGAAACGGTATGCTTTGGTTTAGGAGATGGGAATTTTTTTTGGCCAGTTGAATGGCTTCTTTATAGTTTTCCGTTTCTACTAAAAAGGAAAGCTGTTTTCGCTTTAGAGTGGCTCTAAAGGGTGCTCCGTAGACTTGAAACCTGGAAAGCTTCTGTATCACCTTTTTACATTCAGAATATTTTCCCAGTGCTTGAAGGCAAGTGGAGCGAATCACGTAAGATTGAATTTCCCAATAGGCCCCAGCTCTGGATTCTGTATGAAACTCATCGAGAGTTTCAAGGCTTTCAAGGTAACAACCTTTGCTCATTTTTTCTCTAGCGGCCTCCAGAAGAAAGGCTCTGTTTAGGTCACTAAGAAAAAATAAATGGTGATCTTTTAACTTCTTTAAAAATTGAGATTCTCTTTCCATTTTTCCCAATCTTCGGGCTGCCACCCAAGCAAATAAATAGAGTGAGGCCACGGTGAAATCTGTCTTTCTTAGGGATGAATCCTTTCTCTCTAAGTGACAGGTTATGGCTGAATCGAAGTCGTCAAGGAAGGACTGCCAGCGATTGGCAAGAAAAAAAATGGTGCATTTTAAGCTAAACTTGGCAAAAGGAGATAAAAGAACGGGGCCATCCCAGCTTGATTCATCATTAAGTGGCTCTGTTTTGGGCAGTGTCTGGCTTTTTTCCACGAGCCAAAGTGAGATGTTTTCCACTTCAGATGAGATTAATTCAGGTTCTCCTAAAAATTGAAAAAGTGGCTCCATAAAAAGGCAACTCCAATACTTGACGAATAACAGAATACACTTGACGATAAATGATTAATCTAGATATTACAACAGGATAATCTTATGAAAAGGTCAAATAACGGAAAGATCTGGCGAAATAATTCTGAATTTTCAGATATTTAAATTTGATCTAAAGAAAGATTGAATAGTGTTGAGTATTCGTGGATATTAGCAAAGGAGGGAATGGAAAAATATCCATTCTCCCTATTAATGAGTGAAATGGTTAAAGTTGGCCATTCCCAAACAAAGAGGTGTGATATGAAAGGATTGATGTTAAGTTTCGTTGCGGTGTCGGCTTTGGTGAGTTCTTTTGGTTTTGCGGAAGATGTGAAGCCAAAACTCAAAAAAATTGAGTGTGTAGCAAGCGCCACTAGTGCTCAAGATGTGATTTTTAATTACACTTTGAAGGGACAGGGAAAGATTGGTATAGATGGCTATTTAGAGTTGGAAGAGGGATTTCGAGTTTTTGTTGATATGAAAAAGCCTTTGTCTAAGCGTCCTATCGTGTTGATCAATGGTGTTGAGCCCAATCACTTGGATAGTGGTCTGGGCCATGCTTATTATGAAATTCCTGGCTCCGTGTATAGTCTGACCATGGATTTGGGACACGGCTCCCATAGCATTGGCATGGAACATAAAATTTCTCCCACTGAAACTCTATACTCTTCTAGGGGAGAGTGCCGCGAGATGGAATAAGGTGGCAGCATATTGACTGTCTTTGATTAAATAGTCACAGGAATTATCCGAATGTAAGTTTATGGCGAGGGTCAAGATGGCGACGAATCATCTTGACCTTAGATAGTTAATTTAAACAAACAGGAGTGTTTATCTGTGAAAAGATTTTCTTTAGCATTCAGTGTATTTTGTTCTCCCTTTTTGGCGATTTCTTGTGTAAAAAAAACAACTTCAAAGTCGCTTTCAACGGCACCTGTTGAAGCCCCTCGGAAAGAGGCCCCCCCCTTTTCCAATGTCACCCCTGAGGAAAGAAAAGCATATCTGGACAAAGCCATTGTTTGGTTAACACCAGATCGAGAGGCTCTTTTAAATTCCATTCTAAGTCCAAACGCTCCTGACGCCGCCGCGGTTTGGGAAAACTACAAAAAGCAGGTGCGGTCTATTGGATTGATTAAGGAAACAGATACTTATCAAATTAATAGCCCAATAGAAGATATTGTTTGTGACTTTAAAGAGCCAGAGGAAAAGTTAGATGGTGGGAAAACCCCCAAGTTTAAATGCAAAAGCGAAGATGGTAAAAAACACAAAATTAGGTATGATCTGGAACTCCGGACCGCGGACGTAGACGGGCAAAAGGTTGATTTAGGTCGTTCTGCTTGGAAAATTTTATATCATAATATGGAGGTTCACACCGGACCTGTTGTTTCAAAGATGATGAGCGCTTTTCAATTTGCCGCAAATGAAGTGAATCCTGTAAATGTAACCTGTAGAAAATGCCCGCTTGATCCATTTTCCGTGGTGGCAAGAGGGATGGAATCGGGATATGCCAAGAAATATGTGAAACAAAACGTGGATTATTTCCAGCGAAAGCTTTCCAAGGATGTTTTAACTTACCGATCATCCGAATTGGTTTTTAAATTAGCGGTTGAAGAGAAGGAGCTGGATGCATTTGACATTCAGGATGCTGAGTTTGACAAAAACTTAACCCAAGGTTGGTCATTTGACGAAATTTATGCAATGGGTTCTCCAACAAAACTCCAACTGATTGAACGTCAGGCTTTTGGGATGATTCTGGCACTATTTCAGCATGCTGATGCTAAACCAGAACAGCAAAGACTCATTTGCGAAAAACAAAGCCTTTCCGCCGACGGAAAGTGTGAAAAACCTGTCTTAATGGTTTCGGATATAGGCTATACTCTTGGAAAGGGCACCGTTAATATGTTGAGCCAATCTCGTTTCAATTCAAAAGATTGGAATGATCAACCGCCTTTTTTGGAAAAATTTGCCAACAAGCCGGTACCTTTGGAAAAATGCTTAGTTAACATTAATGCAAGATCTTCATCGGCATTCCATCCATTTTACATCTCTAAAGAGGGAGCTTTGTTGGCCTCAAAGATTTTGGAGGCTGTTTCACCAAAGCAGTACGACTCCTACTTTAGTCGTTCACGGTCGGAACTTGTTAATCAGCCTCGACCAGACCAATGGACCGGGATTCTTTTGGATAAAATCAACAAAATTGCACAAAGAGCTCCAAAATGTCCGAGCATTGACAGTCAAATTGCCTCTGGAGAGATGAAGCTGAGAATGGAAGACCCAAATGCAAACCCTACTGCTGAACAGGCACTTTACGATCAACCTACAGAAATCGCTCCCTAAGGTACTTTAAGAAATCTTACGCCGAAGGGTTCCGTTCATTGACTTCCGCATTAAGCTCAGTGGATAACACTAAAATTGATGTAAACATAGTAAAAGATTCGACTTTACAGAGTCTTAAAAATTCCCTTGGACTCGTGCTTCAGGGTGATTACAAAATGGCTCGAAATGAAACTAAGGCCCTAAAACTACATGATAGAATGGATGCATTGGACCGAGATCTTGTTTTAAAAATTGAAGCATTGGCCACGGAAGAGCGCATTGAACCAAACCGAGGCGCAATCTCGCTTCTTTAGGGGCGAGTCAAGCCGAACTAAAAGGCCCGCTGCACCGAGTCGGTGCGAGGGCTTTGTTTTGCCGACGTCGGAGAACGGGAGCAAAATACGCTAGGATTTTTGCTTCCTGTTCGAGGCTCGGCCTGCTGGCATTTCTCCGCCCGGACGGTTCACTCGATTCTCCTGTTTAGACGCAATGATACCCTTTTTATGTTGGCGGTCTTCTTTGCTCATCGATATATTGTTTCACGATTGCGAGGGGTGCACCACCGCAGGTCACAGAGCAATAGCTTGGGCTCCAAAATGGGTACAAGTCTCAGAAAAGACATCACGTAATGCGGCTAGCATGCCATGAGAAAAAACACCTCTTCGGTATTTAGTGACGAAGACAAGATGATATTGATGCCTAAAATGGCAGTATCTACCCGTTC
>JBIIVH010000039.1:0-41869 GCA_044339525.1 Silvanigrellaceae bacterium | reverse complement strand
CCATTTATAGAGAGAGGGGGTTGAGCAGCCCAATTCCCTGGCTAGGTCATTTAAGGACTGTTGTCCTCTAGAAAACATTTTTTGGACGGCATGTCTACGAAAACTTTCTGAAAAAACTGCCTGTTTCATCTAATAGTCCTCGCCCCCTTAACTTTATTGGATTCGGGCGACAACTATGCTGTCATTGGGGGCAGTTTTTGATCCGGTTGAAACCGACAAATTGTTCCAAATTTTTTTAAAGCGAAAATTGTAGTTTAATCAGCTCTTTGTGTAAATTTTTTTTTCCTATGTATGCATTCTAAAACGAGTTTTTCCGGCTTTTGGAACAACTTGACTCTGCTTTTTGTGGCTAAGAAATTGTTTTCTTGTTAGGCCTTAAATGCTGCCAACGCAGCTAATAAATCACTTCTTTTTTCTTGGGAGAATCTAAATGAAAACGTTCTTAAAGTCAGTGTTGTTACTTTCACTATCCTCGCTACCAACTCAAATTTTTGCTAGTCAAAAACCGAATGCAGAGCTCATTTGTTACCTAGAAAAACAGGTTGGAGCAAAGACAACTGTGTACAGGATTGGAGGGCTTTTGGCCTCCGATGAAGACAATGCCGAGCATTTTTCTTTGGTTGAAGATTTATCTATAACGGTGGAACAAAACTTTAAGGTTCAAATTAATAATGCTCCTTTAAGACGTCTTGAACAATTAGACCCGTTTAGTGTATGGACCTTGGACCGTTCTCAAAATGGGCTCTTTGTTTATTTAGATTCACCAATTCGTTTTGGCGTTCCTATTAAAGTGAGACATTTTTTAAACAATTCGCAAAAATCTTTTGTGATTTCGTCTACCTGCGACGTTTTACTGGGTCATTGAGTTTTGAAAAATCAGACTCCTGTGATAGAGTCATTTGATGCGCGATACAATTGATATCATTCGAAATGAACTTCTTGAGCGTCAGCAAAAGAACCGCAAATATTCTATGCGAGCCTTTGCTGCACTACTAAATTTGCCCGTGGGAACTCTTTCGGAACTTTTGGGCAGAAAACGCAGGCTCACTAAGGTAATGGCCGAAAAAATTTCTTCCAGATTATTCAAGGATGAAGCACTAAAACAAAATTTTTTAGAAGTTTTCCAGTCTGAGTCTAGATCTTTCGCACCACCAGAAGATTCGCAGCAGACAGTTTTGGAAGATGATGATCTTATTTTTATGGGAGACTGGCTCTATCTCGCTTTTTTAAGTTTGATGGAAACTTCAGACTTTTCTAGTGATTTTAGATGGATCTCCCAGAGACTTGGACATTCTGTTGCTAAAATTCAGCAAGTTAGCGAGCGTTTGGTCCGGCTTGGACTTATCGCCTCGGATGGTGAAAATCTTTTTTTAAGGGCTACAAAAACCCGCACGGCAACCGATATTCCTAGTGAGATTTTGCGACAGTATCATCGGTCTGTACTGAGTCACGTATCCAAAAACTTGGACGACGTCCCTGTTCACGACCGAGACGTTACATCTATGACCATGGCTATTGACAAAAAAAATTTAAAGGTAGCAAAGCAATTTGTTGCGAGCTTTCGGCGGACTTTGTGTGACCTATTGGAATCGGGGGAAAAATCCGAAGTCTATCATCTAAACATTCAGCTCTTTCCTGTGACTTCAATTGCTAAAAAAAACTGAAGTTGTTATTTTTATGATTTTTTATCTATTGGTTTGCGAATTAACGGCCGGATAACTAAAAATAGTTTTATACAAATTTTCGTCAAAAGCGACAATATTGAGATGCTGCATAGTGTTTGGGGCCATTGTGGGAAATGTCGATAAATTTATAGTTATAATTACACTGATGCGCTCACCCCGTATGGTTTGAATTGTCCCAATCAATGTGCTGTTTGAAGTGCTTGATTTTTGGGATGTTGTGAACACAGGAAACCCTGGTTCTGAGGTGGACTCATACAAAAATTCGTTTTTGGACTTTGAAAATGCTTCAAAGGGTAGAAGCGATATATCAAAGTTTTTCTCACCAACACGTAGAACCAGTTTGGCTTTTAAAGTTTGGAACTCAGTAAAGGCCCCCCAATTTAACAATTGCAAAATTGCAGTGTCATCTGTTTTTTGTTCCTCACCAAAAATTTTAGCAGCGAGAATGTTTCCTTTTTCATTTGACCATTCTTTAGGGAGAAGCTTTCCTTCTAAAAGATCATTTTGTTTAAAATCAGGAAAAAGTAGAGCCTCTTGGTCAATAGAATTAAAATCAGTGGTCAACCTTCGGTTATCAAAAGTGGCTCCAATATTTTCGCGCATTATGGTGCCTTCAATGTGAGGCATCCCCAGAACATGACCCAGTTCGTGTGTCAGGATTCGCACGAGATTATCTTTTTTCCACTCGATTTTTTTGCATCCTCCTGGCACTAATCTAGGGCAAACCTCAAAACTAGAATTTATCCAAATGCTACCTTTTTTTAAAAGGTAGTTGGACTCAAAATACTCTGAGTCAACATAAGAATAACCTGCCATATTGGCAAAATTAACAGGTTCATTGAGGGGATTTTGAATTCCAAACAAAATGCGAACATCCGCCATTTCGCAGTCAGTAGCCTGTTTTAAATGAGGGATTTTTACTCGACGCTTGCTTAAGTACTGGTTCCATTTGTTGTAGGCTTCGTTTACTGCAGCAATGAGGTTGTCTGGGCCCTCACTTCCTATGCACCAGTAAAGGTCTGTTTTTATGGATGGATTTACCCACATGGCATAAGAGTTGAAGTCGATCCGGCGCCCACCATTTCCCAACTCATGACCCGGAAAGGCTACAGAAAAAGCTAAAACAAGGAAAAAAAAGCAAAGTTTAAGTAACATACAAACCTCTGGAGAACGTGGTTCCCGGTCTCTCCTACCATGAGAGAAAATGTTACTTTAAAATGTAAAAATCGTCAATCTTTAAAACTGTTCCAAAAGAGGGATAAATAATATTTAAGTAATAATAGTATGTTATCAGAGTTCGGCATGAATAAATAGACTAGGACTGAAGAATTTTGGAACACGGTTCAGAACATTATGATTGCTTTTCAACGGAATTACCAGTAAAAGTGGGTCATCTTCAATAAATGAAGAGAAAATAATTAAGGAAATGGCTTATGAAACTGACTCAAAAATGAAATTCATTGTTTTGTTTTTTCTTACTGACAGCTTGTGGAGTTGGAAATCTTCGAAATCCAAATAAAGCAGAATTACTCGAAGCAAAAGATCCTTCCGAGAATGGCTCTAGAATTGAAGAATTTAAAATGTACGATGAACCAAATCATAAAGTTGACCCGTTTTGTGATCTATACACCTCGTTGAAAATAGCTACTAACTCAGAAGGAGTCACTCTTGTGGCTTTGGAAAACAAATTAGCACCCGGAGGTGGGTGTGAAATTGCCTTACCCCCCCTAACTTAAGAGTGTATAAAATTAACAAAATTGAGCGACTGAACGAAGAGTCTGGTTGCGTAGACACACTTTTGACTGGACGAGGAAACGTCAGAGGAAAGCCGTTTGAGGTTAAAATTTTAGACACTCGAACAAATACGTGCGAAATCATTAAACCCGCTTCTATTATTTTATCAGAAAAGCGAGAAGACTCAACGAACGATATTGAAACCGAAACCATTTTTAGCTTAAATTAACGCGTTATACCAATCCCGAAAAGTCGGCTACATTAAGTCATACCATAATTCCTTGCACAGACAGATTTTATCATTTCAGGTGTTAATTTCTTTACAGCATCTATTCCTGCCCTTAGGATTTGTTTTCCGCCTTTAATCCATTTGTTGCATAAAAAGTTACTTTTAATGAACTTCCATAGGTTTTCTATGGGATTTAAATCAGGAGAATAGGCCGGTAAAAAATGAAGGGATATGTTTTTTGGTATCTTCAGCTTTGGACTTGTGTGCCAGCTTGCATTGTCCAATACCAGTAGCGCATGAACTCCTCTTCCTAAACTTCTAGAGAAAGTTTTCAAGAAATATTGGATAAAATCTATACATAAATCAGTGCTCACCAAAAAATGCTTGTGACCGGAATCTGGACATACAGCTTGCGAATATATGGCCATTGCCATACTTATCTTGCACTGGCCGATTCGGCCGCTTTCCTACCGGTGCCCACTGCTTACTTGTAGTTCCTTTCTGTCCAAACCTCGTCTCATCCTGAAAAAATACACTAATTTCCTTACTGGGATGATCTTGGGAAACCTGGGTAAACACGTTTTTAAAGTCATCTTTCCATTGCCTGACTGAGTCTTCGTCTCGTCGTGGATTGTATGGTCTACAAGTTTGATAGGAAAATTCCTCTGAAGAAAGTGCACTGTATAGTGCTCTGAGACATCTTAAAGCCACGTCCATTAAGTAGAACCAGCAAGTCCTTACCCCTCATAGGTCTATCGT
This sequence comes from Silvanigrellaceae bacterium, assembly GCA_044339525.1. Taxonomy (GTDB): domain Bacteria; phylum Bdellovibrionota_B; class Oligoflexia; order Silvanigrellales; family Silvanigrellaceae; genus JBIIVH01. The sequence continues at coordinate 37,462 of JBIIVH010000039.1, read as the reverse complement.
AGCATTGTGACTGTAATACTAGACTTCTAAAAAGTTGCCTATTTGACTTATCAACAACAGGCCGCCTGCCTAATTTTGGGGTTTGACAAACAAAATCAAAGCTAAATCGGATCGCTTTTGCCCACCACTTTCCAACTGAAACTTATGTGGCAGCCGACTTCCTCAGCGATGGCTTCAAATTCCCAGCCTTGAGCCCTAAGAAAAAGTGCTTCGATTCTTTTTTTATCGCGTGAGTGTTGAGCTCTTGCATATGCGTCATCAAAGTTATATGATTCCTGAAACATAAAATATTGCCCCCTTGCTTTGGTTGTGAGGGGTCTTTTTTATCACAAAATCAATTGACTAAAAAATAAACAATCTAACTTACAGTAGCCGAGTTTCTGGGACTGGTATTAGTGAAAACAGAAAGCAGAACCTAATGGAGCCTATGCCAAGGCGTTCCCTATTTTTTAAACCAACTACCTGGATTGACTTTATTTTTAAAAGCCGAAAAAGTTCCCCTAACCACATCTTATGCAGAACTTGGCGCCAAATTTACCAAAAGCCATCACAAAAATTCTTTGTCTTTTCAAACTCAAAATGGCGGCAATGTCGGGGCATTTATGATGAGCCTCATCGCCACCTGCATGGCACAGAATTCAATCCCCTTGATTATTTGACGGCCGTCACTTCTGTGGCGACAAAGCATCAATTCCAATAATGTTTCCAACTGGATGCCGCACACATTTAAAACTGGTTTAGCAGCAGCGCAGAAAGAATATGCCAAATCAGACCCTAACTCACTAAGCTGAAAAAAAACAACGTTCTTCTTTGGCACCATGAATGTTGGGTTGCTCCTGCAGTTATGATAACGTACGCTAATTTGGTCTTGCGGATGTTTATCTAAATTGGGCAAAAGCTAACTCTGCTGCTGAGATAAAAAACCTGTTGGAACTCAAGCGGCTAGCAATGGACGCCATTAATGAGGCACTTCGCTTAGCCCAAATTCAAGGACTTTTGGAGAGTGACAAGGTTGCTCTAAACCAAAAACTCCAGGAAGTCTCTGATCTTCCATAGCCTGAGTTACAATTCCGCAAACAGAGTTGTTGTTCTGCGCCACCCATTTTCTAATGAGTTCAGGGTGGCAATCAAAATGGAGTTTGCTGTTTCAACTGCTACTCTTTTTTAGCTTGAATATCCGTGCCTTGCCCATCCAGTTTGTTGAGTTTCTCCACCCAATCAAACTTCACCATGTAGATGTTTTCCGATTGGGAGTGTTTTACATAAACGTGGGTTTCATTTTTAGGCACTCGATTTCCCACCAGAACATCCAATGGAGCTTTGCCTTCTTCGGAAAACTCTAATTTTACGTGGGTGATGGGCTTTTCCAAACCAAAGTTCGCTAGGTTTTTTGCATCTTGGGCGTCCACCACGTCGTCTGACGTTAAAAATTCAAAATCCGTCACGAAGCTAGAGGCTTGGGTGTCGGGGGTGCGGGCTTTGACTTCCGTTTTTCCATCGGGTCCAGGAGTGCCTTCCGGAGCTTGAGCCGAAGAAAGGTACCAGTTGGTCTCTTCCTTGGTGAAGGTTTTTCCAGACTTGGTGGTGAGTTTGTTGATTTTATCCACGGCAATTCCTTTGGTGACTCTTCGGTCACGGAAGTGCTTAAGTGGCGGGGCCAAATCGGCGTATTGTCCCATATCCACGCTTCCTACCGCACCATCTTCCATCTTGAAATAGACGTTTTTGGCGTCCATTCCGTAGTCGATGGTTTGGAGTACCTTTCCTTCCTCTCCGGTGACTTCCAGCTTGGCCACCGGCTGAGCTAAGCCAAACGACCCCAGCTTGGCCGCATCCAAAGTTTCAGGCTCTTGGATCTGATTGAGCTTAAGCTTTGCCATTTTATCCAAAAAAAGTCCTACGCTGTTGTTGTCTGCGGTGATTTCTTTTGGCTCTTTGATCATCCAGTCTATTTGGACCTTTTCGAGCTTTAACTTCGTGCCATCATTTTTGGTGAGGACGAAGCCACGCACGTCTTGAGTGGTAAAGGTTCCCAAGGTTTTGGTTCGAAAATCAGACAAGGATTTTTTGCCTGAATCGATACTAGTACGGCCCAAAACCAAAAGATTTTTATGATCACTAGAGACGGCGTAAACGCTGGTGCCGGCATCCCCTTCTTTGGTGGCTCCCACACCCAGATCCGTGCCCACTCTTAAGACTTTTGTCTTACCATCAGCCATTTTTAACGTTAACGTTAACTTAGGCGTTTCGAGCCCGTATTTGGCGGCGTCTGATTCTTGAAAGTCAGACAGCCTGGAGGAAACGTTCATAAAGGAATAAGCGTTGATAAGCTCATTGATGGCTTCTTCATCGGCTTTAGCTACTTTTGGGGCTTTCATCATCCACTTATCAGCGTTACTGGGTCTTTCAAAACTAAACTCACCAGTGTCATTTTTGAGAGTCATTCCCAAAACATCTTTCACTTCGTAGTTTAGGGCTCTTGATTCCAGTGTTTTCTGGGTTTGTTCTTTTTTGGTGTAGTATTCATCACCAAACCACAATCCCGCCACGGCGCTCACACCTAAAACGCCTAAGCCCACTTTGGCCCAATAGTTCATGCGGACCTCCTACGCATGAAGATATAGAACCCAGCAAGCGCTGTAATCACAGGAAGAATCATGGCAAAAAGCGCCACAAAGGAACCAGGATTGCGTTCTAGTTTGAACTGTTTTGGTGCAGTATCTTTGTGAGGAATGGACACCAATTCTTTGTCACGGTGTAAGTGAGCCACAGCCAAAGGCAACAAGTGTAAATTGGCCGCAGGAGCCCTTTCAAACTTACTGGCTAGGTCAAATCCAAAAACCACCATCTCTGCTTTGCCATCGGAGCTACCTGTATCTCCGGTGGAGCCTAAGCCAGTTCCATCTTTGCTTGCCAATTGGCTTGCGGGAATCCCCTCGGAGAGCTTTTTGGCGCCTTCAATTTCCACTTGAACGCCTGCCAAAAATTTACCTTGAGGATCAAATCCACTGTCGGGATCCACATTTAAAGGTCCGTCTAGATTCAGAGTGTCTCTTTGAGAATCGGACACCGTTGCGGGAGCCGCGTGCATGGCCTGCATGAGGTTGGTGTGTTTCACTTTTAATGTTCCACCCTCTGCCAGGGCTTTGGTTTTGAGGGGTCTAGCGCCATCGGCAATGGCCACGTCTCGGGCATTGAGAGGAGACGTGATTTCAGAATCTTTTGAAAATTCACCCACAATGATGGGTGGTCTCATGGGAGAAAACTCGGCCAATTGGGCTCCTAATTGTGTGGCTCCTCGATTTCCCACGAGCAATTTGTTTTCTAAAGTAACGCCCACATCATCCAAAAGTCGTTCTAGCCCGGAGTTGCGGTAGGGGTTGATGGTGAGCACCACTCGGCCCCCTTTGGCTAGGAACTTACGTAACATGTTTTCCACCACGGGAGTGTATGGAGACGTGTTGGATCCAGCCACCACCAGTTGAGCGTCAGCGGGGAGATCTCCTTCGGTGATGCTGTGTTCTTTCACTTCATAGGCACGTTGTTTCAGAATTTCCGTTACGAGTTGGTAGTTTCGGCCGCCTTCTGCGCTCACGGAAGGTTCTCCGCTACCGGTCAAAAAGTAAACCATTTTTTTAGATCGAACCAAGTTCATAAGACCATTGGTAAGCTTACTTTCTGTGATGGAGCCTGTCACTTCCGTTTTGTTGTCTTGCACCATCAATACCAACCGCTCGTATCCCGTGGGTTTGACCTGCTGCAAAGCCGCAAAGTCTTGAAGGGCAATGGCGGTGTGTTTGATTTTGGGAGATTTTTCAGCGTAGAGAGCTCTGAGGTGTTCGCTTTCATTGCAATAATTGGATCTGGCGTCCATGGCGGGCACGCAGTAGATGGCCACTTCTTTGTCTAAGCTCGTTAAAAACTTGATGGTTTCATCAGACAAGGAGTTGATCTTGCGTTCGGTGAGGTCAAAGGTTTTGGAAAATCGATCGCGGTTCAACACAGCGGCTAGCCCCACGATCAAAGCGATTCCTACCACCGAAGAAAGCAAGGTTTTGGCAAAAAACTTGGGAGCATAGCGTTCCACGTCTCCTGCTTCGGCAGAACCAGAAGGGGTAAAGATCCCAGAAAGCAACACGACTCCAAAAATCCCAAGGGAAACGTAAGGTAAAAATTGAAATTTATCGGCTAGAGTTTTCCAGAGTAAACCCGTCACCAACAAGCCAAAAATGGCAAAAATGGAAATTTCAAGTTTGTATTTCTTCATAAATTATACTCTCCACTTCTTACTTTCAAATACCAATCGACTCAAAAACAGGAAGATTCCAATGATGGCAAAGTATACAGACAAGGTGCTTGTTTTGACAATTCCCCTGGTAAGATCATTGCCCATTTCCAACAAGTTAACACTTTTTTGGTACCACTCCGGCATTCCTGTGATGAAGGAAGAAAACAACAAGAAAATGATGAAAAACACAGATCCTAGATAGCTAATCACAGGATTTTTAGTGAGAGAGCCAATAAACAAACCAATGGAAACTACGGCAGCAATGTTTAGGAGTAATCCCAACCACCCAGATAGCACGACCTTAAGGTCAGGTTCGGAAAACATATAAACAAATAGGGGATATACCAACATCAAAGCGCCGATGACTCCAAAATAAAACAGAATACCCAAAAACTTCCCAAAAATGATGGAACCGGTGGGGATGGGAGCTGCGGCCTGAAGGCGGTAAGTGCCAGAGCTTAATTCTTCACTCATCACCCGCATGGTGAAAATGGGAACAATAAAAATGTTGATGTAGTTCATGAACCCCACCAAACTACCCAAAATTTCGCTCACGGGATCAACGGAAGAGCCTCGGGCCAAAAGCTGGCTGGTCACGATGAAAAACAACAGACCGGCCACTAAAAAAATGATGCACCCTGCGATCCAACCCATGGAGGTTCCAAAAAAACCTCTAAAGTCTCTATTTGCAATGGCAATACTTGCACTCATAATATTTCCTCTTAGTGATTGTTATTGAACAACAGCCGTATTGGGTTGTGATTTGATAACATTAAAAAATAACGACTCTAATCCGCTGCGGTGTTCTTTGATTCCCGTAACAGCAAATCCGCCTTCTACCAGTGCGCTATTTAAGGCGTGGATATTCTTAACACCCAATTTTTGCCAGTGATCCGCTTTAAAATCCACTTGAATGGTGCGCTCGGAATCTTCAAATTTCTTAACGTTTGCCACAAAATCTTTTTCCCGAACCCATTGAAGGGGTCTTTCGATTTCAGAATCAAAGGTGAAAAGATAGGCAGGGTTTTTAGTGGCTTCATCTGTTAAAGAAACAGTAGCGGCAATGTTTCCTTGATTAATGATGATAGCATCTTCACAAGTAGCCTGAACTTCTGAAAGAATATGGCTACTCATGATCACCGTTCTATCGCTGGCAAGCTTCTTGATGAGCTTGCGGATATGAAGAATTTGATTGGGATCTAAACCTTCTGTGGGCTCATCCAGAATCAAAACTTTGGGTTGATGCACCAAGGCAGCGCATAAAGCCACCCGTTGCCGGTAGCCCTTGGATAGATTCCCGATGATTCGGTCGGCCACGTCCAGCACATCGCAGTCGGTAAGCACCCGATCCACCGATGATTTTCTTTCCTGACCCTTTACACCGCGGAGCTTAGCCACGTACTCCACAAAATCAACAACGCTCATTTCTTTGTGGAGCGGGGGGTTGTCGGGGAGATAACCCACCACAGCCTTTACGTCTTTGGTTTGGGTGACCACGTCATACCCACAAATTTTGACTTCCCCATCGCTAGGTCCCAAAAGACCCGCTAGAATATCCATTGTGGTGGATTTTCCCGACCCATTTGGACCCAGGAATCCGCAAACTCGGCCCACTCCCACCGAAAAATTCAAACCGTGAAGAACCTTGCGCTCACCATAAAGCTTTACAAGGCTTTTTACCTCGATCATGCGACCTCCTTAAAACAAACCCTAAAAAAAAAACAAAGATTAGACCTTGGAACGGTCAGCCACGCATTGTACCTCGGGTTTAAAATATGAGTCAAATTCCTGCGCCTTAGATTCATGGGCTCTCTGGCGTGAAATTCAAGTTTGGAAGTAGAATGCCGATAGGTATCCTCATCCAAGCCCGGAGTAAGCATGACAAAAAAAGCCTTTGGTGATAAAAACTTTTCCAAGCAAGTTGCTGCTTTAAATCGCAAAGCCATGGCAGGCAATAAGGTTGTGAGTCTGGAGGAGTACCGAGCCGTAAGCCGAAAAGCAGAGCCCAAAACGATTTTGGTGGTAGACGATGAAATTGTGGTTAGAAATGCTATAAAAAGAATCTTTGAAAAAGACAACTACCGCGTGTTGGTGGCCAAAGATGCTATGGAACTGTCTAAAATTATAGAAGAAAGCGTTTTTGATTTGGTGCTTTTAGATATCAAACTCCCCTGGGTGGATGGTTATGCCCTGTGCTCTCTTCTGAGAGCCCATCCCACCCTGAAGAATCTGCCCATTGCCTTTATTTCGGGAAACAACACCGAGGAAGACATCAAAAAAGGATTTGAGGCTGGATGTGATGAATACATAACAAAGCCCTTCGAGGTGGATGAGATTCAAAAGCGGGTCACAGACCTTCTCCTTAAATCAGGTTGATGCGATTCCTGGCTCCACCGTACATTCCTTTTGGGGATGCTTTCTCTTAAGTGACTCCCTAGACTTTAGGCTGAGATTCGATATCCTTAAGCGGAAGAGTTTTCAGTTGATTCGCGATGTGAATTACAAATTCAATATGACTGAGACGGAAATCATGAAAAAAAAAGCATTGGTTTTGAAATTTGGTGGCGCCTCCGCTCGAAATCCGGAAAGTTTTGACCGAATTGCGGCCATCGTGGAAAAAAGACGCCTTCACCACGAACATGTGGTGGTCACCATCAGTGCCATGGGCGACACCACCGAAGAGCTCATACGCCTAGCTCGGAGCGTACATCCCAATCCTCCCAAGAGGGAGTATGACATGCTGGTTTCAGCGGGTGAAAGGGTGAGTGTGGCCCTTTTGGCCATGGCTCTTTTGAAGCGGAACATTCCGGCGGTTTCCCTCACCGGGAGTCAAAGTGGGATCATCACTTCAAGTCATCATAGCGATGCCAAAATTGTAGAGATTCGGGCCAAGCGATTAGTAGCTTGCTTAAGTAACGGTCAAATTCCGGTGGTGGCGGGGTTTCAGGGCATGAGTGTGGAAGGAGAAATCACCACACTAGGTAGGGGTGGAACGGATACCACTGCCGTGGGACTGGGGATCTGCCTGGGCGCCAAACGCATTGAGTTTTTCAAAGATGTGGATGGAATCTTTGACACCGATCCCCGCCTCAATCCCCATGCGGTGCTTCAAAAAAACATTTGTTATACAAAAGCATTACAAATATTAAATAGTAATAAGCATCAAGTTTTGCATGAAAGATCTGTGTTATTGGCGCAAAAAAATGGAATTCCTCTTTATGTTTACTCTTTTGAGCATCCGGAAGAAGAAAACGTAGGCACCATCATTCAAAGTGAATCTTTAACGCCCCCTCCACAGGTTCTTTACGAATAGAGCCTCTAACTCCCTAATTAGGAAGGAATTTTTTGATCATGGAACGATCTCAAAAATTTGAGTTACATCAAGCCAATCATATGAGCATTACCTCTGAAGATTTGCTGGGAAATCGGGGTTTGGGAAGGTACATCATTTTACCTGGATCTCCCGGTCGTGCCCAAAAAATAGCGGAATTATTTGAAAATCAATTCCAAAGACCTCACGCCAGGGGACATCATTTTTATGGCGGGGAATGGTCGTTCAAGGATAAAAAAATCGATGTGGGTGTGGTGGCCACAGGAATGGGGGGTCCCAGCGCGGAAATCATTGTTTCAGAATTGCTCGCCTTGGGTTCTCGGCAGATGATTCGGGTGGGAACATGTGGGAGTCTGCAACCCGATAAAGTGCAGGGCGGTGACATGGTTTGTGTCACGGGTTGTGTTAAAGATGAAAGCACCAGCAAACAATATGTACCCGTGGAAATTCCCGCCATGGCCTCTTTGGGTTTTTTGGCAGCAGCCCAAAATATCAAATCAACCCAAAAGCTCCATTTTGGTTTGTGTCACACCAAGGATTCTCTCTATGGTAGGGAATTTGGCATGGGTCCTTACGCAAAACGTAACACCGAGTATATGGAATTACTGAGTCAATGTGGTGTTTTGGCTAGTGAAATGGAAGCCTCTGTGCTTTATACCTTGTGCCAACTCCACCAACACGCCGGCTGGAAAAAGAATGACCCCGTTCCTTTTAACTGGGGTTGTTTTTTGGCTGTGATTGGAGACACCTCCGGTTTTGCGGGTTCTCCTCAGACGGACGCAGCCATTCAAGGTAGCATTCAGGCTGCTTTGGAAGTATTTGTTCATATGAATGGAATTCATTGATTTTTTCAATCTACCAGCTGTCAGTTATTTGAACCTGGCCTAGGAGAAGCCGGGCATGCTCTGTTACCATGTCTTCCAAACCTATAGGAAAACATGGGAGACGTCCGTATGAAAATTTTTTGGATCCTTTTGGCGTTGGGCTGGTGGCAATCCAAGGCGCTGGCCTGTGAGGAAATCGCCTATCCTGCAGATAGTAAAGAATCCGCTGAAAAAATGCGTGTGCTGTGTGAAGAACCTGTCTTGCCTACCCCCGTTTTGCTCTGCAATTCTTCCAAAACAGATGGTTCCAATGGTTTTGTGGGATTTCAAGTGTACAAAGTGGAAAATGCCATCCAAAAAGAGGGGACAAAAGTCAAACTAAATTCTGGTATTCAAGTGGATCTCCTGAGCTCGGTGAACTCATTTAAGCAGAGTTACTTTGAGATCACCTCCAAAAACCACCAGCCAGGGATGAGCATATTCGAACTTAAGGGAATTTCAAGCACACAATTCTCAGAAGGGTCCACTGGAAAGGACGCCGGTAACGAGTCTATTAAGGTAACAGTTACCTTTAAGCCAGATGGAACTGAAGTTCCTCAGCCTCAAACGGTAGAAATTTCGGGTGGGAAAAAATTTGAGTGCGCCTTTGGTGCGGTTCAAAAAGAATTCTTTAAATAAACAAACGGGGGAGTCCATCGTGTCTCGTCAATTAAAAATAGTAGTTGCATCTAGTTTGGCTACGATTCAGTGCACCAGTCGAAAAGAAGTTTTGCCTTCCGTTGTGTCTGAACCTGCACCAGAAGCAGAAATTCAAGCCGCTCCTAGCAACACGGGTGTGGATGTAAGTTGTGACCTACAAGATGAGCCCAATATGGCAGACTCTACTTTAAATTTTAGGGGTAAACCAGTTAAGTATTTCTCCTCTTCGGAAATCCCTTACCACCAAGACACCTGGATGGGGAGAACTCAACCTTGGGTGTCTTTTGCTGGGCTGGATTCTACCATAATAGGTTTCCCCGGATTTGATGGCACCTCGGCGGGAAGGGCCTTTAGTGCCACGGCACCTGTGAATGTCCGGGTCTCGGTGGTGGACATTCGAAAGGTGGGAGGTCAGCTAAAATATCACTACTTTTCCAATGAAACCATGGATAGTCCAATGGAAAACTGGTCATCAACAAAGGCATTGGCCATGACCATGGCAGCCCATGCCATTCGTATGAAATCGGGTCACACCCATGGCATGCAAAGCTTAATCACCAGCACAGGGGCCTCTTTAGGATCTGCGGTAACTCAGGTAGCAGACACAAGCAACAACCGCACTGCGATTTATTTAAAATCCTTTATTGGAGCCGCTGGTGCTCATAATATGGCCAGAAACTGGCTAGGAGGAGGGGCTCGTACTGAGTTTGGTGGGAGCCATGGGGAGGCTTCTCAGCCCTGGGGAAATCGACTCACTTCCCAAGGTAATGTGAAGACTTTTGCGGGTGCGGGGTCGTTTGCGGCCACCTCCAACAACACTTTGATGCCGGTTTTAATGGCCGAGTATTGGAAACGAATAGGAGTCAACACATTAGACACTCGCACTTGGATAAAGAAGGTAGATTACGCGGGAAAGACCATGTCGGAAGCGGAACGTAAAGCCGCGTTGGATAGCGGGGACGTTTCGGTAACGCCCCAGGATGTGGGTGTTTTACTTTATGGAACCGCTTCTGGTAGTAACTTTGGCGGGTTACTATTTGGTGCGGCTCATAATGATGGTTTCGTGGAAGCCATTGGTGGTAAAGGCAACCTCGACCAGAAATTCGCTGGAAAATGGCGTATTTATGGAAAAACAGGCACGGGCTCAGCGGTGCGCTCCGGAAGAAGTCGTAATGAGCAGATCATTGGTGGATTTGTTTGTTTACCCGCCTCTGCGAACAACACCGTCTTAAAACAGGGTCGGGCTTTTGCCTTTTTCATCAATGTTCAGGCAGCAGGACCCACGGGTGCCATTCGTCAAGCTTCCTTAAAAGCAGTGTCTGCGGCCATGGCGCCAGAGGTTTTGGGTGGTCGGAATCTTTGGACTCGTTAACCCTTAGTCGGGCTTTGGACTTAAGCTATTTTTCTTAAAATCCGATAGCCTTTTGCTGGAGGGATAACCAGATGAGGCTCGTTGGACTTTTTCAGGTGAGTGTTTTGTTGGCCTTACAATGTGGACCCAGTGAGCCACCTGTATTTCGTAAAAAGTCGGAGCTGGAACCTTCCTCGAAAGACTCAGCACTGGGAACTCCATCCCCTGGTGAAGACAAAGCAGCCATTACCAAAAAATCAGAACCTATGAAATTTACAGAGGATTTGGCAGGATTTCCCAACGTGAGTGCCTCTGAGTTTCAGGAAGTGGAGCTGGTAACAAGGTCCAGCGCCTCGGAAGGATTTTTGTTTACATCCAAAGGGAAGTCCTTTCAGGTGGAAGAGGGTAAAACGACTTTGAAAGCCACCATTGATCTCAAACCAAAAACCTTAAATGGTAAAATTTATGCACTACCTTCTAACCATTTTTGGATAATCAATGGTTCGGGGTTGATGCATTCCACAAAACCCATGACCGTGGGTGATGAAATCACAACGGGTGCACCCACCCTCCTTGCTGTGAGTTCCTTTAAGGGAACGGAGTCGGGAAAGTGGGAGGTCTTGGGGGTTCGGGAAGATTTTTTCGCTTCCTTTGCGGGAGGCACTTTTCATGCCAGTTTTTTTGCTAATAATGTAATATCCATGGTTCAATTTCAATGGCCTGATTCCCTCAAAGGAGATGTACCCATTGCCGCCGGTGTGGCGGGGGTGGGGAAAAAGGTATGGATTGTCTCTAAAACAAGTCAGCTATTCACCGCCTTTGAAGAAAACAACTCATGGACCATCAAAAAAGAGCCTTTTAAACCTTCAGGGTTGGATTTAGGGCTCGTTTTGTCTCTAGGAATGCATGTCACGGAGACCCTTCCGTTAAAAACATCTGGATCTTTTTTTGCATTAGAAGGCAAAAAATTCAAATGGGCCTCGGGGGGGGCTGGCAGCGGGGGAACAACCAGTCCGTCTGGACCCGCTGTTGCCTTTGATTTTGCAAAGGCCAAAGGATTTTGCGTGGGATGCCACGGGCCTGGAGGGAGTGTCTGGACGTCTGCCGACACAGAAAGTGGCTGGAAAGAGAAAAAAGATAAGCTGATTTTGAGGCTAGAGGCTCAAAAAAATATGCCTCCTGCAGGAATGCCCGACGGGGACAGATCCAAACTCATCGAATTTGTCAAAAAGCTTTAGTTCCAAATGGTCCGATTTCATAGACATATGGGAATTGCTTTGCAGCAACCTCCTTATTTTCTAAATGTGGGATTGGCTTGCGGGTTTAAAGAGAGGCTTTTAGGTCTCTCTTTGCAGTCCTTTCCGCCTCGGTTTAATGCTGTCTTTTTTCCTCAGTGCACTTGGGTTCACACCCTAACTCTAAATCACGCCATCCATCTCCTTTTTTTGGATGACAAAGGCTTGGTAGTGGAGGCTCACTCGGATGTTTCTCCAGGGAGATTTTGGCTCTTGGCCCGGAATCCTACAGCAAAACACACCTTAGAAATTTTTTCCTTTCATTGCCCCGTGCTGCCGTGGGCGGAGGGAATGAATATCCCTGAGTTGGATCAGACTCTAACCCAGGTGAAGAGTTGACCTTTTGAGGCTGCAGGGGTATTCTCAGGGCTCTTTTTGAGTTTAGGAGTTTTGAGGTAGACCGATGAATCTAGACGTGGTCCCGTTCTCCGTTCAGCTTTCTGATGTGGAATTTGATTACTCCTCCCGCTTAAAGGAGGCCCAAGCTACGTCAAGACCTGCCTTTAAGTGCGCTCAATTTGCCGTAAAACCCACAGAACACTTGTTTGTATATGGACCTTCTGGGTCGGGAAAAACCACCCTTTTGGGAATCATCACAGGAATCCTGTCTCCCCATTCTGGAGTGGTGTCTGTATTGGGCACAGATCTGGCCAAGTGCACGCCTTCCCAGAAAGATGCTTTCAGAGCACAGCACATTGGATATATTTTTCAGCAATTTAATCTCGTTCCTTACTTGAGTGCTAAAGACAATATCATGCTGAGCGTGCTGGTTTCTCCGGCCCGAAAAGCCAAACTGGGAGAAAATGGCGGACAAGAACTGGGGAGGCTGGCCAAGGCCCTTGGCATTGAATCCATCTTGGAAAAAAAACCCTGGGAACTTAGTGTGGGCCAGGCCCAAAGAGTGGCCGCCGCCCGGGCTCTTTTGGGAGCACCCGAAATTTTGATTTGTGACGAACCCACGAGTTCGTTAGATACGGATCATCGGGATCGATTTGTTCAAACCCTCATCGAAACCGCAACCAAGCAAAATTCGACGGTGATTTTTGTAAGCCACGATACCTCGTTGAGAAAACATTTTAGCCGTTCCGTGCTTCTTACGCAAATCAATCAAGGTGGTAACCATGTTGCTGATTAAGCTTACCTTGCAGTCGGTGTGGAATCGCAGGTTGCCCTTTTGTTTGACGGTATTGTCCATCGCTTTATCGGTTTGTTTGTTTTTGGTGGTACAGCGCACCCGGGTGGCCGCCAAAGAAAGTTTTTCCAATACGATAAGCCAAACGGATCTCATTGTGGGAGGAAGAACGGGCTCCATTCAGCTTCTGCTTTATTCGGTATTTCATTTAGGTAATGCCACCAACAACATCTCCTACTCCACTTATGAGAAATTCGCACACCACCCCGCCACCCAGTGGACGATTCCCATCTCATTAGGGGACTCCCATCGGGGGCGCCGCGTGGTGGCCACGCAAACCTCTTTTTTTGAGCATTACCGTTACGCGGGAGATCAATCCCTCTCCTTTTTAGAGGGAAAACCCTTTGAACGATTATTTGATGTCGTTTTGGGGAACGAAGTGGCTCGATCTTTAAACTATGGAGTAGGTTCAAAAATTGCTCTAGCTCATGGCATTTCAGAGACCGGTGTCACCATTCAAGACCATGCAGATAAACCCTTCCATGTGGTGGGTGTGCTCAAACCCACAGGTACTCCCTTAGACAAATCCCTGTTTATCAGCCTAGTGGCCATGGAGGCCCTGCATGTGGATTGGGCTGACGGGGGGGCTCCCGTGGCGGGGCAGGAAGCCAAAGTTTCAGACCTGGAATCAAACCCCCCGGAGGTGAAGACCATCACCTCGTTTTTTCTCCGCACCAAATCACGCATCCAAACGTTAAGTCTGCAAAGGGAGGTGAACACCTTTGAGGAAGAGGCTCTCTTGGGCATCATCCCGGGAGTGGCTTTGAGCGAACTATGGAACACGGTGGCCTATGCAGAAATGGCTTTGCAGGCGGTGAGTTTATGCGTAGTGGTGGTGGGCATGGTGGGTATGTTACTTAGTGTTTACACATCGTTACAAGAAAGAAGGCGTGAAATTGCCATTTTTAGGGCAATCGGCATGGGTTCGAAGTCCATATATGCCCTGATTGTGGGAGAGTCTTTTTTAATTGCCTTTTTAGGCACCGTTTGTGGGTTTTTGTTTAGCTTTCTCCTCATTTTTACACTTAAGGCTTGGATTGCTGAGCAATTTGGGTTACAGATGCCACTTGGGATACCCACCACTGAGGAGTGGCTGTATCTGATGGGTTTGGTCCTTTTTGGTGGCGTGCTTGGTTTCTTACCCGCGTGGCGGGCCTATCGAAATTCTTTGGTGGATGGATTGGCTCCCAAAACCTAACCTCATGATGTACATCCGTAAAACGCGAATTTGAGGATTTAATGACTTTTACTTTTTGGGTTGCCCTTTGGGCTGTTTTTTTTCCATGGGTCACACCCATCGTGGCGTATTCTCAGGCTCCAAAATCAAATCAGCCCTCATCGGTGCTCGCCACCACCCCAGCCGCTCGATACTTTTCCCAAAAAGCCATGTGTGAGCGGGATGCCTCTGTGATCTCTGAGCTGGTTAACGCAACCCAGGATCCCCATGACTTCTCCCTAACACCCTCTCACCGGATGAAGCTGGAGGAGGCGGCGATAGTGATATGGGTGGGCCCTAATTATGAAGAGTTTTTAAATCCTATCCTCAAGTCAAAAGGGAAAGAAAAGATTTGGATCTCCTTGCTCGATTCCATCACCCTGGTGCCCCGTGTGGAATTAGAATCGGACCCTCACTTTTGGTTGAATCCCGATCTGGCTTTAGAAGCGGTGCAAAAGCTTCAAACCAAACTGATTCAACATCAGGTGTTGGATGCCGCCCAAGCCACTCGATGTTTTCAAAAGTTTCAAAAAATGGTGAGCACTCAATCAGATGCCCTGCGAAAAAGTTGGTCAAAAGCGGTTAAAGGTCCTGTTTCGTTTGCTACCGTTCATGCGGGTTATCATCACTTTGCGGCTGCTTTTGGTGTACAGATTTTACCATTGTTTGGTGGTCAGCATCACGTCCATCTTTCGCCGTCTTTATTAAGAGAAAAGGTTAAATGGGTGCGAAATACGGGCGTAAAATTTGTGTTTTTAGATCCAGAAACACCCCCCAAAATTCAAACCGTAGTGACCAAAGACTTAGGGCTTAAAGTGGCTGGAAAATTAAAGAGTGATTCCTGGAGCACTCAGCCTGGGGGAAATTTAGATCCCCTTGTTGAAATGTGGCAAAGTAATGTGGCCCAAGTGATTAAGTCTCCACTGGTTATCAAATGAAATTACGTTGGCAAGATCTGGTATTGGGTTTCCAAAATGATAAACCACTGAACAAACCATTTTCGGGAGAGATATCCGAAAGTGGGTTTTATGCCATCATAGGCCCAAATGGATGCGGTAAGAGCACACTTCTAAGAACCTGGCTGGGATTGGAAACCCCTCTTTCCGGTAGAGTGTGGATGGAAGGGGCTGTAGACCACTCCAAAAACATCCAATTTGTGCCTCAGCATCACAGAATCAACACTTATTTCCCCATGACCGTTCGGGAGTTTTTAACCCTCGGTGATGCCGGGAATTCGGGAAAAAAGGAGTCACCCCATGTGGATTCCTTGTTAAAAGACTGGCAGCTTTGGGAAAATCAAGACACACCCTTCGGTACCTTGAGTGGAGGTCAAAAGACACGGGCGTTGGTGGCTAGGGCCTTGCGCCACCGGCCTCATTTTCTCTTTTTGGACGAACCACTGGCCAACCTTGATTCCTGCTGTCAGGCGCAGCTCATGGAATGTTTGCACGATCTCACGCATCAGGCTCAGACGGTGGCCATCATGGTGGATCATCATTTTAAAGGGTTTTCCCATTATTTATCGGAGACCATTTTATTTGAAAGAACCCATAATTCAGAGGTTTGTTCCATTTCCTGCGAGTTTACCAAACATCGGTGTCAGGCATGAATGATTCGCTTGCCTCTCTTCTAAGACCCATTATGGATCTGTGGGAATATGATTTTGCCCGTGTTTCCTTAGTAGTGACTTTATTGGTTTGCGCCTTGAGCTCCTTGTTTAGTCCAGTGGTGGTTTTACGACGTCGCTCTTCCTTAGTGGAATCTACGTCCCACATGGTGATCCCAGGAGTGATACTGGGGTTATGGCTCACGCGAACCCTAAATATCCCTCAGTGGGTGGCAGTCACCCTTTCGGCGGGGGTGTGTGCCTTTTTGGGCCAGTGGATTCAAGATCGATGGAGTCACAATGGAAATATGCCCCCAGAGGCGATTTCCATGCTTTCTGTGTCTGTGTTTGTGAGTTTGGGCATTTTAATGCTCTATGGAAACTCATTTTCCGGGTTAAAGCCTGAGCAGGTTTTGTTTGGAGATATTTTACTTTCCACGTGGGAAGATGTTTGGTTTTTGGGTATGATATTGGTCGTGTCCATGGGTGTGATTCGAAGACTAAAATCCAAAATTGATCTTTGGGTCAGTGATGCGGAGTACGCGCAGCTCATGGGTATTCCGGTTCAAAAATTCAATCGCCTTTTTTCCCTTGGGGTCACAACAGCTGTTTTGAGTTGCATCTTAAGCATGGGTGGGATGTTGGTGGCGGGTTTGTTTGTGTTACCTTGTTTTTATTCGGTTAAAGGAAGCGTATGGAGGCCAAACGTAATTTTACTGCAAATTGGAGTTGGAGCTTTTGCGTGGTTCTTATCTTTTTGGGTGGATAAACCCTTGGCTCCCATCCTCG
Organism: Silvanigrellaceae bacterium; assembly: GCA_044339525.1. Lineage (GTDB taxonomy): Bacteria > Bdellovibrionota_B > Oligoflexia > Silvanigrellales > Silvanigrellaceae > JBIIVH01. The sequence goes on along the minus strand of JBIIVH010000039.1, from coordinate 20,871 downwards.
TTCTTTTGAGCTTGGGACTCGTGATTTTGAACCAAGCGGGGAATTTCCGAAAGATTTGATTGCATCAGGGAGTTAAGCAGGTGCTAAGGGCATTAGTGATCAAAAATGTGGCCATTGCCGAACACCTGGAGGTGTTCTTTGGCAGCGGGCTTAATGTGATTACGGGGGAAACGGGGGCTGGAAAATCCATTTTCGTGCATTCCCTTACGGCCTTAGCCACGGGGCGACTGGATCCCGATGGTTTTTTTGTGGGTAAGGATCAGGCCACCATTTGTTCCACGTTTGAGCTAGATTTGTCCCATCCCTTGTTGCGGCATTTTCCTTCCTTTTTTGAAGAAGCGGATAGGTCTGATACCTCTAAGGTAACGCTACTCATAAAACGTCAGTTTTTCAAAAATTCTCGCACCAAAAGCTATGTTAATGATGAACCTGTGACCCATAAAACCGTGCAACTTTTGATGAAAGAGCTGGTGGACATCAATTCTCAGTTCGATCATCAGAATTTGTTGGATATGAGCAAACACATGTCCTACCTGGTGCGGCATGGTCATTTAGAGGCTAAAGCCCAAACTCTATCCGAGATTTTCCAGAATTTGGAGTCCCTCCTGAAAAACTGGGTGCAGTGCACCTCCGCCCTGGAGCGTGAAAAGCGGGAAAGGGAATTGAACCATTTTGAACTGTCTCTGATTGAATCGGCTGGGGTGAGTTCTGAGGAGTGGGACGCCATAAAAGATCGAATCAAAAAAAGTCAGGTGTCTAAAGGGGTGCTCCAGTCTTGTCAATCCATTCTTGGTTTATTGCGTGACAGCGAAGAAAGTTGTCTTAATTTACTTACTAGAAGCAAAAAGCAAATGGATAAACTCACCAAACACCCCTCTTTTTCGCAGCTGATTTCTGATTTACGGGATTTCCAGGGAAAGACCCTTTTTGAATCCTCCTTAAGTTCTTTAGACTCCGATATTCAAGGCGTGGAATCCATTGCCAGGCAGTTTACCTTTGATTCTTCAGAACAAGATTCCCTATTGGAGCGGGAGGCCATCTACCAAAAGCTACTTGCCCGCTTTGGGTCTACGGTGGATGAGGTGCTAGCCTACGCTCAAACTCTGCGCCAGAAACTCAGTGCTTTTGATGAGATCACACAAAAAAAATCCCTACTTTCCCAGGAATTCAGGAGCACACTCAACCAGTTTCAGGCCGCTGCCCAGGAGTTTAAGGTTGCCTTGGAATCGGCCATTCGTCCTTTGGAACAGGAGATAGGTCAAGAGCTTTCCGCCTTGGGAATGCCCCATACCCAGTTTCATTGCAGACTCTTTCCCTCCACTCCCTCCCTGGAGGTTCCTTCTGAGCTTTGTGAGGCAGGCGTGATTTCGGGCATTCAACCTCTTCATCGGGGGGGCTGGCTGGGGTGTGAGTTTATGCTTCAATCCAATCCTGGTCATCCTCCGGTTTCTTTAAATCGTGGGGCCAGTGGTGGCGAACTTTCTCGGATCATGCTGGCTCTTAAAACGGTTTTGATGTCATTTGAGAGCCTAAGCGTGTTTGTATTTGATGAAATTGATTCTGGTTTGAGTGGCAGAGTGGCTTCCATTGTGGGAAAAAAATTGGTTCAATTTTGCAGGCACAAGCAGGCCATTTGCATCACCCATTTACCACAGGTAGCCTGTTTTGCGGGAAACCATTATATTGTTTCCAAGTCGGTGGCCAACGGAGTAACCAAAAGTAGCATCCTTCAGGCGGATTTGCATCAGCGTGAAGAGGAACTGGCCAAAATGCTTTCGGGAGAAACGCTTACCCCTGAAAGTTTTGCCCAGGCCAAAAAACTCCTGGATTTGGCCCAAAAAGAAGGATCCCCATGAGGCTTGGTGCCGTGTCCTATTTGAATATGTTGCCCTATTTTTTGGACGATTCCGAAGTGATCTGCTTTCCAAGCCCGGCTCAACTCAATGAGAACATTGATTCCAATTTAGATTTGGTGGGGTGTTCTTCGGCGGTTTTTGGTCTTAGGTCGGGCTGCCATTTGGTGGAAGGGTTTGGCATCTCCGCCCAGTCTAAGGTGCGCAGTGTTTTTTTAGCCCCCCATGAGGTGAAGGCTTCACAGGGGAAAACGTGGGATGAGGTGCGTTGCCGGGTTTTTCAGCCTCCCCCGGATTGGATGTCCAAATTAGGCTTAGCCTCCCTAGGAGGTGCGCCCGTGGCCATTCGTGTGTTTTCCAATGCCCACAGTGCCCAAAGCCAGTGGTTGTTTCAGTGCCTCTTTGCCTACAGCGGCTTTCGTTTAGAGTTTTGGAATACTTCTGATTCCATTCTTTCCTTACCCACCCCCGAATTTGAAGAATGGCTCATTTCTGAAAAGGGTGGGGAGTATGCATCTCGGGATAATGCGATCACCGCAAGACTTTTTATTGGGGATCTGGCTTTGAGAAATTGGTTTGAAAGAACGGAAAGCCAGAGGGAACGGTGTTTAGACTTAGCCGATCTTTGGAATGAGTGGACCGGATTGCCTTGCGTGTTTGCGGGTTGGTGCACGCGTTCAACCCATATGAATCAGGCGGAAGTGCGAGCTAAAATTGAGTTAAAGCTCCTGAAATGGGAAGGGTTATCTTCTCCTGAAAAACGATTGGCCATTGGCAGGTACGTGAAGACACATCCCCAGACGAATTTAAAACCATTGGATCTGGACTTTTTAAGTGATTATTTGGATGGCATTCGATTTAGGTTTAGCACAAGAGAAGAGCAAACCTGGAGTTACTACCGCCAAATGTGGAAATCCTATTTGGAAATGGATGCTTTCAAAAACATGAACTTTTTACAGAATAAAAAAAATTCGGCCGGAAAATCCCTGGTTCTGAGTTGACAGGGGGGGCGAATCACTATAGACAGAACCTCACCCGGTCAAGGGAAGGTACCGAAGTGGCCAACCGGGGCAGACTGTAAATCTGCTGACTTACGTCTTCAGTGGTTCGAATCCACTCCTTCCCACCACCTTTTTAGCGGGAATAGCTCAATTGGCTAGAGCATCAGCCTTCCAAGCTGAGGGTTGCGGGTTCGAGACCCGTTTCCCGCTCCATTTTTTCTTTACTTCTTTTTAAAAACAGATTAAAACTCATTAAAATTTTAGTGACTCATTTGCGAAACGCGCCAGTGAGTGCTCATTTTTTTGATCTTTTTTATGGATTTGCTTAAGTTTGGAGTAAGTGCCCTTATGTCCCCGTTTTCACCTCCCCTCGTCCAGGATTCCGGCTACGCTGGCAACCACTACTCTCTGGTGCAAACCATCCATGGGGTAAAAACCTTTGCCCACAAACAAACTGGCCAATGGCTGCATGGTCAGGTGGGGCCCGTTCGGGAGGCTCAAGACCTCTACGTCCATCCCAGCGGGATTGCCCATACCAGCTTGGAAAAGGTGGTGATTTACGACGTGGGGATGGGCTGTGCCGGACAGGTTTTGGCTTCCTGGGAGGCCTTTCGGCAAAACCCACTTCTGAAATCTCTCCATGTGGTCAGTTTTGACCTGGATCATTTGGGCTTGGTGGCGCTTCTGGAAAATTTAGAGCACATGCCCCATGCCATTCCCTACAGTGAGTCCATTCAAAATCTCATTTCATCCCATGAAATCGTGGTGCATGAACCCCATCAAAAAACCTTTAAATGGACATTTTTGCCAGGAGATTTTCCAGAGGTTTTAAAAGAACAACGGGCTTACCTAGAAAAGCATCCAGCCCATCATATTTTTTATGATTTTTTCTCTCCCTCCGTGCATCCCCATCTTTGGCACAGCTCCGTTTTTCGGAGTCTGTTTCAGCTCTGTTGCCAGGAGCATGGTGGGCAACTTTACACCTACTGCAGCGCCACGGCGGTGCGGGCCAGTCTACTGGCGGCCGGTTTTTATGTGGGCTATGGGTCGGCCAGTGGCACCAACAAAACCACCACTTTGGCTCACACGCACTTGGAAGCTCTCCAAAACCCACTCACGCTGAGGTGGAAAGCCACCTTTGAGAACTCTACAAAGCCATATGTACCAGGCGAGCCGGAGTCTGAGCACGTGCAGTCTAGGCTTATCAGCCACCCCCAGTGGCTCCATCCCAGCACTCAAGACACCACCACGAAAGTCCTTCGTTGATCCTCAATGCCAGTGGAGGAACATTGCAGCTTATTGAGTCTAAAGAATCTTTAAAATGTAGCAAAAACAAGAGAACCTCCAAATCCTTGACATTCCTCTCCAATGACATTAACAAAGCCAACATGGATGGCGCTTTAGCTCAGTCGGTAGAGCAGCAGACTGAAAATCTGCGTGTCCCCAGTTCGATTCTGGGAGGCGCCACCATTTTCTCCCCTTAAGTTCAATGGGTTGAGTATAGGAAGGTAACAACTGGCTAGTAAGCTAAGTGCCATTCCACTAAAACCTCAATTTACATCCAAAAAGAGTCTGGTGAGGTGAAAGTATAATGGACCCCAGATTTCAGACCAACCTTGTCTAAAGGTCCGCAGTATCTGGTCTTTTTACCTTTATAAAATGTTTGTTGTCATTGTTAAAGTTTACTGATATCTTGCCGATAGGTTGGAGGTGCTAACTCGTGAAGGATGCTATTGTGGCGAATCCTATGGCTTATCCTGCGTTAAATAGTGTTGCTCCGTTAACCCAGGATTACAAAGAGTTGGTTTATTTACTTGCTTCCCAACTTGGAATAGGCAAGAGTCTGTTTTTAGATTTAACCGATGATCCCTTTTATAATGAGAGGGGAAAAGAAGTTTTTTTCCAATATCTTGGAACGGATACTGAATTTACTCACACGCTCCGAGAAGCTATTAGAAATGAGATTGGACTGAAAGAAGCTCTTAAAATTTCAATTTTGCGTTTTTGAGAGACTTGATTTTTGAGATTATCTTTTCTGCGGCGGCTAGATCGAGTTTTCCTTCCTCTCTGTTAAAGACTCTCTTCGCTTTTGTCATGTCCGGAAAATAATCTGCTTCAACTCTCCTGTGGAATAGTAATTCTAAGCTGTCCCCTAACTCTCGAAGGTTTTTATTTTGGTGTACTTGGTACTCTTCATAAACTTCCCAATGTGTTTCTTTTTTGTTGTACGATGGCATTTTGCTTGAATAGTTGCGTGCCGCGTGGAAAGCGGCGTAATTAACCCGGCTCACCGCAGAACGACATTCAGCTTCTCCGCCAAATTGTAGAAGGATCTTAGTGGTGTTTATAAAATTCTCATAATCAAACAAAATTAAAACCCTCCTTAATGAGGGCGGAGTTTACTAAACAGGGGCTACTTATGTCAACCAATTCAGCAAAAAGGACAAAACGAGTCTACAAGTTTGATCTGCTTTTGTTTAATTACTTGCCCCCTCTAAGCACACTAAAAAGCACGGCCTTCAGAGGCCGCTTTCAAAATTTTTCCAAATTAAAGTCGAATTTTATCTTTGATGCATTGAAGAAAAGGATCAGACAATAGGGATTCTTCGGGTGCGAAAACCAGATCTATTTTTTGTTCTCCTATCTGCTCCTTTAACTGGACCAGAAATGACATCTCAAGTCGCATGAGTCTGCCACGCTCAGCTTCAGTAGGGGCTACGACTAAGAGATCCATGTCACCCCCTTTTTTGGCATCATCTGTTCTGCTTCCAAAGAGCCAGATTTGGCACTCTCCAAAAACGGAGGTAGTGACAGATTGGATGGCGAATAACAGGTTTTCTGTGTTTTGCACCATACCTTCCCTTAAGTTTCTTAATGGCCTCAAGCTAACACTGGATTAGGATGAATGTCAATCAGAATATCTGACTTCAGATCTCGTTTACTTTAGCGCCGTTTCAGTTTACTTTTAAACAATGAGATAAAATCGGAATTTAAAAATGGATATCTTGATCCAGAAATTCCAACAGAATAGTCGTATTTTAGGCTCAGTTCAAATAGGTGTCCCTCTTGGGATTTAAAAACGGAAGAGAATGTGAGATGGGTTCTTTCTTGGCTACATAGCGGATTAATTCCGGGAAGATGTTTAGAATCTAACACCTCCGTTTTAAAAGAATCATCGGGTAACTTTGTAGTTTTGATTAGTTGTAGCAGTAGATTTCTAGACCCTAAGGAGGCATTTTCTCTATATTTTTCGCAGTTATCTTTTTCAAAAATGGAAATTTTTAAATTTAATTTTTCGGTGTCTGAGTCACCCAATCCAAAAGATCATTCTCCGTCTCTAGGAAATTTTTCAGTCCCAGAATGGTAACTAGAGTATAGGCGAAATGAATCAGATAGGCCATCGAAAAAGATGCGTTGAGTGGGAATGGGGAAACTAAACTTAATAGGACCTTCGAGCTGATTCACCCGACAGGCAAAATAATCTGTGATTCCAAATTCCTCGCCAATGATTCCCTGAGAAATGGCATAGATTCCCATTGCCTCACTCATGGAGTCTATTAATTTTCGCCCTCCCTCTGCTCCGTCAAAAGGTCCAAACACTCCTTCGTAATGTAAAGTTCATTGATGCTCAACTTGAGCTCATTTGCCGGTTTGCGGTAAAAATGATTCCGGTAGCTGGACAAAAGATGATTCAGAGTGATGTTGCAATGATTTTTTTCGTTGGCATTTAGTCTTGTCACTTTGTTGCAAATTTGGAGATCTTTTTCTTCCAAGCTTATTAGTAGGCTCTCGGTTGTAACTCGCAGCGCCGCTTTGGTGTCTTCCAAAAACCGAACGACCACATCGCCTCCATTACCTACCTTGGATGTGGCGATCGCTCTTACTGGACATGCCAATAAACTTAAAGATAAAATATATCCTAAAACGATGCCTTTAGCGATTTTTTTCCAGTTCATTTGTTCTCCTATTTGAGTGAGAATTGAGATTTTCAGAAGAGCCAGCAATGGGGGAGAGGTTTAAAACGACTTGGTAGAGTATTTCGTTGTTTGTTTGATTGGCTTCGGCAAAAGCGGTGACTTCTTCGCTCCAATCCTTTATTTTTTGTTTGAGCAAAAGAAATGAATCGTGGTTTAAAGCCAGCAGGATCGTCTGGGCTTCACGTTGGGTGCAAGGAATCATTTCTACTTTTTGAGCGGCAATTTCTAATGCTTTTTTATGAAATTTTCGAATTTTTTTGGCAGGGATGTCATCACTAGATTCAGTAACATCAACGTTTTCTACAATCCTTCCCTCTAAAGTTCTCCTAAAATACCCATGGGAAAACAATAATTTTAGGGAATGCTCGATTTGTTTTTTGCTTGCCAATCCTTCTAACATTTGGAACAGGGTACTCACGCAGTAGGAAAAACCCTTGAGACGAACCATGTCTTTGATGTGGGGATGGAGCCAGTGCGCCAAAAAATGATTGTCCTTGTGTCTTTTAGCAGTGGGTGCAGGATTTTTGTCTTCCTTTTTAGGGCTCCCATGATGAGATGGCGCATACCACTGAGACTCGTTAAAGAAATCAGGGCTTGGAATAGAATTCATTCCGTACTCTTTTTGGGCCTTAAGCTGAAAAATTCTGCGTTCTTGAGCGTCGAGTCCTAGAAGTTGAGAAAAATCTTTAGCTCTTTCTGGTGTTACCTTTCTTCTTCCTTGGATCACTAACGTAACAAGTGAAGGGGGGCAACGAGGTAACTTTTTTGCGGCTCCCCTTATGGAAAAATTCGGTTCATGTTCCTTTTTCCAGATTAACATGTCTCTAACGAAGCGAGCGACCGAGTCATACTGTAAAATAGAGGGTTTTGACATGATCCGAACTATTTTCTATTTAAGGCAATGTGGTTAGATGTCTACAACTAAATTTATAGGAAAATTCAGCCGTATTTATCACTCTAGTGAGACCTTCATTGGGATTAAAAATGGGATGACCATTAGCGTCACGGCTCACTTCTGTTCCTGGGCTTCCGGGGACCGAGGGGGCACAAAGCTTGACGGAACAGGACCGACTGGGATCGCCACTCTCACAGAGATTGCCGGTAAAACAGGTTGTTTGATACACCGCGTCTCTTCCTGAAAGTTCTGTAAACCTATAGCTAAGGTTTAGGGACAGTTGTTCGCCGCTAGGAAAGTCTTGGGAATTCAACTGAAAGCTTGCTGTGCTTTGAGAAGGAAGCGTGAGGGTCTGTCTTCGATTGGCAGCCGTTTTCCATGCTGTTATCCAAATAGGCCATGGGGGATCTTCCAGAGAAATGAGTGGGGTTTTTGAACCTTGGCTCGCCCTTCTGTAGGAGAGGGGTCTTTATTCACATGTTCCGTATAGTTTCTCATCTCTGTGATTCTAAAAGAGATATCAAATTTTTCAAAGCCAGCTTCGCAATCCTTCCCAAAATTTGAGGATTTCATTACGTCTTGGATGCTTTTCGGAGCGAACCCTTTTTTTAAAGCTTGTCCAAAAAAACCGGGCCATTGTTGCTGCATCACAGTTGATACTGCTTTTAAAGGGTCTTTAGGGGTTGGGGCATTACCAGCCCCACTGAGATTAGCTTGATTTTGAACGCTAGCGTCTGTGGAGGGTGGTCTTTTGGCGTTCGAAGGGCTAGATCCAGAATCCATCTGGATCATAAGGTTTGGAAACTTAGGAGTGGGGGTGAGAGGGCAATAAAAGATGATGGCAAGTGGGACAAAACTCCACCACACTGGCTTTGGCAATGCTATTAAGAAGCTGAGGGGCGAGGCCCAGGTGGCAATTGCCACAAGTGCGGTCTATCACGCGGGTGACAGGCCCTTGGGGATTGCGGGTGATTTTGGAAAGTCTTGAATAATGCTGATAAAGTCTGTCGTCTAGTTTTTGCAAAAAGGTTTGCCGTACCGCATTGAGTTCTGCGAGTTTTGCGCTGGAATTGTCTTCAGCTTGTTTGGCTTTTTCCCGCTCTAGAGCGGACGTGTCGTTTACCTTTACCAATTCCTCTTGAGACTTAAAGTAAAGGGCTTTGTAATGTTCGATGCGAGTTTCGGTTTCTTCCAATCGCCGGCCTAAGTCTCTGGCTTCCTTATCCAGGTTATCCACTTCTCTTTTAAGAGATTTGTGTTCCTCATCGGTCTTGGCTGCTAGAAGTTTCTGATTTCTTTGGCTTTTGCGCTCCTCGATGTCGTCGGCACGTTTATAGGCGCGTCGCAGCTCCCCTTCGGCAAAACTCATTTCACTTTTGGCCTTAACAATCAGGTCTTCCGAGACTTTACTCTTTTTTTGAAGTTCGGCCAATTCTTTTTGGGCGGCTCTAAATTCGGCTGTTACCACAGCGGCATCACAATCAAGTCTTAAAACATTTTCTAGAATCTGGTAATTAGGATTCAAGGAAACCCTCCCGTTAATCTGTATATCCATAGACAATTGAAAATCTCTATTTCACAAAGGCTTCATAACCAGTGGGATTGTGCTCATAAACCAGGGGCTTAGGAATCAAAAAAAGAGAAAATCAAGTTCGATGTTTAAAAATGCACCAACATACCACATTAGCATAAGGCTCAAGCCCTTTCAAGCGAAATTTAGGGGCTAGCCTGGGGTTCCGGAGCTCGCCGAAAGGGTTTGGAAAGCTCTTCTATCACCCTTTCTGGTTCAATGGGAGCCGGGGTAGGGGTGGGCAGGGGAGTGCTCGAATTCCCATGTGGGTCCCGAGGCTGCTCTTCAAAGAGAGCCAGAAATCCAGAATGGACCCAGACCACCTCGTATAGGGACTGGTGCCAGGTCCTACCATCCCCCAATGGCAATGAGAAAAGGATGAACCAGATAAGAAACGAGATCCACTGGCCTATCATCCATTGCCACACAAACTTTAACGTTTCCATTTAGGTTCCTTGAGCTTTGCGAAGGGGTGAAGTACGGTGAACAGGAATCATACCACAGATTTTTAGCCATCGGAGAACACGACATGGACTCCCTCAAAAATCCCACTTCTTGCCCTCCCGGGTGTCTGCTAGACCACTCCCACCTTTCAGGAGTTGATGTAAAGGTATCCCAAGAATCCATAGCCCCTAAAAAAGTACTTGATTTTGCAAAAGAAAACATGACTTTGTTTCAATCACAGCTCGAAAAGCTCGTGCGCATTCCGAGTGTGAGCAGCCAGGAATCAGCCCAAAACCAAATGGAGTGGAGTGCGGAAGCCACAGCGGAAGCTTTAAAGGAGGCCGGTTTATCGGATGTGCAGATCCTTAAAATCCCCAATACCCACCCCTATGTTTATGCTTCCTGGGTTCATAAATCAGAGGCACCCACGGTCTTACTCTATGCCCACCACGATGTTCAGCCGGAAGGTCGGCGTGCCCGTTGGAGATCGGACCCCTACGAACCCACAGTCTCTCAAGGAAGGTTATATGGAAGAGGAACGGCCGATGACAAAGCAGGTATCATGGCCCATGTGGCAGCGATTTCGAGTTACCTGAAAACCCTAGGCGAGCTTCCGGTTAATGTAAAGGTTCTGATTGAAGGTGAGGAAGAAATCGGCAGCCCAAATCTTGGAAATTTTGTGCGCCAATACGCTTCCACCCTTCGAGCGGACACCATGATACTTACGGATTGTGCCAATGTGGACTCCGGGGTGCCCAGCATTACCACGGCGCTGCGGGGCTTAGTGAGCGTGGATATTGAACTCTTTGCTCTGCGCCAGCCAGTGCATTCCGGACTTTGGGGGGGGATTCTACCCGACTGTAGTTTAGCGCTTTCCCTGATTTTAAGTTCATTGGCAAATTCTGAGGGGAAAATTTTGATCCCTGGAATTTATGATGATGTTCAAACGGATTTAGGAATAGATCTTTCTTCTGTTTCCTTGCACATAGCAAAATCGGCCAGGGATTGTACGGGTCTGTTGCCTTCCCTGGGTTTTTTGAGCCCCCAGAGTCAATTTGCTCAAAATCTTTGGCACCAACCCAGTCTTTCCATTAATGGCATCCAAAGTGGATCCCGGGAACAAGCCTCCAACGTCATCCAAGACAGCGCCTGGGCCCGCGTTGGGATTCGCATTGTGCCCCATATGAAACCTAGAAAGGTGATGGACCTCCTAAAGAATCACATCAGAGCCATGTGTCCTCCGGGCTTTGAGTTGAAGATCACAGAAGAGGCTCTTGGGGACTGGTGGAAGATGTCCAATCCGGACGATGAGGTTTACCAGATCGCAGCCCGCTCCTTGGCCGCTGGGTATGGGCAACCAACCCAATGGATAGGGTGTGGGGCTAGCATTCCATTTGTGACTCCTCTAGTGGAAGAGCTGGGTGGCATTCCTGCCATTTTGGTGGGAATTGAAGACCCTTATACTCTAGCTCATTCCGAAAATGAAAGCCTAAATTTGAGTGACTTTAGTAAGACAATTGCAGGACAAATTCATATGTTCTCTGACCTAAGCCGTTGGAGGAGAAAGTAACGCCAGAATTTCAGAAATTTTCCCTCGGGCCTTACCATTGGAATTGATGTTGCGGCTGGCGGTTAACTCATGAATCTCCCACCAGGAATAAAGTTCTAGAATAAAGGGGGTATGGGAGTTTGAAACAGCCACATAAGCCCCTCTTTTGGCGGCCCTGGCGCAAGCATCCCGCAGTCGGATCTGATCATCTTGTGTGAATCCAGAATGGGTATACGATTTAAAATTGGAGGTGGCAGAAAGGGGTTCGTAAGGTGGATCACAATACACAAAATCCCCTTCTCCTGCCTGATCTAGTAGTTCCTCAAAATCCATGCAGTACAAATTTGCCTTTAATAATCTTTGGCTAAGCGCCAAAAGATTTTGGGGATCATACAAAGCAGGGCACTTTTCCCTCTTCCCAAAAGGCACATTAAACTCTCCCTTACGATTTTGTCGGTAAAGTCCATTAAAGCCCGTTTTGTTTAAAAACAAGGTGCGGGCGGCTTTATCCACCGGCGGTTTAGGTTGGGTTTGCCTCAATTCATAATAAAACTCTTCGGAGTAATTTTCTGTTAATTTATCTAGTTTTTTCATGAGTAATTCTGGATTATCTTGAATCACTTGGTAAAGATTTATGAGCTCCTGATTAGAGTCCGAAAGCAGACAGGGTCCTTGAGGATCTAATTTCAACCATACCGCGCCTCCCCCCAGGAAAGGTTCCAGGTATCTTGCAAACCCCTTGGGAAAATAGGGGAGCAACTGCCCCAGCAACTGGGATTTTCCACCGGCCCATTTTAAAGCAGGCTTGCCGTTAGATTGGGATAAAATAGGAGGTGTGTAAGAAATAAGGATTTCGCTCAACGTTTCGAACCCCCTTTGTAGTGAGCCCCTGAATTTTGGTATCATGCTGGAAAAAGCGGGCCAGTGAGCACATACCAACCCTTTTGATTTTGGTCAAATCAATCACGGAAATTGAATTTTTTTACCAGCGGTTGGCCACATCCGACAGTCGGATTTCCAATGCGGTTTGGGTGGAGTCGGATACCCAATTTCGATTGGTGCAATAGCCTGCTCTATCTTTGAATTCCTTTCCTACGACGGCCGTAACCGTGCCTTTTAATGCCTCTCTGAGGTGGCCGAACCAGTTTTTGATCTCTTGTTTTTTCACTTCCGATTCTGCCTCTGTGTCTGGTATTAAATTTTCCAGGGCTCCTTTTTTCCATCCGGCCAAGTAAATGGCTTCGGCTACCGTTTTGAATACCAAGTGGGATTGGGGAGTGACACCCGTACCTGAGGTCAGATTTTTGGACTCAAATGTAAACTCTAGTCCACTTTCAAGTCCCAGTAGGGGATTCAAAAGTTCTTTGGCAATGGTTTGGCTATCTTTGTTGTTGTCCCTTTCGAATTGCTTGAGCATCACAGGGAATAGATGCGCGTCAATGGCTCTTCTGAGAAGCCAGCCATCTACGTTTCTGTGCTTACTTTCCGGATCGAGAAACTTCATTACCGTTTCATTTTTACTCGCAACGTATATATAAGGAGACATTTTTTCAATCACTTTTATTATATAGTCTGGGTAGTCTTTCACCGCTAACTTCAAGCCTAAATTCAGGAGTGGCTTTCGGGCAATGGCGAAAATAGACTGACCCATATCTCCATTTTTTCCAACGGCATGATCCAGAATTTCGCTCACATTGTTGATTTCGATTTCACTGAGTCCAAATACGCCGGAGCCTGTTATATCTTTCTTTTTCTTCAATTGATCTTTAGCGTCCTCTAGGGCCATTTGAATCACTTCCGTTTTAGAAGTTTGAATCTCTGCATCCGTAAGAAGGTCTGGTGCCAAATAAGCCGCGTTGGACCAGTCGATGGCTGGAATTTCGCCTTCTTTAATTTTAATGAGTGGTGCTGCGTACCAACAATAACCTAATACTTTTTTGGGTTTGATCTCCTGATGGTGCACCTCAATTTGTTGGTTGGGAGACTGAACCGCTTTTCTCGTGAAAAGGCTTCTGCCAAAGTTGATTGGCGCCAAAATGGCTCTTCCTATGCCTTTCCCTAGGGATCCTGCAGCTTGGGCGATTGACTGCATAGGCGTGTTTTTACTTTTGCTAGCGGTCTCTTCTGGCTCCTCTATAGGAACAGGAATGGCAAAAATCAAATCATCGGCATGGATGGTTCCAGAATGAATTCCGTAGTCATTCCAGTAGTTTCCTAAAGTGAACCCTGTTGGTGCCTCTTGATTGCCAGTAGGATCGCAGTCCGGAGAGCCTTGCTGGCAAATCCCCGATTTGGTTTTAGTGTTTTCTGATTTTTTGACACAAGATATGGAAAAATTGTTGATAAATAAATAAACAGCTATCGAGGACTTTAGATTCAATGGTCTCATTTGATACTCCTTGATACGTTGAAAGTTTTTTAATAGACTCATCTAACCTTACACCTTGGTGGCCAAATTAAGGAAAACGGGAACCTTGACATGTCTGGAACTGGTTTAAAACGGTGCTGATGCCTTTTGGCATCGCTGCGGACATATTGGATCGATAAAACATGCGGTCGAAAGAAGGACTCAATTTAAACTCATTTAAGGATTTAAAGTGTTTAACCACATCTGTTAATTTTGTAGACTCATTTCCATTCCATTTACCTGGTCTGGCCCAGATGTGTAACTTTACGGTGTCCATAGACTCATTTGAAAAAGGAGATCGAGCAAACAATGGTATCTTCTGGCCCGAAGGTGAAACGAGATAAGCTAAATGTTCTGCTAATTTTCTTGCAAGAGTTTCTTTTTGATCACTGGTTTGAGTATTTTTTATATTTTTTGCCAGTTGAATCATATTTTTAAGATGATAAGAAATCAATTCTTTCACATTTTGGTTGGATCGCACTAGAGAGCTAACGATTTCAGTATCTAGTGTGGCCTCTGTGATGAGTCTTTCTGATTCCAAATCTGAGAAAAAGGACTCAGCAAATTCTTTTGCAAAGGGGTCTAAAAACAATCCATTATCTTGAGATTCTATGGGAGATAAAAAAGGTACTACCTCCGTCATCGCAAGATGGTTAAATGCTTTCCAAAGGGCACAAACTGGTATGGTCTCTGCAGGGGAAATGGGTGAGCCGTTTAATCCCCACAAAATCAATTCTGCACTCTCTTTTACTGTAATTGAATGGTTTTTGGCCCAATCAAACGCGGCAAGTGCGATTGAATCAGAAACGTCATGAGTGTCAGAAACAATTCTTAGTAAACGAAGTTCGCCCTTGCTTTCTGGTTTTAATTGAGACCATGAGTTAAGAACTTGATAATCCTCCATATTTACATTTTTAAAATGAAACTCCTGTCCCTTCTTTTTAACTTCATCACTTCCAATCTCAGTGACGGTCAGGGAATAGTTCTGGGCGGATCGCAACTGGGACAATAATTGTGGTATTTTCCTGTTTTCATTAAACGGAGGATTTTTTTCGCTTAAGTTTAGGAAAAGTTCTCTGGCTGCGACTTGTGCCTTTTCTCTCGAATCAAAACCTTCAGGGGGGTGGGCTAGTAATGGTTGGTTTTCGTTTTGGCTGTTAAAAACCTTGAGAACTGGTATGTATTTCAAATTGTCAGAGGAAGTTATCGTTTCAAAACCTACGAAAAGGCTTCCTTGAAGCTCTACGACTTCCCCAATTTTGGTTTTTAAGTCGACTCCACCCCCTGTTCCAAAACTGGTCAGGTTGAATTTCCGGTTCTGAATCATTGCTAAATTTTGAGCTCCCTTAAAGATAAGGATGTTGCCATCCATGTGCATTGGGTTTCAACCCATTTCTACAGATTCCATAATGAGGGCAGGGGGCTTTTGAGAACTGCCACGGAATGAAAACACCGTAAATTTCAATTCTGGATTTTGAAGCGAGGATTCATTCGGCTTTGGGAGACTCGAGCCATCACTGGATCTTTCTGACAGGGACTTCCGTAGGAGAGTCGCAAAGGCGCTCCCTATATTGTCATTTGAATTTTGATTAGTTGCGTTAGGACTTATCATCTCTTTTGTGCCAGAGGACTTATCCACGAAGTAGATTGAGTCGGGCGTGCCGAAAAACTCAATGGGCCGCTTAAAAATTTGAGTGGCATCATGACCATTTTGAATCACCAAAACGGGACAACAGGAGTGTTTATTCAGGATTTCCTTTGCCAATATGTCACCTTCTGGAGGAATATAGGTCATGTAGATTTGAAGAGGAAGATTCCTTTCGCATTCTGAGGGGTTACCGCGATTTAGAGTTCGGGACTCTTTCTTGACACAAGATAAAGTCAAGCAAAACAACGGAACAAAGATAAATTTAACGTTCAAGATTTAACCCCTTCCCTCACTGAAATTATTCCATGCCTTCCACCCTTTATCGGATTTAGCTGGAGTGATTAAGTGGGAAGTATTTTCCGCTTTGAAATTTTTGGAACCAGACCAACCGTATTTTTAAAAACTAAAAGTAGCTTCTTTGACATATGCGATTTAAAAAATTATTTAACGGAACAAGTTGGTAATATACTGATGTTGAAAGATGAGAAAGATACGCTGGTAAGACTCTTTCCTTAAGCTGGGGTATCAAAACTTTCTTCATAGCGCAAAAAGAAAAGGAAACAAATGCACTGTTTTAGAAAAGTTGGGTTTTCATGGAACGCTTTGGCCTGGTTGTGTGTGTTTTCCTCCTGTGTCCGAAAAAACAAAACCGCGGGTTTGTTTTCTAGTGCTCCCGGCGCATCTCTCATTTCCATTGTAGGCATCAATGATTTACATGGCTCTTTGGCCCCTACGGAAGTGAAATTGACCTCTAAGGTTTCGGCCACAGGCTCGGGACCTAGTGCCATGATGGGAGGGCTTCCCTTGCTATCGGGATATCTAAAGATTCACAAAAAAAACTTTCCCAATACCCTCATTTTAGATGCGGGAGACACTTACCAAGGAACTTTACTCTCTAATCTTTTTGAAGGGAGATCCACATTAACACTTTTGAATGAAATGGGGATTCAAGCAAGTACCTTTGGAAATCACGAATTTGATTTTACCTCTGTAGACTTTAATGAAATGGAGACTCCCCGCCGGGAAACTCATTTTAACTTTCCTTTTTCACATCCCATCTCCTCCCTGCTATTGTTGCTTAAAGAGGCTAAGTTCGATTATCTGGCTGCAAATATAAGGAAACAAGACCAATCGGAAGAAGACGCTCTCCCTGTGCCCCGAGGAAAAATTTATTCGGTGGGGGGGGTTCAGATTGGTGTCATTGGGGCAGCCACAGAAACCACTCCTAAGTTTGCTCCAAAGGTGGCGATGGATGGCATGCAGTTTATTTCTTTGGAAAAATCTGTTCCTGCGGAGTCCAAAAGATTAAGGGAACTGGGAGCTCAGCTCGTGTTGTTACTTACCCATACGGGTGGATCGTGTCGAATGAATATGGCTGCAGAATTAGGAGACGGAGCCTGTGCTGCTCCTGAAGCCGATGAACTCACTGCCTTTTTGGGAAAGTTTCCCGGTGTGGTAGATGGTGTGGTGGCCGGACATTCCCATTTGCCTCAGGCCCATTATATAAAAGGGGTGCCTGTGATTCAAACCCATGGCTTTGGTACGTCCTTTGGCGTTTTAAACATTGAGCCGGACTCCTCCAATCCCTCAACCAAATTTAAGGTGACGCCTCAAAAACCTGTGTTTGTGTGTGAATCTCACTTTAGTAACTACTCTTCTTGTAATCCATTTGAAGAAAAAGAAGGGGGTTCGTATCCAGCAGAAGGCATTGGTGAACCTGTTCCTGCCACGTACCTGGGTGCCCCAGTGAAAGCCGACGAAGTGGTGAGAGACATGCTGATACAATGGCAGAAAAAAATCGAAACCATCGAAAACAAAAAGGTGGCTGAAATTTCAAAAGATTTGATTTTAAATCGAGAAACCCAGTCCAAACTTTCAGACTGCTTTACAGACCTCCTCCAGCAAGAACTCAAAAGGCAGGATACCCAAACCGACCTCGTGATCTTAGGGACTGGTCAGCTTCGATCGAGCTTAAACGCCGGCCTTGTGACTTTCGGAGCTTTGTACCGTGTGTTGCCGGGTGATGATCTGTTGGCCGTTGCTGACCTTAAGCCAGAGGAAGCCCAAGATTTGGTGCGGGCCATGAGCTTGAAAGGGGGAAATGCGGTTACCGTTGCGGTGTCTAGTGGTTGGCAAGCCAAGGAGGAACAAACCACACCCAGAATCAACAGCATCAAACCTCCTGCTGAGTTAGCCCAGAAGTCTACATGGAAGGTTGCCACTACGGAATGGAAATTCAGAGGATTTCCGGAAATTGTGGGCAAGGCTGAGAAGGAAGGTCGAATTCGTTACTTTGCCAACAAAACACTTAGAGATACCATAGCGGCAGGCTTGGGTGGGGTGTTGCCCAGCCGATGTCAATAATTCCATGGCCGTGGGATTTTCCTCATCCTATTTGAAATAAACCCTAAAACCCAATGGTACAGCCACAAACTGGTAGGAAGATTCCTTTCGCTTAAAATTTCTAAATGAGCCTTCGATTTGACTTCGCTCATAACTTAGGAATCCAGTGTAGGATAAATGAGGTCGTAAAGCATATTGCCACTCAAAGGAAGTTCTTAGACCCCATCCTGTGTATTCCAACTCGAAATCGGTGGACTCTCCTCCATTGGTGTCTTCAATGGTGCGATGGTACTTCTCTTGAGCTAGGCCTAAGGAAAATAACCCTCCCCATTGCCACGGACCCAAATGGTAAGTGACTCTCATAAGGGGTCCTAAATAGAGATTGTCGCTGATTTCCTTTTTGGGGCTGGCGGCGTTACTTGATTTGGTGGTGATGTAATCTTGTTGGATTTTTCCTTCCAAACCTACGTGCCAAAGAAGCGGTGCAAATGGACTTTCTGAAGTGAGTAGAGTTATCAGTGCAGCACCCGATGGATTCTGCGTGGAGTCTGTGAAATCATGGGTGGAAATCCGGGTAAAAACAGGTCCCATTTTCCATTCCACAGAAGGGTTTTTGACTCCTAATTTTAGACCCTGTGATCGGGTGCGCGTTTGCTTTGGTTCTGCTGAATTTTGCGCCGTCAGGGCCGCCCACGTCCGATGGATTAAGGCCCCGCCAAGGGCAAAGTAGTTTTGACTATCAAAATAGGGTGTGTTCTGATTTTCGGCCTCCATCAAACCGGATGGGGCCGACGTCGCCTGGGGTAAGTTAGGATTTGCATCAAATATAGTCATGATTTGTGATTCTCCAACGGGTTGGTTATCATAAAGGGTGCAGTTCGCAAAGATCTCTTAAAAAGGAGTGATCCCGTCCGGATTGACAGAGTTCTGAAACTTAAATAAAAGCCGTGGGGTTTAGTTGAGTTAGGAGAAATGATGGGCTGGAATTTTGTGTTGTTTTCCTTGGTTGTGTTTAAATTTGTCTTGGGTTGCACTTCGTTGACGCCGCCGATTAACCCCGCCGAATTGGAAACTTTTGTAGTTCAAAACTTGAGTCAAAAGGAGTTCTTGCCCTTCAGGTGGTGAGCCAGACTCAGTTGCTCTTGGGGGCCCTTTCGGCTAAATTCACCTTTGCGAACCAAGTAAGAATACGCAAGACATTTGTAAAACAATTTAAAAATAGCAATTCTGAAATTCATTCTTTGTTTCTTTTTCCCCTGCCTGAAGGAACTTGGACAATGGAGTCGTTTTTTGTTGAAAGACCATCGGGCTCCTACCAAAACAAAAGCTATTGGGCTATGAAAAAGTCCATAAGGTTTAGCGACCCTCTTCCGCCCATAGAATTAAAACTCAATCGAACTGTTTTTTTGGGAAAGCTAAAACAAAGGTATTTGCACTCTTTGGAAGGAGAACTGGTGACAGGCCAGTTGGATGTTGATCACCAAAAACTCATGCCCTCCCGTGCGATTTTTGAGCCCTTTGCCAAACAGCTGGACTTAGAAAACTTATGGGTGGTTAATCCTTTGAAGGAGTTTGGTCAGCCTGTTGTGGTTAAGCTCTAGGGCCCACTGGTGCAACGTGGTGCGGGTACAGTAAGTCCGAATTTAGAAAACTGCCTAAAAGTATGCATTTGCTATAGAATTTAATCTGGTGTAAGGTGCTGGAAAATTTCAATGGTTCCAACCTTTCATGGGAGTAGCAAATGTTTTTAAAACAACATCTGACCTCGTTGTTCACCGTAAGTGCACTTAGTGTAGTTGCTTTTGGCAACGCCTTGGCTCAAGATCAGCCCTCTTTTCGGAAACTAGGTGAGATTAAAGTAAACAAACCTGCTTTTTTGAATATTTTGAATAATGCTTCGGGTTCCAGTTTAGTGATCTCTAGTTTTGCGCCTTTTGCTTCAGATACCGTATCGATTGTGCCAAATTTAAAAAGCGCCCTTTCTCAAATGGATTCCATTAAACCCCTCCCACTTACCAGTCAAATCACCTGGCCTAATGGCACCACTTATGTGAGTCAAGATGTGTTTGGTAATGAGGGGATTTTGGTTTCTGGTGGTTTTTTGGTTCCTGGCAAAGGCAATGGGGCGGTGACCTTTATTCCTCTTGGAGCGAGCACTTCTTCAAGCAACATCCACGCCATCACGGGGAGTCAGGGTAGCTGGTTTTACCACAAAACCAGTTTGGTCGATATGAATGGGGATGGATTGGTGGATGTGGTTACGGCTAGAGCCAATAAACCTTTATTTGGAGCTGCTAAAACAGAATTACTTTGGCTTGAAAATCCTGGCTTACCCACGGCCCTCACCACAAGCTGGAAGGAACACATCATCTCAAAAAACGCTGATGTCCATTTTGAATTGATTGGTGTGGTCGGCAGTGCCATTCCGGCTATTGTAGCCACGGAATTTTTTAACAAAAAGCTTTCTATCACCTGGCAGGAGAACGGGCAATTTGTGAATCGAGTGATTGACGATAAACTAGGATCGGCGTTCGATCTTCAGGTGGTGGATGTGAATTTTGATGGCAGGCGTGATCTTTTGGTCACAAACCATGAAAGCACCGCCTCCGCTTCGGGAGTTTTTGCCTATGAAATCCCAGAGGATCTTAAAAAGGGATCCTTTATAAAACACGTCCTCTTTTCAGGCATTCAGACTAGACAAAAGGGCCCAAATCAAGCCTCTCCTGGCGCTCCTTTGGCATTTTACCCTGCGGTGAATCAAACAAACTCTAAACCATGGATTTTGGTGTCAGGTGACGGATCTCAAAGAGCTCACCTCCTTAAGCCGAATTCAGAAAGTGTCTCTGATTGGTCTTACTCGGAGTCCACACTTACCGATGAGAAATGCACTGTGGGTTCATCCGCGGTTGGTGATGTAAATGGTGATGGATTCGCCGAAGTGTTTGTGCCTGCTTATGACAATAATCGCATTTCCGTGTTTACTTTTGCCCCCTCCCCCAATGACAGCATAGTTGTCGCCCGAATCCAATAAAGTTTAGGGGGCGAGGATTATTAGAGGAAACAGGCAGTTTTTTCAGAAAGTTTTCGTAGACATGCCGTCCAAAAAATGTTTTCTAGAGGACAACAGTCCTTAAATGACCTAGCCAGGGAATTGGGCTGCTCAACCCCCTCTCTCTATAAATGG
>JBIIVH010000086.1:0-9202 GCA_044339525.1 Silvanigrellaceae bacterium | reverse complement strand
CTGGTTCCATAAAGAGTGCGCGGGGAAAGGGCACTGGACTCCGACTGGGGTGAGTGATCTGGACTGCCAAAAACTTCAGCAGAGCTCGCCAACAAAAAGCGACAATTTGGCGCATAATCCCGCAGTGCGTTTAAGATATTGAAAACGCTTAAAAAATTTACATCCAAAAGATTGTGTTCATGCTCCTTTGGAGGCCTGGCAAAGCTGTAGGCGGCGAGGTGGATGAAAATTGATGGATCCGAAATCCTAATTTCTTTTTTTACCGAATCCGAATTTGCGAGCTGAACTCCCTGATACGCCAAATTACTATGAAGATACCTCGATTTAGAAACCGATCCTAAATTCTCCCACCCAACCACATTATGCCCAAGAGCAAGGAGAACTTTTGCCAGAAAATGTCCATCCTGGCCTGATATTCCAGAAATGATTGTTGTCATTAGACCTTTCTCATTTTTATTGCCATTTAATAAAGCCTCTTGCGTATCACATCTGTAATGACTTGCGCTATCCAAGAAGCATGGTAAGAATAACTTGACCAGAATCTTAGTCAATCCTTTAATATTTTGGAATGTTTCAATGCTATCCTCGATTAAAAAACTCTGTTTATTCAACGAAGAAGTGTTTCATACCATAGAAAAGAAATGCAGAAAAGAAACAAAATATGGGCGAGTCTTAAATTTACTTTTCTGGATAGGAGTTTCACTATTTAGAAAAATAAAATCATTAAAAGGGGCTAGCTTAAGAGACTATTTTAAGGTCCTCGACCTTAAGCCGGTACAGCAGTTAAACACAAATCATAGATGGGAAAATCGAATTTCGCTTGCTGCTGAAAGAAAACTAATCCTGTTAATTGTTGAAGATAGCCTTCCACAATGTAAACTATATAGAGTGGATGCCAGGAAGAACGAATTGGATTTGCTTGGAGTGGAATACCTTTGCTTTTCTGCCTGGGATGAAAGCGAAGAAGTTTTAAACGTGTTACCTTTCGCTTCATTAGTATGGTTTTACCGAGTTCCTTGTTTGGAAAGATGGCAGCGAGTTGTAAATTTATGTAAACGTTTTCAAATTAAAACAATGTGGGAAGTAGATGATCTCGTTTTTGACGTTGAAGAGTACAGCAAACATCCATTTCTAAAAACCTGCGATCCCAAATTAAAAAAGGAACTCCTTACTGGTGCACAGTTATTTTGCAGATTGCTAAAACAGTGTGATTTTACAATCGCGAGTACCGAACCATTAAGAAAATTTTTGCTTCAACTTAATTCAAATCCTTGCTTTCTCTTGGAAAATAGGCTTCCAAATTCAATATTAAACACTTTTGTAGGACCCACAACTAACATATCTGACTCAGACCAAATCGTAATCTGTTATGGAAGTGGTACCATCACTCACGATGATGATTTAAGTTGGGTTGCCCCCATGTTAGCAGGCGTGCTTAGCAAATACCATCATCTTCGACTTCTATTGATTGGCCACCTAACTGTACCCCCTGCACTCCAGACGATGAAAAAGCAACTCATTATTCTGCCATTTTTAAGTTCCTCAGAGTATTACAAAATTCTAAGCCAAACCCACATATTTATAGCTCCTTTAATGCTTAACCATTTCAATGATTGCAAAAGTAACTTAAAATATATAGAAGCTGGATTTTTTGAAATCCCATGCGTTGCTTCACCTACCCAGCCATTTTTTAGCGCCATCTCTGACGGAAAAAACGGTTTTTTGGCAAAGGATCCATTGGAATGGACCGAAAAGCTAAAAAAATTAATTGAATCAAAAGAACTCAGATCAAAAATGGGCAAGAATGCCAAATTAGAAATAGAGAAAAATTACAGTTTGGAAAAGATAGCAACAGCTCAGACGGCTTTCATTTTAGATACCGTGTTACCCAAAACTGTTGTTACTATGCAGAACAAAAAACCAACCATTTTATTTGTTAATGTCTTTTTCTTTCCATCTAGCTATGGTGGTGCAACCGTTGTAACCGAAGAGCTCGCTTATGAGTTTATGAACTTGGGCTACAATGTGGCTGTATTTGCGGGAAATGTCACTAACCAAGATACCCATGAAAAGCTTTCTGTATTTAAATTTCACAATATCCCCGTATTTTCTGTAAACCTCTCAAAGTTCTCCCACCAAGCTTATGACTTTAACACAGATCAATACCTTTCTCTTTTCGAACAAACCCTTAGAACAGTTAAGCCAGATTTAGTTTATTTTCACTGCATCCAAAAATTAGGTGCTGGCATGTTTGAGGTAGCTGAGCAGCTCAATGTTCCATACTATCTCAATTTGCACGACTATTGGTGGATTTGTTCCAGGCAGTTCAGGTTTATTGAAGAAAAATCGGAGTCCTGCACATTTGAAAACCCGAGACTTTTTGACTGCATCAATTGCACAAAAGACGTAAAAGCAGAAAGTATCCGCAAGGAATATTTAACAAAAGCACTCGATAAACCAAAACAACTCATCTGTCCTAGTCAATCCATAAAGTTACGCTACAAAAAATCAGGTGTCGAGGATTCAAGACTTTTTGTGGTTGAAAATGGCATTAAACCTCCAGGATCTGCGTGGAAGAAACCCAAAAGTGGTGGAAAACTGACCTTTGCTTATTTGGGCGGTCCATCCAAATTGAAGGGCTATCATCTCATCAAGGAGGCCTTTGAACAGGTCCAATCAGCTAATTTTAAACTCGTTTTAACAGACAGTGAAAAAAAGTTAGGCATCAATACAGGCATTGGTGCTCATTTTAAAATCAAAGGCGAGCTTGAGGTCGTAGCCCCTTTTACTAGAGAAACAATCGATGCTTTTTTTTCCGAGGTTGATGTGTTGATCGCTTTTTCCCTATGGGAAGAAGTATTTGGATTAGTGGTTAGGGAAGCACTGATCAGAGATGTATGGGTCATTGGCAGTGATGCAGGAGCCATTCCTGAAGCCATCGTACCTGGGAAAAACGGAACCATTGTTGAGCGCGGCAATGTAGGTAAACTTAAGGAAGCTATCGAAACGTGTATCGAAAAGTATGACGAAATAAAAGGATTTTGTAACCCATTTAAAGATCAAATCACTACTTTTGAAACTCAAGCCAAAACTCTTGAAAAATTATTTTTTTTCTAAATCCTGCAATGTTACATGCCCTAAAAATGGAATGATATCCCCAAATTCATTTACAGGATGAAGAGGATTAAACCCCTCAAATTCAGAAGTAAAGCCCAGAAACAACTCTCTTGAGATTTTTTCATCGTGCACCCCTACAAGAAGTGTAAACTGGTTGGAAGAAATGTGTTTAATGCCATCTTCAAAGTGGAATAAAAAATGATTTTCAACATCCTCTTTAAAGTCGCTCTTTTCAAGCCATCTAAACGCTTGGGCTGTGTTTAAGCCCCCGATCCGAACACTTGCCTTGATATGAATAGCGAATCCCACCGATATATGTTGCTTAAAAAGGTGTGTGTCCTTGCAGTACAATGAAATTTTTAAACTAAATGGTCTGTCCAGCCGAATTGGTTCATTATCTAATCTTAAATCTTGAATTATACTAGTACGGATCTTTAAATCAGGCTTCTTTTCGGCCCCATTTTTTCTGTCACTTTCTAATTTCTTTTCCCTCTCAATGTTTTCAAAATACTTCCTCTTGTCGATCGTAGAAAGATAGGCCAACTCTCTTTCTTTCATGAGACGATGATAGACTTCATAACAGTCAAATATCGCTCCTTCAAATTTTATTTCCCCATGTTCAAAGACATAGCCTCTGCTGCAAAATTCTTTAACTGTATTCTCATCATGCGATACCAAAACAATGGAGGTGCCATTGTTTTTTAGCTGCCGAATTTTGTTTAAACATTTTTTAGAGAAATTAGAGTCACCGACAGCCAAAACTTCATCCACGAGCAATAGATCCGGATCAATCGCTGTGGCACATGCAAAACCCAATCTTGCCTGCATCCCAGAACTGTAATTTTTAAACGGCTGGTGTATCGAATCTTCGAGCTCGGCAAAGGAGATGATATCACCTAGTATTTTGTGAATTTGAGTTTTTGATTTACCCATAAGAGAACAGCTCAGAAATATATTTTCGTACCCGCTAAGCTCCGAGTCAAACCCTGCTCCCAGTTCAATCATTGGAGCTACCGTACCATTTATAGAGATTGACGCACCTTGGCACTGATAGACTCCGGCAATCACCCTTAACAAAGTTGATTTGCCACTTCCATTGTGCCCAATTAGCCCAACACACTCTCCTTTTTGTACCTCGATATTCACATTATGGAGCGCCTTAAAAAACAAGTTCTCTGATTTCTGACTGAAAACCTTTAAAACATACTCCTTAAAAGTAGAAAAATTATAACTCTTTAGTCTAAAATTAAGACTGACATTTTTGACCGAAAGTACGATTTCTGGCTTCAAGTTAACCCCTGACAAGAAATTCTTAGTAATAGCGTTCTAAGATGGATATTCCCAATGATAGAGATAGACTGACTAAAAAAATTGTTAATGGAAAACAAGCACACAACGCTATGGCTGTCTTCATTTTTAAGCTAAAGAGCGAGTTGCTTATCCCTGAAGGAGTGGTTCTACTCGCAGCTTCACTTTCAAATGAGGGCAAGACTTTCCTAGTTACAAAACTTAAAACACAAATTTGTAGGATAAATTGCGGTATAAAATACCTGGTTTGGAGTCCCTCTAAAACCACAGCGTTTGGTTTTGTCCAGCTCGTAAATAGTTCATAAGCAATCACGAAATTTAAGGCCCAAATGACTGAAATAAAAAAAACAGCATAACAGCAGGACATCAATAGAGATCTCCATAACTTATCTAAATCCTTAGCACGACTCAACCACAACCCACAAACCAGGGCATCAACAGCCAAACTAGCTCGAAAAACATATTTGTACACAGACCATTGCTCCCCAATGGGAGTATCGAGCCATCCAACATTTCCTGTAAAGGCGCTAGGTTTCATATGCACATTGATAGAATCCCAAAACACCGCAATGAGTTCACTCCAGTGCTGAAGAAAAAAGTTTTTCTGGGAAGTCAACCTCAACTGCACTTCAGTCGGAATCTCTCCTAGAAATAAACCTTGCCGCATAAAGGCGCAAATCAATAACAGTCCACAAATTAATATCAATTTATCCTTTAAAATTTTCTTAATTTGAGACAAAAAGAAATCAGTCTCTCTGAAAGGAATCACTAGCAAAACAATTCTATAAATTAATAGAGACAAAATGATTGGCGCTAAAACAGGCTTTGCAAACATCGAAAAGGAACCTAAAATAATAAATAATGCAAAGTCAAAATACGTCCAAATTTCAGAAAAAAGAAAAACTGAAATCAACATAATTAAAAATGAAAAGACATGGTTATCATAGGTTACTGCCACCGCCTGCTGTGCAAATAAAGGAGAAAACATACAAACAAAAATGGACGCAAGAAAGGGCGGCGCAATTCGCCCCTTGCTCCTAATGTGAAAGCAAAGTCTAAACAAAACAATTGCAAGAAACATCCAATTAATCAGCTTTGAAAAGAGATAGATTCGAAGTGGGTTTTCATTAATAGGCAAAATAAGTTTTGAGATCAGTACATTGGGATAGGAAAGGGCCGTTACACCCAATATAGCGGATTTATAGCTATAACAGCTTTTACTCAAATTTTTAACTTCTTCATACTTAT
This sequence comes from Silvanigrellaceae bacterium, assembly GCA_044339525.1. Lineage (GTDB taxonomy): Bacteria > Bdellovibrionota_B > Oligoflexia > Silvanigrellales > Silvanigrellaceae > JBIIVH01. The sequence goes on along the minus strand of JBIIVH010000086.1, from coordinate 3,529 downwards.
GGGAAGAAATTTTTTTAGAGTAATTAAATTTTATTGACTCTACCTCAAAATGGTTTATTAGTGCATTTTCTCGGGTGCAGTTTTCATCTTTGCCAGAAAAGAGTTTTTCTGAAGCAGAATTAGCACTCAAAAAATGCCATGGTTCATCTGGGGCGAATCCCGGGGGCTGGATCCAGACAAAAAGCATTGCATTAATAAGTAAGCATAGCGATAATATAAAAATAAACTTCATTTTGATATCAGCTAAAAGCTCAATTAAAAAGTCCACAAAACCATTGAAATGCATCTAACACCTACCCTTAGCTGATCTCCTAACATAAAAATGCCAGGGATATGGAATGTCAAAGAATGAATAAATAGGGATCTCTGACCATTTTGAAAGTGACTTAGGAACCAGTGCATGTGAAGTTAGCTTATTTCCCCACTTTTTATCCATATAGTCAAGTTCCTGAAAATTGAACTTCTTTCCTCGACTCTTTCCCTCATAATGGTAAGCACTTAACCAGGGCAAAACCCAAATCGACCCGCCATTCTCAGAAATCTTCAAACATAAATCAAGATCCTGACAACTAAAAGCCAGAGTTTCATCAAACCCCTGTGCTCCCTTAAAAACGTCTGTTTTGATTAGCAAAAGTGCCCCGGTTATGGCAGGGACTTCTCGAGGGCAAGAATACCATTCGTGCTTGCTGTCGAAGTCAAGCGTCCGACAAAGATGAGCTCCAACTACCTTAATTCCCGGACACAGAAATAAGTGCTGGATGGTTTGATCTGGATACAGTAACGTACATCCCACAGCCCCAATACTAGTGCTTGAGAATAGAAAACTCGCAGTCTCGGCAAGCAGAGTGGGAGAAATTAATTCAATATCATTATTTAAAAACAAGCAGCAGTCCGGCTCCCAGGCTGATTGACTTTCAATGGCAACATTATTTATGGCAGAAAAATTAAACGGTTTGTTGTAATCAAGAAACTCCACCTCAAAATTTTTCCTTTGAGTATTCTGGGATAATCGTTTTTTAAATTCAAAGGTTTTTTGCAGAACCGATAAATTATCCACCAAAAGTACACGCACCATTAAATTCTCAAACTCCTGTCTTTCCAAGGAGCCCAAGCATTTTTCAGTATATTCAGACTGGTCTCTATATGGAATAATGATCAAAATTTTCATTGTTTTTTTAGGAACTTCCGGAGTTGAAATAGGTCTTTCCTTGGTGTGGTTGAATAACTGAGATAAATACCTCAAAGGATCCCGCTTAAACCCTAGACAAACGAAAGAAAACGCACTAAGAATTAATTCAATTCCTTTAAGTATAATTTTAACACATAGGAAAGTTAAATTCATAACTAACTATCTTTTTAGATCTGTAAGTAGTTGCGGCAGCTCAAGGTAAAGCAAAGCAAAAGTCCTTCTATTAAAACATGCACTTAAGTTACATTTCTTGTGCCGATCGTCAAGCAGGAATTGTAATTTTAAATTAGAAAAAAGGAAATGAAATGCAGTACGGCATAGGGGCTACGTGTTATGAAAACATAAATGCGATAATTGTCTTTTTAGAGGCTGTTTTAAAACTTGAAACCTTACCTACCAAGGTTTGGGTTATAGACAATTCCTATATTTTAAATAGACCAGAAGAACATATTAGAGAATTTAACCGACTTAAAATTCAACTTAATTGGATACATTGTCCTGAAAACATTGGGGTGGAAGGCGCCATAACGCGAATTCTTGAACTCGCAATGCAAAATAAGGATCTTGAATTTCTTTGGCTTTTTGATCAGGATTCCAAGCCCAAACCAGACTCTATTATAGAACTGATAAAAGCGTGGCAAACGGAAAACAACAGGCTAATATATGCTATAATTTCAAGCACAATTGAGAGGGTTGGGAACTGGGCAGGTAACGCTGGATTTGACAAAAACATGAAGCCATTTTCTCCACAACCATCTGTTTCGCATGAGAAAGTTTTAGAGGTGGAATTCACAATAACGGCAGGAATGAGCCTATGGCTACCCTTTTTTCAAAATCGCCCCCTAACCTACACCCGTGGCTATTTTCTCGATTATTTTGATTTTGAGTTATGCAGATGGACCAAAAGTAAGGGCGGAAAAATTGGTATGTGCTTATCCTCAAAGATCGAGCATTTTATGGGTGCACCCTCAATGCAAAAGTTCATAGGATTAGTTGAGGTTCGGGTATCTGGCTACAACTCCATCAGATGGTATTATCTTACACGTAATCGCACCCATTTTGCCATACAAAAACATAGCATTATTGATTTTTTCTGCAGTTTTATCATGCTTAAAACACCTCTAAAGGAAGCATTAGTAACAAAAAACCACAGACTTTTTGCTTTCGCCCTAATCGGTTTTCTTCATGCCGTCTCAGGAAAACTTGGAAAACTAAAATCAGGTTCGTTTGCTAATTGAAGGACGCGCATATTCAGATATTTAAAAGAATTTTGCTGGCCGTTTTTCGAAAAACCAGAAAACCGCAGACACACGATACAACTGCAAAAATGATGCAACAGTATACCGACAGCATATTTATCTGTTTGGTTCCAATCAATATGCCTCGCCCAACTTCTACAAAGTGGAGAAACGGATTTAAAAGTTGCAAATTATTAATGGGATAGGGAATATTAATCTGCGCCCTGTCATAAATAACTGGAGTGGCATAAAATGTAAGTGTCAATAGTGGTTCCAACACATGTGCCACGTCTCTGAAAAAGACATTTATAGAAGCTAAGGCCAGAGAAATTCCAGCACAAAAAGCCGCGTAAAAAAACAACAATATAGGTAATAAAAAAATTTTCAATCCCAGGGCTACTTGAAAAAAATAACAAATAACAACAAATGGAATCAATGCCAGCAAAAAATTGATTAGGCATATCCCAACAGGAACAAGGGGAAAAATCCAAATGGGAATTTTTATTTTTCGCAAAAGAAAAGAGCTATTTACTATGGAGGAGGTGCCGAGCATAATACTTAAATTTCCCATGTTCCACAGCAAGATCCCAGAGAGCACAAAAATACTATAATTTTCAACACTTTTAAACACCCCACTAAATACAAATCCCACAATCAACATAAAAAGCAGCGGATTAATCATGCTCCATGCAAAACCCAGTAGTGAATCTCGGTATTTTATTTTAAAATCTTTTTTAACAAGCAAGGAGATAATCATAAAAATCTGAGCGTCAACCAAAGCAGGTTTGCTAAACATAAAAAATTTGCTAGTTTTAGAAGTTATCTGGTTCACATTGCACCTTTTCGCATTGATTTTAGTCCCATAATCTGCAATCCTATTTTATGCCGAGGCTTTTGTGAAGTTTGATTTTAGAAAACTGCATTTTAGTAAAAGATTGACTTTGCTACTGAGTGCGGCCATTATTGCAACGCTGTTGATCGTCCCTCTTTATTGTCTGAGCTTGACAAGTTTACATTTTGGAACACAAATCACTCGATTTGCTCCTTATCTGCAGATCTTAACTCCACTTGAACTGAATCCTATTCCCACTCAACCATTTGT
>JBIIVH010000038.1:0-42126 GCA_044339525.1 Silvanigrellaceae bacterium | reverse complement strand
TACACAGTCTTTAAAAGACTCTAAGCTGAGCTGATTGTCTTGCGTAACTATTGTTACCTTACCAGACGCTGATTTTAGGGCGGGTGAAACGTGGATGGGGGAACTTCCCGTCTGAAAGGGAAGATACATCATGGTGAATTGATGTGGATTTGAAAAAAGATGGGGGAAAAACAGAAGATTAAAATCTTCACCGGGAAGTGCTAGTATGGAGTCTTCCACCTCCGGACTTAAAAGTTGTTTCCACCAATCTTGCTCTAATATTAACTTAGAAATGTAAAATAAGGGATTGTCCTTTTGGTTGGAATAGGTGGTAAGTTGTTTATGGTAGGAATCGAGTTGAATCTTAGATTTAAAACCACATGATTGAAGAAAATCATAGACATGTTTCTGAAAAAACGTGCCCAGGTCCATTTGCTTCTGATCAGGCTTGCTCATGAATCCAACCTTGGTTAAGTGCAGGCGATCGTGTGGACCGGTCTGCTGCGATTCCCTGGGTAAGATCGACCGGTTTATTCCAAATCCGTGGGCAAAGATTTCACAAAGTCAGGCGGATAGCGGGAGCAACTCGGCTTGGCACCCTAAAAATTGGCAACGCAAGTTTCTGAGATAGTTGATGGTTTTGATAGGTACGAAGGACACATCCAAGTTGCTATGATCCCAGATGCATTCAAAGGCTGATTTGAGATGCTTAAAGGCGGATGTCTCTGCTTGAAAGTAAATGGGATCGGTTTGTTTTTGAAATCGGATGCCTCCAAATAGCTCTTCGCAAAGTTGGGAGATGTTTGTCCAGGATTTTGAAAGAGGAAATATATTATTCCAAGAATTCCAGTACAATAAAGAAACAAATCGGTCAATTTCACCCAGAATTTCTAGCTCCAAAAGACTCACGGGGTTTTGGGTAAACGCAGCATGGGTGAGTAAATGAAAGTGGCTTACCTCTTCGATTACGATGGCCATAGAGGAAATGGAAAGGGATTGACTGACATGGGAGTTGTCTTTTTTCCAAAGATTTTGAACCAATTCGGCACCAAATTCTATGCCAAGTTGCAGTTCGGTGTTACTTTGATATTCCTGACCTGAAGATGCGGGTTGTTGACTCACCAAAACCCTACCATGTGGGCCAAGGTTTTCATCAATTTTTGTGATAAAATCTTCGCACTTTAAATCGAGTTCAAAACCATAGAGCTTGGCTAAAAATAACTCAGCGGATCTTACGGCCGAGTAAAGATTTCGTCTGTCATCGGTGGGGTTTAGCATATCTTTTTGTTGTCAAATGGTAAAGGAATGATATCCTTTGAAATGAGTTCACTTTCCAGACGTTTGCTTTGAGTGGTCATCCATCTTTCATAAACCTCTAGAGTTGACTTATTGGGCTTAGAAAGATTGGTTTGGTCGCTCACGTCCATCAAAATATCAACAGCAGTGTTAAAATCATCTCTTAGCTCTGCATAGAGCAAGCTCATGGTTTGCTCAAAAGAGTTTTTTCGATTCATCAAACTGACTAAGTGATCAAACGCATTTTCTCCCATGGATTTATAGTATGAAATGTCAAAACTTTTATTGTTAAAGTAGTCGTAAAAGAGTCCTGAAAAAGTAAGTGCCGTATCTCCCAGTTGTTTATAAAAAGCAACCTTTCCATTTCGCTCAGATTCTGTTGCTTTCTTCAGTAGGTCAAATAAACAGCGACTTGACCCCATCGTTCCCATCCCTCCAAAAACAAGATCAGAAAGAAGATGCACTAAATAAAACTCTACATTTTCAGTAAGTTTTGTGCCCTGTTTTTGTTGTGCGGAAGTTACCTTTTCAAAGAAAAAGGTGGTTGGGTTGGTGGAAGTAAGCCATTCTGGCGATCTTTCGGACATGGGCGTTGCTCCTTGCTTCTGTAAACTTAAGGCAACATCAGGAAATTAATTAGAAACTTGACCCTAAATAACCCCGTCTTATGTTACCCATTCTACCATGATGGAAAAGTAAATTAACTGACTAGACAGTCAAACTTCCCCACAGTTCTATCGGAAGAGTGGTCAAAAACTTGAGCATTTTGCACTAGGCTGCTTTTGGATTTGCCGCAAGTTGAGATGGGTTGGAATCCTGGATTCCCACCTGGTGAGAAATGACTCTTAGGCCCAGCGATAAGGGTAGTGTGATTCTAAACAAAAATTTGGCGCCGCCCCACAACTGGGGATTGAATTTGCTGGTCTCCGTGGAAGACAAAAGCTGAAGTTCAATGGTTCCACCAAGTCCTTCAACGAGAGATTTTGCAGCATCCATTCCCACTCCTCTTCCAGAAACCATTGTTTCTTTAAAGGATGTGGAAACTCCATTTACGAATATAAGCATGGCAGATTGTTCATTGGATAGGCTGACATCGTTCATTTTCTCTCTGAGACGGTCTAAATTTAGCCCTATACCTGTGTCTTGATAGGTGATGGTCACAAATTTTTCTTTTTTGTTGTGAGACACTTTAGTAAAAATAAATTCTTGTTTTTCTCTTTGAAAACCATGATCCAAACTATTTCTTCCCAGATGATTTAAGGCACCCATTATGGGTTCCATCAAATTTTCAGGTAGAAGCACATCCAGTTCCCCCAGAAGGTCTACTTTTGGGGCCGGCTTATTTAGTTCAATGGCCAGGTCCGCTAGGGAATGTCCTAACTGACCCAAACACTGGGAAAGGCTGGGAAGAGTGGCAGCGAGTAAGGAATCTTCAATTTTTTCAAGGAGTTTAGAGACTTCTGTGAAAGCGGCGCTGGAAACATTTTTGCCCTCAAACTCTGAGGATAGCCGCACCGCTTGGTGAATGTATTGGTTGGCCCGTTCCAGTTTGCCCCGTAGGTCACGTTGAGGGTTTGATTTGCCTCTTTTAAGCTTCTCTTCGGAGATCTTCTGATAACTCTCCAACTCCTTTTGCAGCGAGTAGATGGTTTCTACAAAGTCTTGGATGGGCACCACCGGAGAATTTGTATTCCAGATATCCAGCCAAAGTTGTTCTGTGGAGTGAGAAAGCTCAACGATGCTTGTAAACTTAAGCGAACGTGCGTTGCCTTTTAGGGTGTGTACCACTCTTTTCATAAGGGCTCTGTCGGCGTCGGGGAGTTCGTGAGTGAATTGGTGTTTTTTGGTCACCTCTAAAAGTGCTGTGAGCTGATCTAGGCCGGATGAGATAAATCTATGAAAATACTCCTCTGAAACATTCACAATTTCATTGATTTTAAGCATCTCTTTACGGTTGGTTTCCGCGGTTTGGCGAAGTTGTTTTAATATCGTTACGTCTCTGACGGTAAACATGAGTGATTCCATTTTTCCGTCGTTGGCCACGAGTGGTGCCCAGTCTAATTCGAAAAAGCGGTCACTTTTTTGCCATCGATAGACCAAGTCCCTGGGTAACACATCTTGATTCATTTCGAAGTAGAAGATGTCTTCCCCAGAAAACCCGGAAACGAATGTTTTTATTTTTGCGATATCATCTTTTGATAACTTAGATTTATCAGACAAAATATCAAATAGATTTTTGGATTCTAGGTTTCCTACCTCAAATAAGGACTCTAGACAGGCGGAGTAGTCTCTACCGATACACCCATTTTCATTGATTTTTCCGATGCCTTGCTGGACGGTTTGGAAAATCTGTCTCACATCTCTCGTTTTAGAGTCCAAGTCCTTAAATGCTTTTTCCAGTCGTACCGTGGTTATGGCACTGGCTATGCTATTGCAAAGGGAGAGAAAGCGTGGAGTGGCTTGTGAAGTGATTGTTTCAGAGGCTCCCTGAAATCCAAGTACGGCCAGGAGATTTTTGTCGTGGGCGTCTTGAATTTTAAGATGAAACGAAAACTGTGTTTTGAACGCTTCGGGTTTAATGGCGGAGCCTGGCTGAATTTGTCCCTGAGCATCAGCCAGAAAAAAATCATTGGAAGATGATTCAGATTCAAAGCACGAATTGGAATAGTAAATGATAGCGTTTAGACTGGGGTCGGCGCACTCCCGGCAGGCCTCATCCACCACCTTGCTGAGGGAGTGAAGGGTAACCTGCTTGGAGATGATTTTTCCATGTTTGGCTAAATTCACCAAATTGGTGGTATTTTTTTGGATTTCATCAACCATTTTGTTAAAGTTACTTGCTAATTTTCCAATTTCATCCCGTGAAGTAACTCCCTTAACCGTAGTAAAGGAACCTTCAGCCACTTGTTGTGAAACTTTAGCAATTTTGATGATGGGGTTTACCACCAAAAAGCGTAACAAGAAAAAGCACAACACCACGATCGTAAATGCAAAAGATAGCGCAAAAAAGGTGACATTGCTTTTCATTTTTTTGACGACTGCAACCACGTTCTCGTTGCCATAAGTCATCAATAAGTAACCTACTTTTTTGGGATTCTCTCCATCCATGGCAAAGATTCGCGTTTCCGTTTGAAAGTTCTTGGAGTCGCCTTCAAGACTTTGAACTTTTAACTCATAGCTATCCATAAGGTTTTCTTTAACGCCTTGAGGATCTATTTCTTTCTTCTCAAACAAATCTTTGTGGGTAGATTCTAGTTTGGGTAGCTCTTTAAGTTCTTCCAGTGAATTGGTATCTTCTTTTTTGAATCCAGCAAAAAGAGCCCCATTATCATCATATAGAGCCACCTGAATCACTTCGGAGTTTTCAAACATGGATTTTAATACGGGAACAGCGTTGTCTTTATTCACATCCCACAAAGCTTTGGATAGGCTGAGGATGCTGTTTTTAAAGATCATATTGTGGAGCTGTAGACTATCCTTTTCCATGCGATCGGTACTACTTCGAATTTCATAAGTGGCATTAAGTGACATTAAAGTAAGCAGTACCATGCAAAGTCCTGCTGTAACCTTAAAAACGAGGCTTCTAAATAATTTCATTGGATCCTCAGTTTAAAAAAAATAGATTTCTTATTTGGAACCGTATTTTAATTCTAACTCTTTGAGTTTTCCTGATTTTGTGATGGCTGCAAACCCCTTGTTAAAGGCCGCAATGGCATCCGTTAATTTTTTCTTTTTGCTAAAACCCATATATACGTGCCCATCGTTTGAATACTTGAAATCAAATTTCTTGATTTTTCTAGATAAATTCGCGTCTTTAATATAGAAATCGGCCACAAAAGAATTCATAATTAAGAGATCAAATCTATTTTTTTCCAATTTAGAGAAGGTATTAGCGATATTGTCACTTGTTTCTTCTGTGACTTTTTTCCCTTTTGTGATTTCTTCGGGATAGGTAAAATCTTTGGTGGTTCCTAGTTTTTTGTTGTTCAAATCATCCAGAGATTTAAATTCAAATTTAGCGTCAGAAGAAGCATAAAATCCATAATCGGTGCGGGATCTGTAACTATCAGACCAGTCAATGAATTCTTCTCGATCTGGTTTTTTAGAGAGAGTGGTGGTGAAGTCGGCTTCACCATCTTTTAATGATTTTAAGACCCGACTCCATCCTACTAGTTTCACTTCTACTTCATAACCTTCCGTTTTTAATGCTTCAACTGCAATTTCGATGTCTAGGCCCGGTCCAGGTTGCTTTTTGGCCTCCAGAACAAAAGGAGCATAGGTGTCGTTGATTAGAACCAGTTTTTTGCCTTGAGCCAGGGCTGGAGCGCTGTAAAGAAAAAACAGAGGTAACAAAAAAAGAGAGGAAATGGATTTCATAATTTTGACTCCTTGTCGTTCTGGATTGATGGATTGAACGAGCCAATGGGGGGTATCGACCTAGGCGCAGGGAAATTAATGTGTGCAAGAGGGGAGGAGTTAAAAAAACGACTTTTGGATCACGAATTGTATTTTGGTCCAGTCGGGTCCCAGAACCTCCTGGCTGAAAATCAGGTGATGTTTGGGTTTTTCAAAGGTAGATTGGGACGTGGACACTTCCAGGAATTCACTTTGAGGGTTGGCTGATGTGATTTTTTTTATAGCGCTGGCATCCACCAATTCATCTTCGGGATCTATCGCCACTAAGAACTTGGCTTGAGAGACTTTTGACGGGACCCAATTTTTTCTGCGGTCAGTGAGGAGTGCTAAGGATTGGTACGCGGAAAGGGGAGTGGCCCAGTGAGCGGTTAAGGAGGGGTGGTTAAGGCTAGGGATCAAGAGGGGACCCATCCAAGGCGCGAAAGAGGATAGGGATTTAAGCCAGTGACTGGGAAGTCTGGTCTGCCAAGCGGGTGCCAAAAACAGGGCATTTTGAAAGGGGTTTACTTGGTGGTCTGGGTGCCAAAGCACATCAGCCATGACTAACCCACCCAAACTATAGCCAATAAAGTAACTTTTGAGCTTTTTTTCGGATGAAATGGATTGACTGAGGCATTTGATTTCCAACGTATCTTGAATCCATTGGGAAGGCTTAACTTGTTTGAAAGCCTCCACGTCTCCCCCGTGGCCGGTGAGCACTCCTGTGATGGTTATCCAGCCCACCTTTAATAAGTCGGAATTTAAAGAGTCAAAAATTTGGGGCTTGTTGTTTAGTCCGTGGAGAAAAGTAACTACTCCCTTGGGATTTGAGGAGTGTGAAAGATATTCAACTTGAGTTGTAATGGTGGATCCGCGTTCTCTTTCTCTTGAATGGAGACGCAAAAGGTAAGAATCTGAAGTTTCCGTTTGGGAGCAGGTTTGGAGTGAGGGGTGGTGGATTGCCTTGGCTGGATAGGTGGTCAATAAAGGTAACAAACCAATTAAGGCAGGAGTCGAAACGGAAAAAGAACGGGAAGTGTTTCTCATGAGGGGAGTTCCAGATTTACATTCACAGCAAAATAGCATAGTTTGAGAAAGAACTAGTGGTGCGTTCCATTAGAAATTAGGAGTCCAATTTTATCCCATAGTTAAACAGATAGTTAAACACACAATTAAAAAGTGTGTGGGTTCATTTTGCTTGATCCTGCAGCATTTGATTTGCAATATTTTTATACACTCGTAAGTTCCTCTATGCAAAGGAGTTGATTCGGTGACTTCTAAAGTTTCAAAGCCAGTGAAACCAGGTGAGTTAAAATCCTCAACAGCCAGTTTTATTGATGGACTGGAAGGAAAGAAAAAGCCAAAGGTGACGCCACCTAGCGACACCTTAGTTTTTCAAGGAAAAAATACGTCCTCGAAAACCTCCCCTGAGGCCGATGGCCTGTCCCCACAGAAGCCCCACGCAGCAGCTCCCACAGGCGCGCCTCCTACTGCCGCTGCGTCTCCGAAATCTCCTCAAAATGCGAAGAAAAATAATGTAAATGAGGCTTTTGCAAAAGCTTTGTCGGGTGCCGTGATGGCTAAAAAGCCGGCCCCCGTATCCTCCCCAAAAGTGGCTGAAAATCCACTTCCTTCCAAAACCACTCAAAATCCTCCGTTAAATGCTACGGATGCGAGTGCAAAAACGATTCCTCAGAAAGAAAAGGTGGTTCCGAAAAAAAGTAACTCGGCGTTTGAGCAAGCCCTAAGTTTCAATCGGGCCCCTTCTGCCAAGTCGGTATCTACCAAAGTGGAGGCCCCCGTTGCTCCGCCAAACCCGGCTTCCGCCAGCAAAACGCCTCCGCCAGTAGCCAAAGGAAACCCTGCGCCCTCTGCGAAATTGAAATCAAATTCCGCACCTGGCGCTTCTTCCTCCACCGCCCTGCCCCATCCTGTGCAGGCTAAGGCGGGAGGCAAAAAAGACCCAGCCACACCCCAAACCGCTGCTGCCAACCCTCGAAGGTCTGATTCCAGTGTGGGAACGACCCTCGAAACCCGTGCCGGCTCCTTTGCCTCCCGGGGGGAACCCAAGTTGGGCGCCTTGGCCAAAGAAGGTTCCGGATCTTCCGGACCGGTTCGTTCGGGTGCAGGGAAATCTTCTGATGAACCCCTAAAAAAGAAGGACTTGTTTCAGTCTGGTTCCGCGGGGAAAAGCAAGAAAAATTCCCCAAGGGATGACGAAGAGTCGGAAGAAACACCAGAAGGCGACCTAGATGAAGCGGAAGTAGGTGCTGAGTTTGATGGTGATTTAGATGAAACAGGCGCTGACTTCGACCTAGATCCGGATGGCGAAGCCCCTCTAGGAGACGAAGATTTTCTGGGAGCGGATGATTTTGCCACAGAGTTTGTGGAAGAAGAGGTGGATTCAGGCCTGGGTAGATCTAATGATCCCGTGCGAATTTACCTGAGAAAAATGGGTCAGGTATCTCTCCTTTCCCGTGATGGTGAAGTGGAAATCGCTAAAAAAATTGAAGCAGAAGAAAATAAACTCCTTCAGCACCTTGTAAACTTACGACTGGGGATCATTCATCTTTTAGATATCAGTCAGAAATTCATTGAAGGTCAAATTAAAGCCAAAAACCTGGTGAAAGGGTTTGACGACGAGCAGGATCAAGCATCTGACGAAGGTAACTCCGCTAGAGTCAGAGCCTTGGTGGACTCCTTTGTGATTCAAGCCCGAGTGGTGATTGGCATTGAAGATTCGGTTGGATTTAGAGGGATTTCTCAGCTAAGGGATTCTCAGAAAGAGTCCCTGGCCGAAGCTCGGTACCAAATGTTTGAGATTCTAAAAGAAATCAACCTAAACCGCCGTATTGTGCAACAAATCGTGGCTGAACTAGACATTCATGCCAAAGCCTTGGCCGATAGCGAACGGGAAATTTCGAAGTCAAAGTATCGCTCTAAACTGGCTGAGGATAAACTACTCCATTATGTGCAATCCGATGCTAAAAAGCCTTTGGAATGCAATTTCTTAAACGATCGGGATTGGGAAAACATCAAAAGATCGTTTCAGTCGGCTTTGAATCAGTTTAATGCCTCTGAATCCGCGTGTTTTTTACCACGACATGAAATTCCTAGAGTTTATCAAATCGTTAGCACCGCCAACAAGATGGCGGAAGACGCCAAAAAAGAGCTCATTGAGGCCAATCTCCGGTTGGTGGTGAGCATCGCCAAAAAATACATGAACCGTGGGTTGCAGTTTTTGGACCTCATCCAAGAAGGTAACATCGGTTTGATGAAGGCCGTGGAAAAATTTGAGTACCGCAGAGGCTATAAATTTTCCACTTACGCCACTTGGTGGATTCGTCAGGCCATCACCCGTGCGATTGCGGATCAGGCGCGCACCATTCGAATTCCAGTGCACATGATTGAAACCATAAATAAAATGGTTCGTACGAGTCGTTACTTAGTGCAAGAGATGGGTAGGGAGCCCACCCCCGAGGAGATTGCTGCCCGTATGGATATGCCTTTGGAAAAGGTGAGAAAGGTGATGAAAATTGCCCGCGAACCCATTTCCCTGGAGGCTCCCATTGGGGAGGAGGAAGATAACCACTACGGTGATTTTCTGGAAGACAAAACCCGTGGTGCTCCCGCAGATATGGTGGCGTCCAACAGTCTGCACGACCAAACCAAAAAAGTTCTTTCGACTTTGACCCCTAGGGAAGAAAAGGTTTTAAGAATGCGTTTTGGAATTGGCGAGCGTACCGATCATACCCTAGAAGAAGTGGGGCAGTCGTTTGATGTGACTCGGGAACGGATCCGACAAATCGAGGCTAAGGCCCTGAGAAAATTGAGACACCCCTGTCGTTCTAAAAAACTAAGGGCCTTTATCGAAAACTGACAACGAAATCGCCCTGTTTTAGGAGGCCGCTCGGTTTACCCATTCCGGGTGGTCGTTTTCAGTATCTAAGGGCTCTAACTCGAATAAAAATTTGGGATCCAGCAGATGAATGTTTTTTTCGTTGGTTCCTATGACTAGGGAAATCTCAAAGTTATCGGTGGTGACATGGAGTTGCACCAAAGGATGGGATTCTTTAAAATGGGCTGCAAATTTGTATATTTCCTTAGATTCCCAAATGGCTCCCACGGTTAATTTCTCGCCAATTCGAATTTGAAGAGTGGGTTTGTTGGGGAAAAATGCCGAAAATTTTACCAATTCATCTAATAATTGACCACAGGCAGAGAGAATCTCCAATTCACTCCCTAGCCAGGAAAACAACGGTCGATTGACATATTGTTGGTGCATCATCACATTTGTGCGTTTATCAAACAGATCGCGATACTTATTGAGGATTTTACGTGTAATGGGCATGAGTATTTTGCTATTTTCTAGTGGATTGCTACTGATGCAGAAAATACCCGGACGAACCATAAAAAACTTGAGTTTAGAAGGATTCCAGCTGCATTTAAATAGATGAATTTCAAAGTAGCCGGTGTTTTTTAGGGAGAGGTCATGGGTGGATTCTTTGCTGGTTTCCCAAGCAAATAAATGGGGAGATGCAATAGAACCAGTCCCCACACCGGTCCTTGGTAGAGTCGTTTTTGGAACGATTTTTTTGAGGCGTTTCCTGGTTTTTTTCCAGATAAATACCCCAAATACGATGCAAAAAAGTAAAGTGCCGAAGATCCATTTCATTTGTATTAAAGTAATCGCTTTTCGGTGAGGGATGTTTGCAATAAGATTCAGAGTAAATAAATTGGCGCCAAATTGGGGTGAATGCTCCAGTTGAGTTAATATGGGAGCCAATGAAAAATTTTTCTGTCAAAATCGGATATGGATTTTTGTGCCTAAGCTTAAGTTTAGGTGCGGCCGCTCAGATCTTAAAGCCCGGTGAAGGTCCTAAAATCCAATTTGATGGTGCAAAGGAAACGGGTTCATCCCCAGGTAAGGAAACGGAAAAGGAACGCGAAGATCGATTGATGGGGGCCGGAATCAAGCCCGCTTCCACTCCAACTCCTGCTAATGCGGACCTGAGTTCCCTTTCTAAAGCATCACTGGGCACTTCCTCCGAAAATGCTCAATTTAATCGTTTGGCCTATCAGCTTTCCCTGGGAATGCAGGCCTCGAGCTGGTATGCATTGAAGCCCCCAAAAAACTCCAAAATCAGGGAGGATTTTTCTCATGCCGTTTCCGCCGATTGGAATGTGGGATCTAAACAAAGTGGATTCCTAAAGTATATCAGTATTATTGGAATATTTTTTAATGGAAATGTGAGACAAAAAAGGACCAATATATACAATGAACCTGGCATCACCTACTCTGATTTTACCGCCAGTGAGTGGGGGGCTGGAGCTGGGTTACTGCTATCTGGTAAGTGTTGGTCTGATTTTTGTTGGGGTCTTAATTTGAAGGCCCACTACACCCCGTTACATATGGTTAAGGCCAGATTTTATTACCGCAACGAACCTCATTTTAGATCCCAAGGTACCAGCCATAATCGGTTTAGTTATCAAGCATTGCATCTAAGCGCCTCTGTTCCGTTTTATCTCTACTATATGGCTACAACAGGTCCCATTGTTTCGTTATCGACTGGCCCCTTTGGGCAGGTGAGGCTTCGGACCGGATGGGAGTTAAATCTGATTCAGTATGAATAATCATTTAAAAATAGTTTTAAATCGGCACTTTTTTTTGGCTCTTTTGGGGGTATTGCATGGATCATGTAAATCCAAGGAAGTTCCAAATTCCTCTCTGGAGGAGCAAGTGATGGAGGAAGAAACTCCTCAGGTTGCATTCCATAAAAAGAAAAACACTCCGGCTGCTGTTCCTGAGCCACCTAAATTTGTTGTGCCCGAACACTACCTAGACCAAAAAGAAAAATCAAAAGAGGATCAGCTTAAAATTAATGGCTTTCCTTTACCTAAACAAGTGGGTTCCTATTACATCCAGGAACTTTACCGTCAAAATCGGGCTATTTATGAAGTGTATTTACCCTTTAAAAAGGAACATCATATCTATTCTCAGGTGCTCCTCTCCACGCCCCAAGTTCCGGAAAATCTTTCCACACTTCGGGTTCGTGTGGAAGAAAACTTAGAACGGGCACATTGGTTTTACATTTGGTGCTTAAAAGAAACTCTTGATAAATTAACGCTGAGATCGTCTGATCTGGAGTATGATAAAACGGTCTTTTTTATGGCTCAAATGAAAATTATTGAGTTTTTAATGGAGACTCTTGATGGTTTGGGTGGTGGACAAAAGTATTTCCGGTTGACTCGGGAGTTTTACATTCTAGTGAACCTTCATTACTTGAAGAGAATTGTAAAGGAAAGAGATCTTTAGGTGTTTTTAAGTTTGAGAAAAAAAGTCTCAAATCTTGTGACAATTATTCACTTTTTGGATTGGGATTATCTCCCTTTAGCTTAGAACCTTTGGAGTGCTGCCTTAAAATTTAATGATTTCAGTTGGGTTATCTGTCTAAGGCTTTGGATCGTTTTGTGCTTGTTGTGTTCATGGAAGTAAAAACGTCCCATTTATTGAATTCTTAAGAAAAGCCTAACAGGAGTTGTTTTCAATGCTAGTCTCAGAGATCCCCATCAGCTCCTCCGTTGAAAGCACTCCGGGTCACAAAAATGCCCTGGCGACCGTTGCCGTGATTGATGATGATGTGGAAATGCTCTCCCTGTTAGAGGAGTTTTTAGGTCAAGGGCATATCAAGGTGGTGACGTTTAAAAGGGCCTCCGAAGCTTTGATTTATATGGCCCAGGCTCAGTCTGTGGGGGCTTCGGCATCGGAGACGGGAACATCCCCCACTTTCCCCGATCTGGTGGTTTCTGATATCCGCATGCCCCAAATGACAGGTCTGGATCTCACTCGGACCTTGAAAAAAGAGTATCCTTCGTTACCGGTGATTTTAACCACTGGATTTGGCACGATTGACGGTGCCATTGAGGCCATGAAGTTGGGTGCTTATGATTACATCACCAAACCTTTTAGGCTAGGGGAAGTAAAAGCCATTATTAATAGGGCCCTAGAAACGATTCAAATGCGTCGGGATCTGGAGGTTTTGCGAGGGGAAACCCACTCTAAATTTAATTTTAAGGGAATGATTGGCAAAAGTGTTGCCATGCGCAATGTTTTTGATCTCATTGAGCGAGTGGCACCCACCAAAGCCACCGTTTTGATTCAAGGGGAAAGTGGTACTGGGAAAGAGATGGTGGCTAGGGCGCTCCACCAAATGAGTCCTAGGAGTGCTAAACCTTTTGTTGCCATTAACTGTGCCGCCATTCCTGAAAATCTTTTAGAGTCAGAGCTTTTTGGCCACGCAAGGGGCGCATTTACAGGAGCCACTGGAGCAAAGCGCGGGTTATTTTTAGAAGCTTCGGGTGGAACGTTATTTTTGGATGAAATCGGAGATATGCCTGTTTCCCTGCAAGCTAAACTCTTGAGAGTTCTTCAAGAACAAAAGATAAGACCCGTGGGCGAAAACTCGTTACTTGAGATCGATGTTAGAGTCATCTGCGCCACCCATAGAGATCTAAAACAAATGGTGCAGTCGGAATCTTTTAGGGAAGACCTTTATTATCGTCTCAGTGTCATCCCAATCCATGTTCCTTCTCTTACAGAACGAAAAGAAGATATTTTGTTGCTTGCAGATTATTTTCTTAAAAAGCATGCCGCCATTAATCAAATCAATGTAAAGGGATTTAAGCAGAATGCCGTGACGTTGCTAACCCAATACCACTGGCCTGGGAACGTAAGGGAGCTTGAAAATTTGGTGGAAAGGGGAGTGATTTTAGCACAAGAGGCTTACATAGATGCAAAAGATATAGAATTGAGATCTCCTAGCGAAACGTTTGAAAAAGACTACCAGGAGGCTATAAAGCAGTGTATTACTCTTGAAGAGCTAGAGAAAAAGTACATTGATTTTGTTTTGCAAAAGGTGGGCGGAAAAAAAGAAAAAGCGGCCCAAATTTTGGGAATCAACCGCAGAACATTATACAGAAAATAGCTGATTGTTTATATTATTTATGCGTCAATTTTGACATGAATTTCATTGCCCATTGAATGGAATACTCACTAGCGTATCATCTGGATAGCGTGTCCAATTTAGGCGGCTGTCATGGGGTGGGAAATGGGGATTCGATTAAAAAATTTCAGTTTGGCTACTTTTGGTTACGTTGTTCTCGTGGTGGCTCATCTGAGCTGCCAATCCCGGAATTCCGATACGGCCACTAAATCAGTATCTTACCCAGAGACACAAAAAGGAAATCCAAGTGAAATGGAGGTAGCAGATCTCCTTTCGCAAACAGATCATTCACAGTTGGCTTTGGGGAGAGTTCATGGAGATCTCGCTGAATGTCCAGGTGTGATTCCAAAACTAAAAATGGGTTTTGGTCACAGGGGCCCAACCTTGTATCGGTCGGCGCTTATGGCGTTTTTGTCGCAACTAGGTTATTTGGAAAATGAAGAACTAATATTGAAACAAGCGCAGATGCTGGGCCTCACTCATGTGAAGTTGGCGGAAGACCGCGCGGTGGATGGGGATATCCTTATATTGTGGAACGATAAGGATGTGATTGTAAGCTTTGTGGGCTCTAAGACAAAACGTGACTGGATTCAAAATTTGAAAATGGGCAAAACCAAAAGCCCTTCCTTTGGCATGGTTCACAGAGGCTTTTACGAAGTCTATCATGGCAGAAAAAAGCGATTTGATGGAGTGGAAGACGAAACCATGGCCGCCATTACGAAGGCCGGCTACTGGAGTCCATTCTGGACATCGGTTGATCAGGCTGAGGCTTCCGCTTTAGATGCGGCTCGAAAGGCCGGAAAAAATAAACGTCTTACCATTGTAGGACATTCACAGGGAGGCTCCATTGCAACCCTTTTTGCGGCTGATTTTGGCAGTCGGTTTGCCCTGGCGTCAGAAAAAGGATCGGACACCAATCTGAGTCCTGAATCCCTGGTTTGTAGTGAAATTCAGGCATCAAAGCACTCTCGCATGGAAGCATTCGTTTTTTCAGCGCCTAGGGTGGGAGACTCTGTTTTTCAAAAATGTGTGGAAAAAATTTGGAATGGAAACGTATACAAATTATCGCACACCGATGATGTGATTTCTTGGACGGCTCCCGACCAAGAAAATGCATTTACGAATGCGGAGGGTTTTGCCGAGTATAGTGCCGTCTATAAGACGGATTTTAGATCGAATGTGAAAACCACAGATGGAAGTGAGCTTTTGCCTAAAGAAAGAAGACCTGGAAACTCTTGGAAACAGGTGGCAGGGTTAGCATCTAAATTAGGGTTGAGGGGAGTGATTGCCAAGCATGGCGAAATCACATCGGATCTGTTTAAGACCATTGATCCCACCTGCACGGCTTCCTTCTTTATGGAACCAGAGAAAAAATAGGATTTAGTATTAATAGACACAATAATCAAGAGGTGAAAAATAGGTTATGGGCAATCCAACTTTGTTACTGATTGGACCAAATAGTAATACGGCTCTCAGTATGGCAAACCGTTTGAAACTGAAAGGCTATCAAACCACCCATTGCCCAGACCTCGGGACGGCAAAATCAGCATTCCAAAGTCAAAACTATGATTTGGTGATTCTGGACTATAATCTTGGGGATGTGGAGTGTCAGCAGTGGTTGAAGTTTGTTCAGTCCAAAGTAACGGATCCTTTAATGGTTCCTAATTTATTGGTTTGTGAGTATGGTTTGAGCGATCGGTTTACCAAGTTATTTGAGCTTGGGGTGGCTGATTTTTTATCAACTCCCATTTCAGAGCTAGAGCTACTAGCACGAGTACGCAATTTAACAACCATGAGACATTGTTTTCAGGAATTGGCCAATCAAGGTGTGAGAGATCCTTTAACAGGGCTATTTAATGCACGTTACTTTAATGAAAGGCTCACGCAAGAGTTTGAAAGAACCATTCGTTATAAAACCACTTTAGCCTGTGTGTTGCTGGATATTGATTTTTTTAAATCCATCAATGAGCAGTTTGGTAGAGAAATGGGAGATCGAATCATTAAACACGTGGGTAACGTGGTAGAGTCCAATCGTAGACTCTCTGATTGTGTGGCCCGGTATAACGCGGAAGAGTTTGCACTGCTCTTGCCCGAGGCGGAATCGGAAGGCGCTCATATCGCCATGGAGCGGCTCCGGTCGCTCATCATGGAAAGTCAGTTCTTTGATGGAAAAAACACCATTCGAGTGACATGTAGTATGGGTATTGCTGTTCAAAGTAACAAGGATTTTGACTCACCTGGTAAGCTTTTTGAAGCCGCAGAGGTGGCGCTGAAAAAAGCAAAAGATGAAGGCCGAAATACAGTAAAACTTTTTTATCCTATGGCGGGATGAACCCTCTAAGCCGTCAAGAGTCCTTATTAGTCCTGCCTTCCAGCTGTAAAGTTAGAAATTTTACAGAGATAACTTAAAGTTTTGAGTATTATGGATTATACTACACATTACCGGAGGGATTATGGAGTATGTTCCATCGAATCGTTAAATTACCGCAATCACGGAGTTATTTCCTATTTGGGGCTAGGGGAACTGGAAAAAGTACTTTACTTCGGCAGATTTACGCCTCCGAGGAAGTAGCTGTCATCGACCTTTTGCAACCAGAGGTGGAAGCTCGTTATCAGAGACGTCCAGACCTTTTGCTGGGATTTGTGGCTGATAACCCAGGAAAAAGGATTGTGGTGGATGAAATCCAGAAAATTCCCAAGCTGCTAGACATTGTCCATAGTCTTTTGTCCACAAAATCGGCAACATTTGTGCTAACTGGATCAAGCTCCCGAAAACTAAAACGCGGAGGGGCTAACTTACTTGCGGGCCGTGCTTCTGTGAGAGAACTTTTTCCCATGACAGCCATTGAAATTGGGGAGTCGTTTCATTTAGAATCAGCACTTCAGTGGGGAACTCTTCCGGAAATTTTTTCCATTGACTCAGAAGCGGAAAAACGTGATTTTCTGATGGCTTACTCGTTGACCTATTTGAAGGAAGAGATAGCTGCTGAGCAGGTTGTTCGTAAAGTCGATGCCTTTCGAGGCTTTCTTGAGGTGGCTGCACAAAGTAACGCTAAGCTCCTAAATGCTACTAAAATCGCTCGCGATGTGGGAGTAGATACTAAAACGGTGCAAACTTATTTTTCGATTTTAGAAGACACTCACCTTGGTTTTATGCTTGAACAATTTCATTTATCGGCCAGAAAAAGGGTGATGTCGCTGCCTAAGTTCTATTTTTTCGATGGGGGCGTCAGTCGTGCGTTGGCACAAACCATTCATGCAGCAGTGGTCCCTGGGACATCCTATTATGGCGAATGTTTTGAGCAGTTTATTGTTTGTGAAATCCACCGATTATGTTCTTACTTAAACTGTGGCATTCGTTTATTTACTTTGAATTCTCAGGATGGATTTGAGATTGATTTGGTCATTCAAAGACCAAATTTTCCTTTAGATGTGTGTGAAATTAAATCCACAAAAAAGCTTGAAGCTTCTCATTTAAAAAATCTTGCCCTTGCGCGCAAAGACTTTCCGGAAGACACAAGATTTTTTGCAGTGTCTGATGACCAAATTTGTAGGATTGAAGATGGCATTTTTTGTTACCACTGGAAACGATTTTTGAACGAGCTCTTTTTTTCACAGCACGCTTGAAACCTTAGGTAGAATTTTTTTGCTGAATCCACCTAGAAAAGTACTCCGTTGCTCTAAGGTTTTGGTGCCAAATCACTTCTTGCAATGGATGGTCATTTCGAAAATCCTGCAAATTTTGGAGGGAAATAATGATCTTTTTGTAAAGATTTTCAAGTGTTACTTTTCGATTAAACTTTTCTCTCACGAATTTTAAAGATTTTTCTTGTTCCCTTTCCCAGATGTGTTGGTTGGTGTGAAGTTGCACGGCTCCCTGCACAAACTCCTCCCAATGGGTGGCTACTAAGCCTGGAAACGAAGTGGGCGCACCAATCCCCTCTTGGCCCACGGGCGTGGTAACGGTAGGGGTTCCAAAAAACAAGGCATCTGTGATTTTACCCTTGATTCCTGCACCAAATCGAAGTGGAGCTAAATTCACTTTTTTTTCTAAAAAGACTTCAGAAAGATTTTCCTCATGGCCATGCACCAAAAAGCCCTCTTTTGGATTGTGCCAGGCCTTCCATTTTGGGGCACAGTGAGCTCCGTAAACATGCAAGGTAGCCTGAGGAAGTCTGTGCCTGATTTGTGGCCACAAATGTAATTTTAATTGGGTTACGGCATCCCCATTAGGTGGGTGAAGAAAGCTACCTAAAGAAACAAATCCTTCGCAGGTCTGAAATTTTTTAGGAGATGGAGAGTTTTGTGGGTCGTAGAAAAGTTGGCATAAATGCAGCTGTGAAGAAGCAATTCCAAATGGATCAATCAATAGATCGAGCTCTACTTGCGAAACCATAATCGAAAGATCTGATCTCAGTATGGAGGCGATCTCACGACACCACCACTGTGATCCATAAGTCTTCAGATCTGTAAGGCTCAGTGTTCCATCAAAAAAGGATTGAGCGGGTAACTTACCAACAAAATTTTGCCTGGCCCCCCTCAAAAAATGGAGATCTATTGTGTCTAACACATGTAATGCATTAGGAAGAATTTTTTTAACAATGAAACTGAATTTTTCTTCCGTGCTAAAACGGTCAAAAAATACAACATTGTTTTTGGTTTCTATTGCATTGCTTAGTTCGTTGGAAAGTAACTGGTGCAGATCATCCGTGTTTTGCCTGGTTCGAAAACAGGTGTATCCCAAATTCTCTAAGTGGCATTTAGCTGGGTTGGGCATTGCGTCACTTAAAACCCAAACGTTCCAGCCCTTTTCTTTGAATAGCTGCAGAATTTGAAGGGTTCGACTGCTGGCAGCAGAGGAGTGAAATTCAGGCCACACCTGGCAGAGATACAAGAGGTTCATTTGTAGGAAATCTCCCTAGCCGGTCTAAAAAAACATCTTTAGTTCCTACGCCACCGGAGGTCAAGCCGCTGGTCATAAGGGAAAAAGGATGCATCCCTTCTTAAAGTTTACGGGCCGATGAGCACCTTGTTAGGAATGAACTCTTTATCAGACAGGGAAAACAGTTGGTATGAAAGGATGGAATGACCCCGGATTCTGGAAAATCCCCGCATTCCTAAAACCGTTGTTAGTCATTCTTACTATTTTGATGGGTTATACGGAAGTCCTGTGGGCTTCGGAAATTCGCACTCAAAATCCGTCCCAACTGGAACTTTCTCTTCCACTTGAGCCTGCTGTAAAACGTTCGAAAAGCTTAAAATCTAATAGAAACTCTAATAAATACGCCAATAAAAACCAAAATAAAGCCAATAACGCAGCTGCCGGGCCCTCACAAAATCTTTCCAGCATAGAAATGGAACCTAAATGGGTGGAGAGTTTCCTCACTCCCAAAAGTGCCTTTCCCCTAAAACCGTTGAATCAATCTGTGTTTTTATACCCATCTGCGCAAAATCTCAAAAATCGTCTGGAAGCCTCCTTGGAAAATCCTAATCTTAATGATCCCGTGGTGTTGAGGCTTGCCTCCTTGGCCATTCTGCCGCTTTTGAATCAACTGGGGTCTGAATCGGTGCTTAAAAAATTGAGGGTTTCCAAGGTTTCTGGAGAATTTTTGAGGGAATTTCAAGCTTCTGTAATGGAGAGAGTGAAAGGACTTCGATTGGTGCTGACAAAAGAAGACCTCTCTTGGCTGGATCTCTCCAAACTTTCCAATACTTTAAAGCAGCCAGGGCATATGCCAATCGTCCCTGAGACACAATGGAGAGAGGCGCTTAAGGATCCGGCTAAAAAAGAAAAATTGAAATCTTATTTTGGAGGGGCGTGGGGAGATGTGGAACAAAAGGTGACTGATTTGCTACAAAACGAGTCTAATGATTCTATTCCCCTAACGAAGCTTCTACCGGACCATCTTGAAAAGCTGGTGGGGCAGTTTAGTTCTTATAGAGGTCGAAATTGTTTTGGAACGGCTTTGTCTTTTCAGGATAAGGGTATTGAGTATTTTAGGAATATCAACTTAGTAAGAGAGACTCAACACCATTCCTCCATGATCAATAATGATGAATTTGCAAATGCGGTTTGGCTTGGCTACACTCCCGTTTCTATTGGTGAAATCAGTCAGTATGGGCTTCAATTTGGGGATCTTATTGTTTTTTATGAAAAAACCACGTTTCCCATTTATGACTCTTTAAGACATGCTGCCGTTCATCTGGGTGGGGAGTTTTACTTTCATAAGCAAAGTAAATCAGCCTCTTCGCCCATCGAAATCACCCGCTGGCGCGACCTGATTTCCACCTGGTCTGCCCTTACCACTCAATTAGACTATAAGGTCTACCGTCGGATTCCCAAATTGCCCCTTAAAAAACAGTCTGTTAAAATATCTATTGAAAAACTGGACTGGACACGATAGGACACTTCCTTCCATAAATAGGGAGATGTATGAGTCAAGGTCCGTCCCGCATTGTACCGAAAGCCAAATCCAGCCTGGTTGCCACCGACAAAAACGGAAAGCCTTTGGGAAAGCGCTTTGCGGCCAACCGAGATGGCTCCGTGGAATTTGCGTCTCAAGAAACGAAAATCTGTGAAATCATTGATCTTTGTGGGTCGTGTCCTCTTTTGCACGTCCCTTACCAGCAACAGCTGGAAACAAAAAGAAAAAACTTTAAAACGCTGATTCAAACGAAGGCAGAGGCCTTTGCATCGGTTCCCGTGAGTGACTGCATCGCCTCACCCCAGACTCTGGGGTATCGGTACAGCGCCAAATTGGTGGTGGGCCAAAAGAAACGCAAAGGCGAACTTTGGACTCAAATTGGCCTTTACCGTCCCGGCACCCATGACATCATTGATATTGGAAAATGCCCCGTTCAAGCTCAAAGTCTAAATGCCATTGCGGGGTACCTGAGGAGAGTTCTTTCCGAGTCTGGCATCAGCATTTACAATGAAATCAGCAAAACGGGCATGCTTCGCTATTTGGTGCTGAGGTCTAGCTTTGATGAAAAACATCAATTTGTTACTTTTGTAACGGCCAATGCCGAAAAGACACAACTAAAGATTTTAGCTCGGCAACTGATGGAGGTCTTTCCCAGGGTGGTGGGGTGTGTGCAACACGTGAACACTTCCTCGGGGAACGAGATTTTTCAAAATAGCGAAGACTCCATCAGTGGGAACCTCCAAAACACTTGGTTGTTGGCAGGGAACTCTTTTTTTGTGGATGAGATTGCGGGGCTTAAGTTAAGGCTGAGTTGCAACAGTTTCTTTCAAATCAATCCCGGCATTGCCCAACGCATCTATAGTCGAATTTATGAGTTGATGCCAACATCGCCACAAAAAAGCGCATTGGATCTGTACTGTGGCATTGGGGGAATCGCTCTGAGTTTGGCTCCCCAATTTGGCCAGGTCGTTGGAATTGAAGAGAATTCCAGTGGGGTGTTGGATGCCATTGAAAATGTGGGATTAAACGGAAGAAAAAATCTAGAAGTGGTGCAGGGTAGAGTGGAAGAGGTTTTGGAGCAGGTATTGGCCCAAAAAGTAAGACTTCCCCTGGGAGCTGTGGTGCTCAATCCTTCCAGGAGGGGTGCGCAGCCAAAAGTGATTGAAATGATTGGAAGTTCCGGTGCGCCCCTTGTGGCTTATGTGAGCTGTTTCCCTGAAACTCTCTTGAGGGATCTTCTCAAATTGAAAGAGTACGGTTACAATCCCGTATTCTTTGAATTGTTTGATATGTTCCCAGGTACCTCCCATTATGAGGTGTTGGCATTCCTTGAAAAAACAACCGAGTCTAAATTTTAAGGTCCTTCGCTGGTTTGTTTCTTTATTGATTCTTGTTTTTTTCGCTCGATTAATGCAGGGTCCTAATCGTTGGAATGAATGGCTCCAATTGGGCTTCCAGGAACCTGTGATCCTAGAAACCGCAACTCCCTCTGAAGAATCCATAAAGATCCCCCCCGCAACCATTCCTTCCCCCACACCCACCAACTGGCTTACCACGGGCTGGGGCAAGCAAAACACGGGAGACTACGAAGGCGCTGTTCAGTGGTTTAAAGCCCAGAGTTTGGCCAATTCATCAGACTTAAGCCTTAAAGAGGCATGGATTCAATCCTTGCTTTTTTTAGCTCATTACCAAATGAATCGAGGGGAGATTCTGGATGCCTTAAAATCGTTAGAGGAGGCTAGCCTTCTGGGTTCAAAAGTGGCCAAACAGCTTCTCTATAGTTGGAATTTAAAGCAGGGTTCCCAATTTGTGACTAGGGAATTGGCTATGGATTTGTTTGAATCTTCAAAAGATATAAAGTATCTGAAAGAAATCTTGGAGAATTCCTTAAAATGGGATGATCTTCAACAAGCAGAAAGGGATCTCTTTAAGCTTAGGGAATTTTTGCAGTCTAAAATCCTACTTTCTCCCAACGAAGATTTTGCGGCGGAGGCAGCGGCCATAGCAGAATATGACTCATTGCTAAATCTAAAAACTAAAATTTTTAAGTCTCTGCAAAAACAGGAACTTAATTATGTGACTTTATTCGTGCCCCCGGGATTTGATGAAGCAAGCGTTGCAAAAATAACACTTGAAATCGAGACCCTCTGGCCAAAATTGTTCCTGATGTTAGGCGAGCCTTCAAGAGACGTGAGATGGGACTTGAAGTTGATTCCTGCAGCCGATTTTACAAGAGACACCGGTATGGCGCCTTGGGTTGGGGGTCTTTTTAATGGAAGCATTAAGATCCCTGTTCCTTTAGATAAGCCTGTAGAGGATGATTGGTTTAAAATCAAAACAGCACTTAGACATGAATTAACCCATGCTTATCTTCACTCCTTTTGTGGCTTTCAAATACCAACTTGGCTGAATGAGGGATTGGCCCAGTATTTTGAGGGAAAAAATGTCAGCCAATCGTTGTTTTTTCTTCGACAAACGGGGGGAGTTGACTCTCAAGCCAGTTTTACGGACCCCGAAATTTTGGAGCAGGAGCCGATTCTTTGGTCAGATCCACAAAAGGTTTCCACCTATTATGCCTCTGCCTTTTTGCTTTCGGCGTCCCTTTTGGAGCCACAGAAACAGTCTTTATTGATGGACGTTTTACAAAGCTCTTGCAAAAATAAGGAGTCTTGGAAAACGACCTTGGGAAGAGCTTATGGTACTTCGTTGCCATCTGAAATTTGGAATGGTCTGAAACAGAGCTGGGCTACTTATTTAAAGTAACAATTGATTAAATCCAGCCCTTATACCAGTAACCTAAAGTTCCAAGCCATTCGTTTAACATAAGAACGGTATAGGTTCCGTATTGAAACTTGAATCCAAACCCCTGCGGTCCTTGCAAAAAGGAACTCAAGGGTCCCCGTGAGCACACTTCAAATCCCAGCTTTTTAAATACCCCGATGGATCTGGGTTGATGAAAGTCACTGGTGATGAGCAGAATCTTCTTGGGCACCGAGGCTTTCTCAAACCACTCCTTTACAAAAAGACCATTTTGGGCGGTATTGAGTGAATTTTCTTCCAACTGAATCCGGGTAGGCGCCAAGCTCATACCTTTTGTAAAGATCTCAAAATACGTTGCCATGATCTTGGCCTCTGATGCCGTTTCAGACCCAGGCCAAACGCCACCTGAAAATAGGATGACCTGAGGTGGAGCATCAGGGGATTGGTTCTTAAAAAGTTCAGCCGTGTAAAGGATCCTATCCATGCTCGAGGGGCTAGGCATTGGGATCTGGCCATGAAAACTTCCACCCCCTAAAACCACCCACACGGGTGGGAGGATTGAACATTGGCCCTCCTGTTGTGATTCGTCCTTAATTTTTTGTTCCCATTGCATTAAAAGCCCCTCATACATCCCTGAAAATCCGATGGGACTCACTGAAAAAGCAAATAAGGCAAGAACAATGGGTAAAAATAGGAGTTTGAATTTCCAGCGCATTCGTTTCCAAAAAATCAAAGCAAACAAGCTCAGGATCACAAAAAAACCTGCATCAAATGCCAGTGATTTAAGCGCGTAGGCTCCTTTTAGATTCCATTCCATCTTTTCTTCCTAAGTCAAAATTTTAACTTAACAACGCCTCAGTTTAACTGGTCTGGGTTAAGATACAAGGATCAAGAGGTTTATGGGACGGATGTTTAAAATTGGTCAACATAGAAAAAACCAAATTCGGTGTTGGGTCATAAGCCCTTTGCTTGGCCTGGTGGGGAGCTGTTTTCCCAAGAGGGTAGGCACCACTCAAAATAAAACCTTCCACACCACTGGAAATAGCGCCAATCTTGAGATTTTTCATCTTTATAGCCTAGTTTTTAACCCAGACTGGGTTCCGTTGCAGCCTGCCGGACTGGCCAGGGGAGTGGATGACTGGGTCTTGAGCTGCTATTACCTGGGGAAAACCTTGGACGCCACCCAGGAGCCCATTTTAAAAATGGATAAATCCTCAACGGTTCTACTCACTCCATCGCCGGTTACTCTTTCACAGTTTAAATCAGATCTGGGCAAAGCAGCTCGTTCTTTACCAGAAAATTCTGATGACTCTAAGAAAAATGCTTTAGAGCTCGTGGCTTGGATGGAGCAACAGACCGCATTTTTGGGTAAAAATAAGCAGGTGTTAGTTTTAGAACCATTTAGTAATACACAGAAATTTTTATCATGGATGGCCTGGCAGGGACCCGCTTTTAAAGGGCCAGGTGCCGTTTCTCTTCCACAGTTTCAATTGGGGGCCATGGGCGCAATCAACTCCCTGAACTCCTTGTGCGGAGTTTTTAATACGGCTTGTTTTACGAAGTTATTGCAGGAGAATTTCGAAGACAAAACTAAAGATCATTTAGAGTTAAAGGACACAATATCTTACAAAATTTGGGGAGAAATCACCCGTAGTTTAAAGTTTGATTATTCACTTTGGAGTGAATTTTTAATTCAAGTATCTAAAACGTCCGTTAAAAAATCAGATAAATTTTGTCCAAACCTAAAAAATGCGGAAGAACCGAAGTTAAAAACCATTTGGGAAGAGGCATTACAAATCAATCAAAAATTCTTAACGAAGACGACTCAAATTCAACCGAAATAGGGGGCCAAGATGAAAATGACGGATTGTATTCAAAAAATGAGTCTCACCATGCTGCTTTTAAGTTGCGTGAATTCTAAATCCAAGACAAAAACGTTTCATGCGGAACAGCGGGGCCTATTTGGATTTGGAGCCAATACCCACATGTATCTATTCTCTGGTCCGGCCAATCAAGATGTGGTCAAATCTCTCCAAGTGGGTTCCAATAACCTCACAGAGCGAGTGAACAACGCCTTTGCTCCTTGTATCTATTATTCAGAAAGTCCAGTTAAATTGGACTTTTCAAAACCGGAAACTCAGATCAAGGCGTTTATGTCTGGCACCACCGAATTGGTCTCCAAAAAGGGGCCCACGGATCTTTCGGATCTCAAAAATCAGCTTAAAGCCAATGGTTTGGCAGACATGGTGACACGATTGGAAAATGACCAACAAGCCATATTAGGTGCCATTGGCTCGTTCACAACTACGGCCATGGCCAACACAACCATTTCAGGAGCATTGTCCACAGCCATATGGAAATCCGCTTTAGGAGCTGCTGTAACAAGCACAACAGCAGCTGCATCTGCTGCAACAGGCTCCGTCGCTGTAGCGGCAGCAGGATCTACTGTGGCGGGGGCGGCGGCCGCCACCACAAACGTTGCTCTGACGCATAGCTTGATGAATTTGGTGCCGGTGTGCGGGCCATTTAGTTTCGTGTGCACCGCCACCATTGTGGCGGGGATTGCATTTGTGACATTGAAGCCCGCCGTAGATTCAGCCAAAACCTCTTTGAATAATGCGCCTCGCGTAGATGATCTCATTAAAATCGACCAGCTCAAAAGCGCCCTAAGCAATTTAAGCATCACTAGAGAAGTGGAACCGCGGCAGATGCAATTGGCTAGAAAGGCTGTTTTGGAGTCTGGTCCCGTGCCCGGATTGAGCTGCCCTACGGCCATGGAGGTGGGTACCCGCCTTAAAGACGCATCGTCCCCGAACCCTCCTACGGTGGGGACTGAAAATCCACCCGCCGAACCCTTGCAGCCCAATCCTAACGTACAGCCCAGTGTGACGGTCACTCCGGAACCGAGCCCGGGCCAGGATGAACCCATCCAGCCTAACCCCGGTGCCAATTGAGGTAAAAAATTTTGTGATGAAGTTAAAAAAAATGATGTTTAAAAAAAATGTCTGCTTTTTGATGCCTGTTCTTTTCGCAAGTTTTTGTAAGCCTGAATCGGCAAATCAGCACTCAATAAGCCAAGAATTTTCAATCCCAAAAAAAGCGGAATCGAAATTAAATTTTTTAAGCAAACTCACAAAAACGGGAGATTTTGAGGTTTGTTTAATCACTCAATCGGAGGGGTCAGATACCACCTGGACACGATTTGTAAAACAAGTTGTGAATAATGGAGTGAATACTTGGATCGTGTTTGTGAATAGAGAAAAACCAGGTACGTTTCCAGAGTCGTTCAGAGCTAAATACAGAAATGTCAGTTATGACCTCTATGAAAAAGAAAGTAGGGTTTCAGATGGTCAAATCAAGGAAAGTGAAGAAAAAAGGGAACTGTTTAAAAACCAGCTCCTGGCAGCGTCTACGTCTGAGCAAGTAAATGCAGTGCTAAAATCCATAAGAACCTATGAACTTAATGCCAGAGATGAAAATGCTAAGATTCAATCTTGTGCGGGTACCGACCTCACTTTCCTTGCTTAAGAAGACACAGGCAGATTGTTGAATTTATCAGAAAATTTTTCTGAGCTCTTGGTTTTCAAAAATAGCAGTGCAAAAATTCCTCAGACGGGTCTTTGACAGGTAAGACCACTTTTGTTTCGATGTATGCTATTCTTCTTGAAGCTTTTCATACCAATCGGAAAAGCTGCATGGAGAATGGTATGGCACACCAATCGCGTCGTGGATTTCTAGGTACCGGAGCGCTCTCAGGGTTGCTCGGTTTATCTTCCCAGTTTCTTGCGGCCTGCGCTGTAAGAGGTTTAAATCGGGAGTCAAAGAACCAAGGACTCTTTGACAGAAAGAATAAGGAAACACAGCGCGGTGACGAGTGGCAGTTCGATGCTGTTACCATAAATCCGAGCAATGCGCTCGCTCCAAAGACACTTCCCAAGGAAACAAAGCGAAGCGTCCTTATTGTGGGAGGCGGCATTGCTGGCCTTTCGGCGGGCATAGAACTCGCCGAGCGCGGATACCAAGTGAGCGTGCGCGAAGCCGCACCGTATCTAGGTGGGCGCCTCCAAACGCGTGAAGAAAAATTACCGGTGGGAATATTTAAAGTAGAACATGGCCTGCATATGTGGTTCTATCAGTACTATAATTTCCTCGAGCTACTAGGGAAAGATCGTCTCGATGTACTCGACAAATATTTTGTCGATTTTAAAGAAGTCAAATTCCTATTTAAAGAGAAGGAATATAAGCCAGAGTTGCTTAAGAGTGAAGGAGCTTACCCGTTTAACCTCCTTGGCATTGTGCTTGGATCGCCGAACCTCAATATTCTATCGGCCATGGGTGTGGTGGGTGCGATGCCTGAAATTGTCGCCTATAATTTTGACCGAAACGAGAATCCAAAATTCGGCTACGACAAAATAACACTAGCCGAATATGCCAAACAAAGGCGCGTTAACAAGGATTTCTACAACATCGTTATGGAACCAGCAGCATCTGTAACGCTTAACGATCCCGACAAGGTGAGCGCAGCCGAAATGCTCACTTTCATGCAAATATACTTTTTGGGGCATCCAAAAGCTTTCTGGCGTAAAGTAACAACCGTTGACCATGGCACCGCGGTGATAGAGCCAATGGCTGAGCGCATTCGCAAATTTGGTGGAACGGTAACGACAGGCGCCCCAGTAAAAGGCTTGCGATTCGAGGGTAAGCGCGTCGTCGGGTGTGTCGGTGAATCCGAAACTTACGATCAAGTCATCCTGGCTTGCGATATCCCGGGAACCAAAAAAGTGCTAGCCGCGAGCACTTCCGACGAGGCCACAACCCAGGAACTCAAACGGTTCCGAAATATCGTTGAACGCATGAAAATCGCTCCTCTTTACCACATTTTGCGCGTGTGGTTTGACAAGCCCACAGACCCTAAGCGGCCATTTAATGAGTCCTGCATTGAAACACCGCGTTCCACCATTCATCTCATAGGCATCTTCAGCATGCTCGAAAAAGAATGCAAGGACTGGGCCGCGAAAACAGGCGGAAGCGTTGTCGAATATCACCTCTATAATGCACCGAAAACTGCAGGACTTGCAAAGGCCAACCTCACAGCTGAGGAGGCGTGGGAACTCATAAAAGACGAAGCCAATACGATTTTGCCTGAACTTGTAAACGCAAAAACGTTGGCTATGACCATGGGCTCTTTCAATAACTTCACAAGCTACGAAGTCGGTCAACTCACCGATCGCCCCGATCCTACGTCGGCACGCACCGTGGGAATCGCAAACCTCGGACTGGCAGGTGACTGGATTCGCACAGGCTATCCGTCCGCTCTCATGGAACGCGCTATCTGCACAAGCCGCGAGGCCGTCAACGTCATCTTAGCCGAAGATAACGTCCGCAAGGTAACACTGCGAGTCCCGCGTTCTTCAGGTCCTGGCTTAATGCCTAAGTTCTAAAAAAATTGGCACTAAACTTCCACAGGCACTAGAAAATCGCCCCAATGATCTTATTTTTAAATTAGAAATAAAAGAAGAACAAGGCTAAATATTCTGATTTGACTTGTTGGTCTTATAAATTCTAAACAGATGGTAAACATTGACGAAGGCACAAATTGTGTTGAGGGCGGCAACGGGATAAACCTGTTTGACAAAGCCATAATAACTAAACAACAAAGTGCCCAAGAGATTAATGAGCCTCAGCTTAAAAACATCAGACATAATCATGGATATGACGATCAAAACTCCAGCGATTGAACCCACTAATTCCAAACCGTTCAAATGGCTCCACTCCCTATCATAGGTTACTATTTCGAAAACACCTTACGAAAAAAAGGGAATGTGCAATGGGCTTTTTCCTCTTTTTGGGCCCCATTAGATGGCAATTCCCAGTCCAATTCCTCCCTCTCTACCGGAAGACTTGACCGACTGGCTAATATAACATCATCCGGAACGGCCAGGACCTTCTCATTTGAATTTGGGCTAGAAAAAAAGCCCATATTGCTCTTAAACTTCAGATTTATATACAAAAAAGGAGACCTCTCAATTGAATCCATTATATTATAGTTGAGTATTCTGGAAAAATCAATCAGAAAATTTGACTTACTTTGCGGTTTGGTGAGCTTCCTATGGGCTAAAATTAGGTAATAGGGGTGTAAGTCGCATCTGTGCTGGCGTTAAACACGCCAGTCCATAAGTTCCGAATTTTGACTGATTTTAGGTGTATCGCTTGGTCCCACCATGGCCAAAATGGGCCAATTGGATTGTAACAGATCCATCAAGGAGGAGCTGACCTGTTCGCTCGTCACGCTTTCAATTCTTTGCTGAAAGGTAAGAAAATGGTCGTAATTCAATCCATAAATATCACTCATAGCCAGCTGGCTGGCCTGATAGTGAAGGTGCTGGGCATCCATCACCACACCATTGATCACACTCAGTTGTGCTCGTTCCAGCTCATAGGCGGTGGGAGGTTCCTTTGCGAGTTTTTGAATGTGTTTTTTGAGACCTTCTAGGGCTTTTTCCACTTTATTGGGGCTAGTGGCAATGTAGGTGGAAAAAACACCGCTCAGTAAGGAAGGACTCTGTTGGGCTCCTACACTGTAGGCCAGCGATTGCTCATCCCGAAGATCCCGGAACAGCCTTCCACCCTGGCCGGCCAGAATATTCACCGCAATTTCTAGGGCCGTTCGGCGAGGATCACAGACGGAGTATGCTCGGAGTCCATAAAGAATATGCACCTGTTCCCTTTCAAACAAATCGAAAGAGACTCGATTGGATTGAAGTGAGGGAAGGTTTGGACTCGTATTTTCCTTTAATGAGGGTAAAGAGGCAGATGGATTTCGACGCAACCAGTGCTGAAAAAGGGATTCTCCCGCTTGACTAGGTGCAGAAGCTCCCGCCCAGGCCAAAACGAACTTTTGGGATTGTAACCACTTTTGATATTGTAAATCCAGTTGATCGTAGGTGAGACTTTCAAGACTTTCCACGGTGCCATAGCTAGGAAGAGCGTAAATATGGTCGCCGTAAAGTAACGGTCCAGCCAGCTTTGCTAAACGGGCATTGGGCGAATCCTTTTGTGCGATGATGGTTTCTTTAGTTTCACGCAGTACTTTATCCCATTCCTCTTTTGGAAAAGTAGGGTAAAATAAACACTCTTGAGTCATTTCCCAAATCTTACTGGAGTGTTCGCTCAAGCAATCCATACGAATGCCAAAGGTATCTCGAGATGAAAAAGCACTAATACTGGCTGCCCTGTCTTCTAGTTCCCCAATGAGAGATTTGTAAGGATACGACCTGGAACCTCTGGTGAGCATTTGAGCCAGTAATCCAGAAATTCCATTTGTTTCTTTGGTTTCCGAGAGAAGTCCGCCCTGGCTCACCACAAGTGCCGAAACCAGTGGCAATCTTCCTACGGATCGCTGATTGAGATGTAGCCTCCTAGACTCGCCAAGACTAAATTGAGTTTGCGACACATCCTTTGCGTATTCGGAAAAAGAGAGTGAATTGAGGAATTGATTTAATTTAGAGTCGTCAGTAAGGTTTGGGTTTTCATCGGTGGTGCCTTTTACGGTAGAAATGATTTGAAGTTCCAGCTGGGTGCTTTGGTCTTTTTCATCGAGATTTTTTCCAAGTAGGCTATAGGAAAATTGACCTAGATTCATTTTGTTTAACAATTGTATTGCGGCTTCTTTGATCTGATCGGCGGTGATTTTTTCTAGCTGCTTAAAATATTGCTCTTCAAAATCCAATTTGGCTTGTGTGGTCAGTAAAAAAACGGCGTTTCTCCCGACTCCTTCAATGCTTTCTTGAGCATACCATCTTTCCGCTTTGGTGGCCGTAATCACCCGTCTGATTTCCGCAGCTGTGGGACCTTCTGAAGCCAAAAGCTCTATCTCGTGTCTTATGTTTTTGAGTGCCATAAGAAAGTGGGATTGCACGCCAAAAAGAGAAATGGAAAATGTGCTTTGAGGGTATTTGATGCTATAGACAGATGATTCTATGTTGGTGACCAACTGCAAATCATCTTTTACTTTTGAGGTCAGTCTGCTGCTATCGCCTTGCCCCAATATGCTTGAAAGGGTTTCCCATACCACACATTCTGTGGTTTCTAAACAGGGAGCCTCAAAGGCTAATTTAAATCGAATTTCCTGGTAATCTCCTAGTGCTACTTTTCCTCTTGGAAAAGGGGTTTGTGGGTCATGGGGCATTGGCCAGGGAGGACGAAAGCGATCTGGGATGCTCTTGGGGGAGCTGGAGCTGGAAAGCTTGAGTATAGACTCCCAAAGGTTATCGATTTCAAAATCGCCCGTGATTACAAGAAGCATATTATTGGGCACATACCACTTTTCATAGAACTGGCTTACTTTTTGTTTAGTATACCCTTGCACCAATTCCACACTTCCTATTATGGGAAGCCCAAAAGGATTTCCCTGATACATGGCAGCGAATAGATTTTTGTGTAAAATTCGACCAGGATTATCGTTACTTTGTTTAATTTCTTCTAAAATGACCTCAAGTTCTTTGGAAAGCTCATTTTCATCTATAAGAGCATTAAAGCACATATCCATAAGTATGGGCAAACCCTTTTCGAGGAACTTACTTGGTGCGGTAAAGTAATAAAGCGTGTGATCATAGGTGGTGTATGCATTTAAATCACCCCCTGCGGACTCGATCAAATGGGCTGTTTGCCCAGGCTCGGGAAAATTTTTTGTTCCTTTAAAAAGCATGTGTTCCAAGACGTGGGCAAGTCCCCCTTCGTCGGGTGACTCATCTAAACTTCCAGTTTTCACCAAAACTTGTGCCGAAATGAGAGGTACATGAGAGATTTTTTCTAAGTAAACCTCCATCCCTTCAGGTGTAAACCGATGAAAAACGTTTGGATTTTCTTTGCTTCTTAACATGAATGGTTTTCCTTAGTGAGTGGGGTCTGTGTTTCCCTGGTTTAAATGATTTGCAGCGGCCCGAATTCGAGCCCGCACCCGCTCCTTACCCAGCGTTTCCAGGGTTTCAAACAAGGGAGGAGACTCAGCGGTTCCAGTTGTGGCAATGCGCAAAGGAAGGAAAAAATCTTTGGGTTTCAAACCGTTTTCTTTTAAAAAATGGTCGGATTTTTCTTTAAGAGTGACATGATTCCAATCAGTGACTTCCTCTGCACTTTCCAGCCAGTCGGCAAGAAGCTTGGCCATCTCTGAAGCCGTTTTTCCTTTAGGAGTAAGTCCAGGATGGGTTAAGGGCACTTCTCCTACGAAAAAAAACTGACCTTTGCTAAAAAACTCATCCAAGGTGGTTACGCGCTCTTTTAGCAATTCCGTTACTTTAAATAAGTACTCCTGATTTAAAACAGCGGATTGAAGATGGCTGATGTAATTTTCGGTGGACTCTAACTTCAGATACTGGGCGTTTAACCACTGAAGTTTAGTTAAATCAAAAACGGGTCCACCCAAGTGGAATTTGTCGAAGGTAAAATGTTCAATCATTTCGGAAGTGCTAAAAATTTCCTGATCTTCTTTGGGTCTAAATCCACAAAGTGCCAAAAAGTTTCTTAACGCGGCTGGCAAAAAGCCTCTATTTTGAAAATGAATGATGCTTGTTGGGTTTTTGCGTTTTGAAATTTTGGATTTATCTGCATTTCGTAACAAAGGCAAATGATAATATTTAGGTAGAGGCCAGCCAAACATATTGTAAAGTAAGACATGTTTTGGAGCAGACGTGATCCATTCTTCTCCCCGAATGATATCTGTGATGCGCATGAGATGATCGTCTACCACCACCGCCAAATGATAAGTGGGAAAACCATCGGTTTTTAATAAAACCTGATCGTCCAATTGTTGGCTATCAAAGGGGATTTCTCCCCTTAGTTCATCTTTAACCAAAACATGTCCATCCAGCGGGGACTTCATTCGCACTGTATAAGGCTTACCCTGCGCTAGATTTTGAGCCGAGGCTTCTGCGCTTAGGGACCTACAATGTCTGTCATAACCGCCGAACACCTTATCGGCTTCGTTTTTCTTTTTGAGGTCGTGGAGTCGTTCCGAGGTGCAAAAACACCGGTAAGCGTGACCTTTTTGGATCAATAGTTCCACGTGTTCTTTGTAGATCGGTAGCCTTTCACTTTGCCTATAGGGACCGTAGGGTCCTTGAATATCGGGACCCTCATCGTGGGGGATCCCAAGCCATGCCAGACTTTTCAACAGCTTTTGTTCGCTGTCGGCTCGATATCGGGATCGGTCTGTGTCTTCGATTCGAATGATGAATTCGCCTGAGTGTTTTTTTGCAAAACAGTAGTTAAACAAAGCCATGTAGGCGGTGCCAATGTGCGGATCACCTGTTGGACTTGGGGCAATTCGCACGCGGACATGGGTACGAGTTGAAGACATGAAATTTCCCTTCCTGTAAAAACCAAGAGCAAGAGACAATTCTTTGGACGACTGTGCCTTAGGTTCATCCCATCCAAAAAAATCTTGTGTTTGAATCGTTTATGCCGTGTGCCTAAATTGGAGCCAAACATCAAATGTTAGAATATATCAGAAAATGGGGAGTTTGGGGAGTCGCCAGAGCTGGTTTTGGAGCACTGCTTTTTGGATCTGCCTGCCACTCTCCGCCCTATGGCGTGAAGATTCGTGCTAGTCTTCGAGTAAACGAGAAAAATCATCTCCCTTATCCTGGCGCTAATATTAATTATCTTGGTAAAAAAATTGGAGAGAGTAACGAAAAAGGGGAGTGGCACGGTACCTTAACGGCGAACTGCAAGTTGGAAAACACTCTCGTAATCTACCCTAGTGATGGGGATTTATCCAACCTTCCTATTATCTTACCCTTTGATTGTGCTTGGTACCAGAATCTGATTCCTGTGTTTAGCTCCAAATGGGAGCCTGTGGTTTATTTGCGACCACTTCCCAAACAGGACCCCCTTGCCCCTTTGGATGAGGCACCCATCCAGTCCTCAACTGAAGATTCCCACTCCCCAGAGTTCCCCTCCGAAGGGAGTCACGTTTTTCACGAGGAACCCATTGAATTGGAATCGGGATCATTGCTTTCCCCTAGCAAAGAAACACCCCGGCAGGCGATGGTTTTGGGTGAATCCACTCCCATATCAAATGCGGCTCCCACGGAAGTCGTCCAGGAGATCGTCCCTAAAAGCGCTCCCATCTTGAAACAAGAGCCTGGAGGGGACGCCAAGATCATGGATGAAGCTTCAGAAGATTTTATACCCACTCCACTGGGCGCGTTTAAAGGAAGTCAGCGCGTGCTCGTGAGACAACTGGAAACGAAGAAGCCCCTACCCTTGGCGGGTGTCCGCTTTGGTCTAAAATCCGCGGGATCTTTTTCGGAATCTTTACTTCCAGATCCAAAAGGATACCTTACTTATCCTTTTCCTGCTCAGACCATTCCGGACATTGCTTTCGTAAATGAAACTGGTGTAGGAGCCCATCTTTTGCCTGTGCAAAAGACCTCAATGGGAAATTGGTTGATAGAAGTTCCCTCTCAAAAAAGAAAAGTAGGACATTTTATATTTCCGCATTACCATACCAAACGAGGGGTTGAAAACGTAAAAATCAAAATTCAGTCCAAGACCCTTGATCTCAGTAACTCTTTTGGGGCGGTTCAATGGCAAGAAAATACTCCCATGAGTTCTTCCTCAATGGCACCCACAGAATACAGTTCTGAGAACTTTTTTCCAAAAACGGGAGTGATTGACCCCAACTCCCCTGGGGGTGAAACCTTTTTGTATCCGGAAAGTCCCATCACTCCCTTTGTGGGGGTCGTGGAGTCCAGCAGTGACACCACTCACGATCCAGAGGATCAGATTGACTTGAAATCCATGCCGTCTTCACTTGTTAGTTGGAGATCTGCCTTTTATGGAAAGATGAGTCAAGCCGCTTCTATCCGCTTTTTGGTTCCATTTGAAACTTCACAGAGAGCCAAAAAATTCGGATTAAATGCAAAAAGACTGGCCAATATTGCTTGGAATGATTCGCTGCTCTCCAGTGAAATTCATTTTGTTATACATGTGAATTACAACAAAGTAGATTCCTCGTTAAAAATTAAATTGGTAAATAGTATCGGTAAAGTATTATGGCGGGCCAAGTGGGACACATCAGAAAGAAATGCCGCCTTTTCAGTGGCCACAAAGGCATCGGAACGTGTATTGGCCTCTATTCCTTGGGAGGGTGTTGTGGAAGGGGATGTGGATGCACCTCATGCAAGTTTAACCCTTCCGAAGAGTGTTTTCCCAAAGAAAGGCGATGTCTTTACCTTAGTGACTCACAGATATCCTCAAGAGACGATTCCAGTGGGGGAAGCCCAAGTGGACACCGTAGATTCTGCTGTTAGGGTGAATCGGATTTATTACTCTGATAAAGATAGACCAAATCCAGTTTGGGCTATCAAAAAAATGGAATCTCCAAAAGTTTCCCAAGCCAAGAAAATGAACCCTCAAGCTCAATGAGGATCATTTGCTTCTAGGCGTTTTCTTTTGCTTCTCTTTAAGGATTTGATTGCGACTTAAATAATAAAGTACCGCAAAAAAAGTCATTAACATAGTACCGATCGCAAAGTAAAAAAACCATGTTTCTTTATATGGCATGTATTCAAAGTTCATTCCAAAAAAGCTGCTCCACAAACTAAACGGAATGAACAATGTGGCAATGGCCGTCAAGCGCCTCATGTGAATATTTACTCGGTTGGATGCCGCGCCCCAGTAAACGTCCAGTAAAGTGTGAGATTGATTTCGGATTAATGTAATTCCCTCTTGGAGTCTTGTTAAATGATCGGTAATATTTCTTATAGAATAGCGCTCATTTGTGCTTAGAATGATATGGTCTTGAAGGTGCATGAGAGTAGATTGTGTACCTAACATGGTTCTTTCTAACGACACAATTTTATTTTTAAATTGTAGGATTTCTGCTGGAACCACCTGTGCTGAGATGATTTTTTCTTCTAGAGCCTCTAGTTCATTTTCTAGATTTTCTTGATATCGCATGGTGAGACTTACACAAGTATCGATCATGTGAAGCAAAAATTCAGAAAAGGAAAATGATCTTTTACTTCTGGTTCCAAAGAAAAGTTCTCCCCATGTCCTGCTGTGGCTTGCCACCCCATCGTGGATTAGGAGCACGGAATTAGGGCGTAAGATAAAATGTAGCTCCAAGTTTTTAGAGGCCTGAGGACAATACACGTGCCACACCAGAAACAAATACTCACCGTAAACTTCAAATTTGGTGCGTTGATTGCGATGAACGCAGTCTTCGACCGTCAATGGGTGAAGATTGTATTTTTTAAGGGGTTTTTCCATGAGTCCATAGTTGTCAAAATCACTGGCGCCCAGGTGAAGCTCTTCAAAATGGAACACTTGTTGAGTGTCTTTTTCATTTAATATAAGATGTTTATTCATTTAACTTCGACACCTTTTTGTGGGAGCAGCATCCTATCGGTAATCAGGGTCGATTCGGTGAGTTAGTGCCTCAATTTGTCAAATTTAAGGCGCAGGGGCGGCGGTGCCACCTGGGGTGGGTGTGGCCGTTGGCTGGACGAAGTTTTCGATGGTGATTTCGGCATCTTTACTCTTAAGTGCGCCACTAAAGGCGTACACATTAATGCTCAATGATTTGCTTTCAGGTGGGCAAGTTCCCTCAAATGCGTAACTCACAAGTCCGCAAGAATCGGAAATTAATTGTGTAGAGTTATCATCTTCCAAAAATTTAAAATACTGACTCGATCCAAAAGTGGCCACATTGGTAATGATGCCAGGCTTGAGTTGGCCCCTACTATCTTGGATGCTCCCATTAAGCCTGAATCGCATTTTAACGCCCTCATTAAAACATTTGATGGTGGCTGAATCTACAAAATTGAATTTCCACTCTTTTCCATCTACGTCATAAGGAGATCCGACGTACTTGCCTCCGTTATCAATCGGCTTGCAGTTTCCCAGGTCGTCTTCATTGGCTGTGCTACAGGTGGAAAGCCAGCACAAAGCGAAGACACTGACACTGGTAAAAATCAGAGGTCTAAAAATCCAAACTTTCATCGATTTGGTCCTGTGGATTGATTGGTTTCGGGGTATTTTGAGTTCTGCCGCGGGGTCAAAAGCCCAGGGTTTATGGAACCCCCAAGAGGGTAAGGAGCGCTCAGACCTGGGCTGGGTATGCTTTGATTGGTCCCACGGCGATTGGAACGCCTACTTGATCCACTTTCTCCTGAATTGGAGTCTTCCTCCTGTGTATCTTCGGGGGGAGGCGTAGCGCTAATTTGAGGAATGGCTTGATAGACATTCCCTTTATTGACATCATCAAGCCTGGGAAACAAAGTAAAAGGAAGGTTGGCCGTGGGTGAGCCATTCTTTACCGTTACAGAGCTAGTGGATGTGTAACCTTTCGAAACGGCAAGTTCCAAAACCTTGTCAACGTATTTTTGGAGTGATTCTTGGCCGGTTTGATCGGAAGTGGGTTCACGTACCACAAGCTTGGTTCTAGAGATAGTGAGCACTCGTCCGCCTCTACTTCCCACCATGTCTCCAATTCTTACGAAGTGTCCCGTGCCATCTGGTAAATTCAGGATTGCTAATATGTCTTCCCCTAAAATCACTCCGGAGAGCCTGAGTTGATGCACATCCACCTTTTGGAGTGGCCCACTCTGGGTGTTTAAAAAGGTTTGAACAAGTGTTACTTGAAATGGATCTAGTTTGTTGGAACTATCGTAAGTAAACTGAACTTCACCATATGCGGATGGAGTGGAACTTGCAAAGGCGATTAAGTGAGATGCTTTCAAGATTTTTACCCAATTCTTTTTAAGGGAAAAAATGCGGTAACAATTTAGAAATAAAGGAAAATTAGTCACCTAGCACCACCCCTTGTTCTTCTAAATTACGATTAGAGTTCTTGTCCTCGGTGTTAGAATCGGAAGTTTTTGAGGATCCCCTTAACCAGCTTTTGAGCGTTTCGATTTCTTCTGGTGTGAATTCTTTCGACTCTTGTGAGCCCATAAATAGTGGGTTTTGTGTGGTTCCAATCGCGTTTAGAAGAAGATGGGCAGCCTCATAAATTTTAGAAAGTTTTGCGGGTTCCAGATTAGGGTGATTTGGAATAAAAGAAAGTGCTGTGGGAAAGGAATTATTTAAGATTTGAGCTGAGTTAACAGGTGGTTTAGGTGGGGTAGCAGATGGATTGGAAGAGGGTCCATCTTCTTTCAAAAGTTGGTCAAAAACCTCCTGCTTTTGCGAAAAAGTTAGAAATGACATAGATGCCGTTAATCGGGGAGATGCTTGTGCGTTACTTTCTCCTCCACCTGCGTTTCCACCTGTTTTTCCAAGCTTAAGTGTGTCTAGAAGGATCACTCGCGGCATTCCTAGCACATGGTCTAAAAAATTGAGAATATCTTTGTACTGTCCAACTAACTCTACTTCAATTTTTTTCCGTCTCGCATAGTCGCTTGATTTGTCGTTAGACGCAGTTGCTGGTCCTGCTTTAGGATCAGGTTTGGGGGTAGAAGCCGCATTGGGAGTAGCTCCGGCCGCTGGTGCTGCAGTGGGATTGGCTTGTGCCACGGGCTGATTCACCTCCTCTTCCTTAGCCGGAACAAACTTTTTTATCTCCACGGAGGTGGATTTGGCATGAGTGGCAAAGGCACTCAAAACCTGTTCAATGTCAAATTCGGCGGGGAGATTTTCAAATACAGCAATAATCTCTTCCTTCGTTTTTTGCAGCTCATTTTTGATGGTAACTCCACTTTTGATGATAGACCCTAAACGTAGGATCTCTTCATCAAACTTACCCACATCTACTTTGGCTTTTTCATACTTTTCAAATGACACATTCACATAATCATCCCAGGATGTATAGGCGTTGTAAATGGCAAACAACGCAAGAAAAGCCAGCTTTGCGTTTAAGGGGATGAGTTTGTAGTAATAGACTAATCTTTCCAAATCAGATTCCTAAGGTAGTGTAGGTTTAAATTCAAGTGCGAAATTTTGAGCGGTGTATTTTCCCACCTGGGTGCTTTCACTGCTTATGAGTGTTACATCTTTGAATTTCATTGGGATGATTTCATCTGTGACTCGGGTTGCTGATTTTGAATCGGAGGGCTGTTCAAATTTAGGCTCCGAAAATCGAAATTCACTGGTGGTTTGTTGGGATGAATCGTCTACAGACTTTAGTCTTTTGACATATTCAGCAACGATCAGATGGTCCAGAGCTGTTCCAGAAATGGCTATTTTGGGTCCCTTAGATGCGCTTTGGGCATTCGAGTCTCGGCTTAGGGTGAGGTCCCTAATCCACATTTTATCTAGATGTTGCTGCTGCAATAGGTCTAAGAGTAAGACAACCTGTTTTCGTCCCTTGGATAAGTTTCGAATTGTTTCTAATCTTGATTGTAACGTTTTGGTGGATTTTTTTAGGTTTTCAATCTGACTTAAGTTCACTTGTAGTTTTTTGATTTCTTGTGATTTTTCTGTATATTGGAGGTTTAAAAGTTCGGTTCGAGCGTCCACAATTAATGAAACAAAAAAGGGAATTCCTAAACAAATCGCATATACGATAGCGAGTAGTGTCAATCCGACGTAAAGCGCTCGAATATCCACAGGGGCTTTAAGATCGGAGTTTAAATTAATTCGGATCATGAGATCCTATCTCCCAAATGTCTTATGGCTAACCCGCACGCCACAGTGAAGTTATGGGCAAATCCCTTAACCGATGTTTCTAACTCCTGAGACATTTTTAAGGCATCAAAGGGATTTAAGGAAACAAGCTCGGCTCTCAAAAATCTGGAGAGTCTTTCCCCTAAAAATGCCACGGATGATCCGCCTCCAGAGATATAAAGCTTTTGAAATCCGTCAAAAACGATCTGATTCTGAGATGTGGCAAAAAAGTCCAACGTTTTTTTAACTTCTTCACACATGGTTAATGCATGTTGTTGTAGGCATTTTTCAAGTTGAGAGTGACTTAAGAGTTCCCCGGAACTATTTGCCGATATTTTGAGGCTTTCTGCTTGAATAAAGGGAATATTGAGGGATTTACCAATGAGCTCTGACAGATGACCTCCTCCCAATGGGAAGCTTCGGCAAAGCACTGGCTGGGAGTCGGTCACCATCACAAACTGAGTGGTGTCATGCCCAATTTCCATTAATATGTTGGTTTCGTCTACTTTATGGCCATAGATTTTGTCTACAATGTTTTCCAGACAAAAAATGTCGCAATCTACCACATGCAAGTCCATTTCCAATTCGTCAAATATCTTTTGGAAATCTTCTACCGCGCCCTTTTTAGCAGCCACTATCATTACGGAAACTTGGCCTTCTGCATCTGGTTTTCCGAGAAGTTGATAACCCAGGTTCCAGTTGGTAAGATCGGCGTCTACTTGTTGTTGAGCCTCTACCCAGATTTGTTGAACCATTTCTTCTGGCTTTTGGTATGGCAAAAGGACCCGCTTTAATACAATACTGAGTCCCCTAAGACCAATATTGACTGGCTTTTTTTTGTATTTTATGCCGGTTTTATTTAGTAGTGTTTTTATTAAATCCGTTAGTGTTTTAGGATCATTGATTTGACCATCGGTAACACATCCAGACGGAGTGTCTTCGTAACCGATGGCCACCACTTCAGGCCGCTTGACCGCGTTGTTTTTAACCACCACCGCCTTAATGCTGGAGGAACCCACATCCAACCCAATGTGGAGGGAAGAAGCATCAAAAAAGGACTGAATTTTCTCAATGTATTGCTTCATAAACCCAACTTGCTTAGAATAAGGGTATCAGTCCTATTTTGACTTCAAGTGGGTGAGAGTAGGCCGGTAAAGAATTCTCTGGATCCAAAAACCCATGGAGTAGGCAACGTTCGGCTAAATGAATTTGAGTGTTTCCCATTCTTGACTTTTTCATTTGGCTGCGCAAATGATGGGCGTCTATAGAGGAGACTCTGCCATGCCGATCTACGAATATAAATGCGTTTCTTGTGGTCAAGTTGATGAACATCTCATGAGATTTTCCGATCCAGATCCAACTGAGTGCACCAAATGTGGATCGTCGGTTCAAAAAATCGTGAGTCAAACCAGTTTCTCTTTAAAAGGAGAGGGATGGTATGTAACGGACTATAAGAAGCAACCCAGTCCCGCGGGAACTGGGGAAACACCTGTTACTACTAAGGAAACCACCCCCGCTAGCGACACCCCCGCTCCAGCAGCCGCTGGGGAAAAAGCCCCTGCTAGCCAGCCGGAAAAGGCCGCTCCTGCAAAAGACTAACCTTTGGTCCCTTGACAAA
This sequence comes from Silvanigrellaceae bacterium, assembly GCA_044339525.1. Lineage (GTDB taxonomy): Bacteria > Bdellovibrionota_B > Oligoflexia > Silvanigrellales > Silvanigrellaceae > JBIIVH01. The sequence goes on along the minus strand of JBIIVH010000038.1, from coordinate 1,039 downwards.
GGATTAAGAATTCAATAGTAGATGGTCCCAATGCGGATGTGGTGAAATTGGTAGACACGCACGTTTGAGGGGCGTGTGCGCAAGCATGACGGTTCGAGTCCGTCCATCCGCACCATTTATATAGGGCTTCCAAGAAAGCTGCACTTTCCTTCGGTTCCCTTTTGAGAATTCGAACTGGTTATGGATCGTCCTGCGATGTTTCCATTCTGGGAAATGACGAAATCGCATTTGTTTTTGCAAATTTTTTCACTTTTGACATTCTGAAACAACCATAAAAAGTCTGCTTTTCCCTGAAATGTGTCAGATTGACCCGCTAAAAAACAGGAGAAGCCATGATTTTTGGTTAATTCTTGTTCTTTTTCTTTTGAATTCGGCAATGTGAGCAGGCTCAAAATAGGTATCAGGTTGGAATCTTTATAGTTTTCATACTTCGACCACTCCACCTGCTCGCAATTGGACTTCAGTCCCACGCCAATCTCCATGGCATTATCTTCAAACTTTTGGATTCTCCAGGTTTCAGAGTTGGCACAGGCTTCAGGAGAGACCGGTAGCATCCCCTCGGGTGCCGCATCGTGGTTGACTTTAGGGAGGTCGCTTGGATCCTTTGGAATATTTTGATTCGAATTTGGTTCCTCCTGAGATTTTGAAGTCTGATGGTCCGTGTTTCTCGAAGTAACCCCTTTGTTTGTGGAAGGGGATCCATTTCTGCCCTTAAATGGGCTTCCACTGTCGCATCCCCATAAGGTTAAAAACAACATCCAAGTCTTAAGTGACTTCAAGAATTCCTCCTAATTTCTGCATTGAGTTGACTTAGATTATCCATCGGAAATGAATCGGCGTTTGTTTAACAAGTGTACCTAACCAGCGATTTCTTCTCCCTTTAACTTTTCAGAGACGCGAGTCAGGCCATTATATACTTCACGCGGCCTGAATTTGTGATTTTTTGTAAATTTGAAAATTTAGTGTTAGTAAAGATGAAAGTGTTGCTTTAACCTCAATACTTATATTTGTTTGCCGTAAACAGTCGATTACCGAATTC
>JBIIVH010000037.1:0-43805 GCA_044339525.1 Silvanigrellaceae bacterium | reverse complement strand
AAATGGACAGAAATAGGTTAACCTCACTCGGTAACAGTCTTGGTTGTCTCAAAACGGTGGCGAGTTTTGAGATTTAAATGGCGTCACCGACAAGATTCTAACTTGTGACCCCCGCTTTAGGAAAGCGGTGCTCTATACAGCTGAGCTACGGCGACACTCTAAGGAAGCTATTAGCATAGAACAGGCTCCACAGGCAAGTGACCCAGCAGTCAGTTGCCCAGAATTTTGTCTTGTTTGGCTTTGGTTAGGGGTTCGTAATGGGAAAACTGCATTGTGCTGCTGGCACGTCCCTGGGAAACACTGCGGATGTCCGTTTCATATCCAAAGAGCTCCGAAAGGGGCATTTGTGCCAAAACCACCTGCAAGTGGCCTCTCATATCCACACCCAAAACCTGCCCCTGACGGGCATTCACATCACTCACAATGGAGCCACTAAATTCCTGTGGCACAACAACTTCCACTTTCATAAAAGGTTCAAGCAACACGGGCTGCGCCCCCTGTAAGGCAGCACGGACAGCATTAGCAGAAGCCACTTTAAAAGAAATTTCATCATTATTTTGGGTGTCATAACTATAGTCAGTCACTTTAACGCGAGCGTAAACCATGGGAAAGCCACAGAGCGGACCACTTCCCAATGCGCCCAAAACCGCTTCTTTGATGCCCATCTGGATGGCGTTGGGAACTTGAGGTTTGGAAGGCAACACCACCTCCACTTCCATTCCTGTGGAATTAGGTTCCACCGTTAAACTCACCTGAGCTTGAAAGGTTTTTCCAGATACGGTGCGGCTAAAGGACTCCTGAGCCGATTTGAGAGATTGAATGCTCTCGCGGTAAGAAACCTGAGGTTTTCCCACGTTTGCTTCCACCTTAAATTCCCGAAGCAATCGGTCGGCAATGATTTGCAGGTGGAGTTCACCCATCCCCGATATCAGAACCTGACCCGTTTCCCCACTAATGGAAACACGCAACGAGGGGTCTTCTTGGGTCAATCGCATGAGACTTGCTTGCAATTTATCCAAATCTCCAGAGGATTTTGGCTCAATTGCCAATGAAACCACGGGCTCAGGAAACCTCATGCTCTCAAAGGCAATGGGATGGCCCGGATCACTCAAGGTGTCTCCCGTGCCAGTGAATTTTAACCCTACGCAGGCCACAATATCTCCCGCCTGGGCCCGTTCCACCTCCACCCTTTCATTGGCATGCATTTGTAAAATTTTAATGATGCGTTCCCGTTTTCCTTTCAAGACGTTTAAACAGGTTTCTCCCGCTTTTACCACTCCTGAATACACCCTAAGGTAACTTAAACTCCCCACATAGGCATCGCTCATGATTTTAAAAACAATCCCTGAGAAAGGCTCGCTGGGACTGGCCAATCGATGGGATGCTCCCACCAGGCCTTCCACTTCTACTCCCTGGGCCTTGGGCAGATCCAATGGAGAAGGCAAATAATCCACAACAGCGTCTAAAAGAGGCTGAATTCCCTTGTTTTTAAAGGCAGAACCCACAAAAACAGGCACAAACTTCAGAGCAATGACACCAGCTCGAATCGCTTTTTTGAGAAGATCCTCAGAAACCACCGCATCTTCTAAAACACACTCCGCCAACTCATCCAAACAATCCGCTGCTTTTTCAATGAGATCCTGCCGGTAAAACGCCACATCATCTTTAAATTCATCTGGAATATCGAGAATTTCCATGGGCGTGTCTTTGAAATCGGACTTCCAGCGGTAAGCCTTTTGCGCCACCAGGTCCAAAACCCCTTTAAAGCCTTGTTCACTCCCCCAAGGCAATTGAGCCAAGGATGCCTTAGCACCTAATTTTTGTTCGATGCTCTCCAAACAAGCATGCACATCGGCTCCCACTTTATCCATCTTATTTAAAAAGACGATACGAGGAACCTGGTACCGATCCGCTTGTCGCCAAACCGTTTCCGATTGGGGCTCCACGCCATTGGCCCCATCAAAGACAGCCACAGCACCATCCAAAACGCGAAGGCTGCGTTCCACTTCAATCGTAAAATCCACATGGCCAGGGGTGTCTATCAGGTTGATTTGGTGGTCTTTCCAAAACACAGATGTGGCCGCACTGGTGATGGTGATCCCTCGTTCTTGCTCTTGGACCATCCAGTCCATGGTAGCGGTTCCATCATGGACCTCACCGAGCTTGTGATTTTTACCCGTAAAATACAAAATTCTCTCGGAAGTAGTGGTTTTCCCAGCATCAATATGTGCCATTATCCCAATGTTTCTTAGGTTGGTTAGTCCCTTTTCCATGGCTTGATCCTCAAAAAAAAAAAAACCCAGCCGAAATTCGGATGGGAAACGTTCTTGGTGTGAATGAACTGATATTTTTCCCGGCACACGGACTTGTCTTAAGAAAAGGCAAGCCGAAAGCTGGGTTAGAGTAGCTTTAGAAGCGGTAGTGGGCAAATGCCTTGTTGGCCTCTGCCATTTTATGAACATCTTCCCGTTTCTTAATGGCGGCACCACGACGGTTGGCGGCGTCTAGAACTTCCGCAGCCAGTTTGTCGCGCATGCTTTTTTCATTTCGCAGGCGAGAAAAGGAAATGAGCCAGCGAATGGCCAAAGCCTGCTTACGCTCCGGACGGACTTCCACTGGGACTTGGTAGTTGGAACCACCCACCCGACGGCTCTTGACTTCCACCTGGGGTTTGATGTTTTCCAAGGCACGCTTAAACACCTGCAAAGCGTCTTCTCCGGCCTTCTTACCTACTGTGTCCATGGCACCGTAAAAAATCTTTTCTGCAGCGCTTTTTTTACCATCAATCATCATGCAGTTCATGAATTTTGTAACCAAAGTATCGTTAAATACAGGATCGGGCAGAATCTCTCTGCGTATGGGGCGACGTCGACGAGACATAATCTATCATTCCTTTCTTCAAGTCCCCCAGCCAGGTAACGCTTTAAACCCGAAGGATGAGCGCCATTACTTAGGCCGGAGGCACAGTCACCTAGGAGATCTCCTGGGACTTCTTTAATCAAGCTCCTTCGTTCCACTCCACCCCACCATTGGGATGGACGAAACCGGCAGGATTTAGCCTGTGGGGCTTGGGGACAAATACAAATCCTAGACCAGCACACAAAACGAAATAACCATTCAAATCAATTGAATTTTTGAAGTTATTTCTTACCTTTTTTTGCGGGTTCGGCTACGGCAGCTCCTCCCTTAGGACGCTTAGAGCCATACTTGGAGCGACTTTGACGTCGTTTGGCAACGCCCGTGCAGTCCAGGGTGCCTCGAACGATGTGGTAGCGCACACCGGGAAGGTCTTTAACACGACCTCCACGCACCAAAACCACACTATGCTCCTGAAGGTTATGGCCTTCACCGGGGATATAGCTAATCACTTCAATCCCTGTGGTGAGACGAACCTTCGCCACCTTACGGATGGCCGAGTTCGGTTTTTTAGGAGTGGTGGTGTAAACACGAGTGCAAACCCCACGACGTTGGGGGCATTCTTTTAACGCAGGAGATTTACTACGGTAAACCAGAGGCACACGCCCTTGTTTAACGAGCTGGGTAATGGTTGGCATACGTTCCTTTCCAAATATTTAACAAAATCAACAAACCCATTGGTAATCAAATCGAGGATTTACTAGACCAAAAACGAGTCTGTGCCTAAAAATTTCACACCAGAACCGCCGGACGCTACTCGATCTCTTAGGGAATGTCAACTGGCGGGAAGATCGACGTGCGCCGGGAGGCAAGCCACCTCTACCGCATCCATCATCCGTTTTGAAATGTCTAAAACGATTTTTCTTGCTCTTCTTCTTGAAGCTCCATCAACACCTGAAGAAGAGCCCTTTTCTTTTCCAGATCCCACCCCACGATCTCAGCCCCATGACGAAACCCTTTGTCTTGGGGGAGTCCCCAGCGAACCTGCACGGGAATGGGAGACAAACCTAAGTTTCGAAGCTTGATTTGTAAGGTTCCATGCTCGTTTTCCAATATCAGAGACAAAAACACCTTTTTGGCATAATATATCGAAGACTGAAATCCAATGCCATCGGGCGAAAAATTAACCAGTGTTCCCGCACTTTCCGGCCCGACCCAGACTCGAATCCCCAAATCATTGGCCACTCCCACCCGATCCCGTTTCCGGTCGGTTCCCGAGCGCAGGATCAAAATCGCCTGTAAGAGTCTACCGGGCGCGTCCTGGAAAGGATCTATCTCGTAACCCACCAACAATTTTTCGTAATGTTTAATCCCCATCCATCGCTCATAGATGGCGCAGCCCGCAGGAAGAAGGCGAGAGGCCTGGGGGTCAAATTTGCTTCCCTCAGGATGACCACTCAAGGCCCTGAGTGTATTAGCGCCCAGCATAATTCTGAGAATTTCACCCGATTCCTCAAATCTCTTGGCGAGATTCACCGTGCTCCCAATTAAGGTGATATCCAGGCGATTGGCAAACCCTAAGTTCCCTAGATAGACCATGCCTGAATTAATACCAATCCTAAACGAAAATATTCTTTTTAGCTTATTCAAGTCTTTTGAGACTTTAAAAATCTTTTCCGCGTTGAGCCTTTGAATTTCCACCGCACATGCCAGGGCAGAATAAGCATGGGAAATATTGTCTTTGGTGTAGTTTTCCTGCTCAAAATCGAAGCCAAAATAGCAAAGTAGACCATCTCCCAAATTTTTATCTATGATGCCGTTATGCAAGTGTATGATGTTGGCGATATCGGTAAACTCCTCTTTCAGCATGGAGAAAACCTCTTGAGGAGATAAAGAGTCCGATTTCAATGAAAACTCTTCAATGTCAATAAACATAACCGAGACATCCACTTCCCTAGGAGGAAGCCACATCCCATGTTGAGACCGCTGAATCCACTTTAGGAGATGGTGGGGCACAAGACCAGATAAGGTATGCTCAATGGCAATGGCTTTTCTTCGATAGTTTTCCACCTTTCGAAAAACCTCCAAAGCCACAAAAACAAAAAGGGAAAAGCACAGGCTTACCCAAGGAATCCAAATGGACTGATAGACAAATAGCACCAAACCAACTCCGCCAAACCCTAAAATCAAAAGACTCCCAAATACATAGGAATGGGACACGATTTGTTTGGAAGATACATAAATAAATAATATCAAAATAACAAAGACCAGCAATCCCCTTTCCCAGGAGTTTAATGCATAAGAATGTAAAAAATCATTTTTTAAAACACTGTTTGCCACCGCAACATGCAAATATCCCCCCTCCATTTTACCAATGGGGGAGTCTTTCCAATCCACATTTCCTGTGAACATTTGAGGCAGAATCAATACCACATCCCCTTCTTTTATATTAACTGAGACATTGGTGTTTTGGTTTAGGTTTTGCACGATTTTAAATAGACTAAATGTTTTAGATAAAAGCTCAGAAATAGAAGGAAAGTTAATCAAAATATCCTTCTGTTCATATAACGGGATTTTGTCTTCACCCCAATAAAACGTTCCATGGGCCAGATCGCCTGTCGCTTTCTTGGCGTAAAGCCCCAAAGTATAAGACCGACCCTGACCCGGAATATCCAAGTAAGCCGGTACACGCAAAGCCGTCAGATTGCTCAAATGGGCGATTCCCGAAAATCCCGAAACAATTCGGGACTCTGGACCAAACAAAACCACCCCTCTTGAAGGCTTACCTTCTCCCGAAGCAGGAGCCAAAAATCTCTCGGGTACCGCATGGTGGCTCGTCAAGTGACGACCACCCATAAACCCACCCGCTATCACTGGCACTTGTAAGTTTTCTAGTGTTTTTAGAAAATCAACGGCGGCACCGTCCGATTCCGATGAAATGGAAAACGCTTTATCAATCAGGATGATTTGAGGTTTGCTTTGAGCCATTTTTTTTAAAAGAGAGGACCAATCCTGGTAGTTGCCCGTGGCTCCCTGAAGGTGGGCCACCACCGGATCGTCGATTCCAAAAACCTTTAAACTGGGATGAATTTCAGGAGATCGGTCCAAAAACGCTCGGACACGATACAAAATCCGTGCCCCCACATCCAATTCCAAAAAGGCACCCAATGGACTGGCAACCAAGACAGACAAAAGAACCAAAAGGGAAGCTAAAAACGACCAGCGTTTTAGAGACATCGTTTCCGACAAAACTCCCCCCAGTAATTAAACAAACACACAAGAACTAATCCACTTTTTATATCCTCATACTAAAAGGTTTGGAGCGCACATCGAAGGAAACAAATTGCATCCCCTAGGGAAGTCTCCATCGCAAAGGCGGGGGGAGGGATAAGGAGTACCAATGCTCCAAAACATAAAAATTTTATTCTTTTTTTGGCTTTTTAGGGGGCTTTACTTTTTGGGAATTTTTTTTTGGTTTACCCTTGGCGGCTTCCTCTTTATCAAAGGCTGTCAAAAGTTCGATGTACTTAAACTCCGCCTCAAAACGATCCTTGCCATGTGGTTTGATTTCTACCCGATGAACCACCCCAACATCCGAAGAAGACTCTGAGGGGGCGAGAAACTTAAAGTCCACGACGTAGGAAACACCTGCTACTTCAATACCTTGAGCCTCTATCACCAGACTCGGGTCGTCTTGGACGGAGGAATCATGGTACTGTGCGTCGCATACATAGGTGCTTTTATTGTCCTGTTTAGAGCTTGCTTCATAAGAACAATTATCCACCAAATAGCTTCCTGCGATTTCATCCGGACGTTGAATTAAGGGATCAGAACCCTGGGTTTCCTGAATCCCGCTTCCTCCCTGAGAGTTGCCGTTGGGGGAAGAGTCGGTGGCTAAAGTACTCACATCCCCTTTGGGAGAATCACCTGGGTTTGCCGATTTTTGCAATTTCCCTTCCGATTTGGAACAACCCATCTGTAGGCTCATTCCTACCATCAGAAAAATCAACGAGTTGACTACCCATCCATTGTAAATTCGGTTCATTGGCTGTCACTCTCCTGCCCTTCGCCTTTTATAATGGAATGGTCGGCAGATTTTTCAAAGGATTCTAGGATCTTAGATAACCTATTGTTAAACAAAGAGTTTGATTCAACAGCTCTCTCCCTTAGGTCATCTGTCCAGGACTCCCAGGCCCGTTTGATTGGGCCCTAGACAGGCCCCTGGAAGTAGAATGGTGCCTGGATTGCATACACTGTTACAGCCCGTCTGGGACCGATTTCCTAAAATGGAACCCAGTTTTTTAAGCTCTGTATTAAATTTTTTACCTTCAATTCGAATTTGAACAAAACCATGGTCAAATCGTAAATTGGCAAGCTTTGTCCCCGCGCCTAAATTGCAATTTATCCCAAGCAAACTGTCTCCCACATAGGCAAAATGGGACGCCTTGGCTCCGGGAAGAAACAAGGATCCTTTCACTTCCGTCGTGTGACCTGCCACGGCCCCGTGGGACAAGTAAACAAGACCTCTCAGATAGGCACCATGACGAACCACCGCACCGGCCTCCACAAAACAAGGACCACTTAGAAAGGCACCCTGCTCCAGGATGGCCCCCTCTTCCACATAAATGGAATCTAAATTTTCGAAAAACACATTTTTAAATCGCGATTCCAACTCCTGCCTGGGAATGAGTTTATCTGAAGTGCCCGGTAGTACCTCAAAAAAGGCTTTTAATCGTTCCCCCAAAAGCTCCCAGGGCATCTGACTGGATTCCAAATATCGAAGCAGCCTAGGATGAATAGGGGGTGTTTGTGCCAACTCAAAAAGGCTGTGACTGCTCACTTCTCCCAAGGTTTTCTGGGTACTTTTTTTGGATTCCACCATTCTGAATTTCCTTTTTTTGTTTTGGACCAAAAGATGAATCCTTCTCCCAGAATGGCATCCCATGGATGAAGAACCCAACGAAACTTTATCCCAAAGTTTTCCGAACTTCCAGCCTGCTCTCACCAACCCATCTAAGTCCAAAAAGATCCCGTGCCTGTGCCAGGCCGCCAAAACCCCAACCGTTCAGAAAGGTTCCCAGGCAACCGATGCCTATCAAAAGTGATTAACAATAAGTGGAAGGGGGACAACCAAGGGCCCCACCCACTAGGAGGCCAATCCATGTTTTGCAAAAACGAATTCAAAGAACGCTTCAGAATTTGGGCCCAAAGCCATTTGGATGGGTCAGACGCGGACGCCTTTGAGTTTTGCCAAGAGTTAATCCCCCAGTCCAGAATGTCGGAATACTACTGGCTTGTGGAGCAAAGCGTGGGTTGGTTTAAATGGCTAAAAAGCCAAGTGACACCCACCCGAGATTTGACAGAGGAAGAGGAGGCCACTCCCTACGCCCAACCCATCCACTAAAAGCAAGTGTCTCCCTTCTGGCACCCTTCCCCAGCAGACCCGAAAAAAAAAGGGGAGGGGGGGGGGGAGGAGGAAGAATGGATTGCAGAGAGAAACAAATTCTTTTATAACGGACTGGCAAGGTCTGATGTGCTCATGATAAAGGAATTCCTCCGGTGACGAATTTTAGAAAACTCTTTTTGTGCCTAATAGGGTTATTTTTTAAGGAAAGCGTCGCCTGGTCAGAGCCTTCCCGGCACCTCCCCAAGCTCACCGCCCCCCGATTTTCCAAGCAAGACTTTTGTTTCCAGTTTCAAAAAAAATACAGTCAGTATCAATGGGGAGAGTCGGGGTGTTCTCCCATGGACTGGCAATATCAACGATTTTCAGAGGATGGGTGGCCCCTGGTGTATGCCGTGCTAGGAGCAACTACAAAACCCATGGAAACAACTCTTGTTTTTGGGGGGGTTCACCCCGACGAACTCACTCCCATTGAATTTGTGCAAAGGTTTTTGGTTCAAAATTCTTCTCTGGAATCCACATGGCAGAATCAAGGCAAGCGAATCGTGATTGCCCCTCTCGTCAATCCCGATGGGTTTTTCAAAAAATTTCCCACTCGAGTCAATCGGAAAGGGGTGGATCTCAATCGCAATCTTCCCACTCAAGACTGGGCGAAAGAAGCCATGGCCGCCTGGACTAAAAACTCCAAAAATCCCAGAACGTTTCCCGGAAATAGGCCGGCAACTGAACAGGGAACGCTTTTCCAAATGGACCTCATCCATGAATTTAAACCGGATAAAATCATTTCCGTCCATTCCCCCCTTGGGTTTCTGGATTTTGATGGTCCTGGAGATTCCCGCACGGGAGTCACCGAAAAAGAAAAAAAGGCCAAGGAATTGGCTTTGGCCATTTCTAAAGCGGCAAAAAATTTCAATGTAAAAGACTTTCAGTTCTTCCCTGGAAGCCTAGGAAACTACGCCGGAAGAGAGCTAGCCATCCCCACTCTCACCTTCGAGCTCAGAAGCGCTAATCCCAAAATGGTCCACCAATTTTGGAAGGATTTCGGTCCGGGCTTGCACGAAGCAGTTGCCTTTCATTTTAGATTGGAACAATGGGCCCATCGACAATAGGTGTGGCACCAAATTAAATTTACACTACCTTTTCATTTTGTGATTCCCTCAAAACCTTCCGTTCAAAGGATCCATCCATTGACCTCCTATTTTAGTGTATTACATCAAGATCCCCAGTCTCAAGCCCGGGTGACCCAATTGCAATTGCCCCACGGGGAGGTGTTAACACCTGTGTTTATGCCCGTGGGAACCTTTGGCACTGTAAGACATGTCACCCACGAAGACATGGAAACCGTGGGGAGTTCCATCATTTTAGGTAACACGTATCACCTTTACTTAAGACCCGGCCCTAAGCTTTTAAGCCTAGAATCCACCTCCAATTATCACAACTTCATTCACTGGAAAAAACCCATCCTCACGGACTCAGGAGGATTTCAGATTTTTAGTTTGCCTCACCAACGGCAGATCAGTGAAAAAGGAGTACGATTTAAAAGCTATATCGATGGCTCTTATCATAGTTTTACCCCTGAAAGTAACATAGCATTTCAGGAGCATTTAGGCTCGGACATTATGATGGTTTTGGATGTGTGTGTGCCCAGCACCAGCGAAAAGCATGTGTGCCGAGAGGCCATGGAACGCACCCATCGCTGGGCAAAACGAGCGTTAGAGGCCAAAACAAGGACGGACACCAAACTCTTTGGCATCGTTCAAGGTGCTATTTTTGAAGATCTCAGAAGAGAAAGCGCTGAATACTTAACCTCCCTTCCCTTTGATGGGTACGCCTTAGGAGGCCTGGCGGTGGGAGAAACCGACGAAGAGCGAGACCACTTTACTCGATTCGGCGCCTCATTGTTACCTTACAATAGTCCTCGTTACCTAATGGGAGTGGGCACACCCCATGACTTAGTGAGAGGCGTAGAGGCAGGGATCGACATGTTTGACTGTATTATTCCCACCAATCACGCTAAACAGGGTTTGGCCTATACTTGGAAAGGAAAGGTAAAACTCAGAAGACTTGAGCACCAAAAGGAGTCCCAGCCCCTGGATCCCAACTGCTCCTGCCCAGTCTGTTTAAGGTATTCCAGGCGATATCTTTACCAGCTCTTTAAGTCGGGTGAACCCACATCCTGGAGGCTCATCTCTTTACACAATCTTTGGTTTTATGAAGAACTCACCCAACGCATGAGACAGCACATTCAGGCGGGTACCTTTCGTGCTTTTGCCGCAGACTTTTTAAGAGAGGTGCCAGACTAGGGAGCGGAACACAAAGTGCTCTATGAGAAGCCTTTTTAAAGAGGACGGTCCATCATCAAAATCAGGGAAAGTTCACCCTCAACAACCATTCTATCCATGTTTTTAGCAGCCGAAATTTCCGCCACTATAAATCGGTGAGCCTTTTTCAGCATATCTTTCTCCACATAAGACAACTCTTTCTCGCCGCGACGCCGGGTGAGATCGCGCAGAACTTCAGCCACCTCCGTGAGATCTCCACGATTCAATTTATCATTGAGAGCACGGTAGCGTCGGTTCCAGGTGGCGCTGCTTTTGTGGGAAGGTGCCTTTAAAACGTCATAAATTTGTTCCACGTCACTCATGGAAATCACAGACCGCAAACCGACACTCTGAGCCGCTCCCGTTGGGACATGAATTTTAGCACCGGTATTGTGGATTTTAAGAACGTAAAACTCTTGAGAAGCGCCACCCACAGCCAGATTTTCGATGCACTCTATGGTGCCAACACCATGACCTCGATAAACGGCTTTTTGACCTACCCTAAACACTGGCTTTTCTGCAAACATGGCAACCTCCCTAAAAATCGAAAACCATTGAAGGGCTAGCCTTGAGCAAAAGACAAGCCCGGACTTTTTTAAAATTTTAGAAGTACGCTAATCAACGAAACAGGCAAAAAACCTTGATACGAAAAAATTTCATTGTGCTTCGGAATATAAATATGGAAGAATCCTCTTATTAACGGGCAGAGACTAACACGACAAGTCCGGAATTGTCAACCGAAAAATACACGTTTTTTTTTCAATTTGAGCTACAAATTCCAAATCTTTAGGTCACTATGAGGAAACCATTGAAAATCAAAGAACAAAACCCGATTCAAGCCGAAGACTGGGACCCCCTCCAAAACACCCTAGAACTGGCCTGGGATGGTAAAATCCGGGATCCCCTGCATGATTCCGTACCTTACACCCAATTGGAGAAACGAGTCATTGATACCCCTTATTTTCAGAGACTTAGAAGAATCAAACAAACCGCATTCATTAACTATGTTTTCCCTGGAGCCAACCACACCCGCTTTGAACACTCCTTGGGGGTCATGCATTTGGCGGGAATATTTGCACAACACCTTATTATTAATCAAAAAAAACTGCTTCGAAAGATCCAATCCCGCTGGGACCGGTTGCCCAACCCATACCAAAACTCAGACTTACACCCTCACCTGGAAAAACTGATCGAAACAAAGTGTTTCCTTGAAAAAATACAACGATGGCCGGAAGCAATTCAAATTCTTAGGTTAGCAGCACTACTTCATGATGTGGGGCATACGCCCCTAAGTCATAGCGCCGAACGATTTCTCCCCAGCTGGGAAACGTTGGAACCCCAGATCCCAAAGCTTGACATACCTCCCTATCTTAAACGCTATTTTGAAGAACATCTGGCTCAGATGAAAGACAAAGGCAAAAAAGATTCATTAAAGAAACCTGTCCGGCACGAAGTGTTCACACTCATGATCACCGCTCGGCTCTTCCATCAAAACCCCCACTTGGATCCGGATATGGGCGCGAGCATCTGTGCCGTATTAGAGCCAAAAGTGGCCAACCATCACGCTTGCCCCCTCCAAAAAGAAGGACTCCTGGAACTCTTTCACGAAATCGTAAGCGGCGAGATGGACGTGGACCGCATGGACTACCTCTTGAGGGACTCTAGGCAATGTGGTGTGGTGTACGGAATCTTTGATTTAGCAAGAATACTCGATAGCGTGGTTTTTTACCACCCTGGGTCCCAATCCAGCCCTCGATTAGCCCTCCTCAAAAGCGGCACCGCCGCCTTTGATGATTACTTGGGCGCCAGATGGAGCATGTATCAACAAGTTTACTTCCACAAGACCGCAACCGCCTGCGAAGCCATGTTAAACTTCATCAAACGAAAAACACCTTCCCTCACTTTCCCCTGCGACCCAGACCAATACATACGCTGGGATGACACGAATATGCTACCGTTTCTTCAAAAAAACATCAGTTTGTTAACTACCCAGGATCGAAATTACTTAAACCAAACCAGTGAGGACCTCTTTTTAAATCGATGCCTTTGGAAAAAATGGCATGAAGAATACCAGACTAAAACTCATCCATTCGTTAGAAAATCAACCGATGGTATGAAAGCTTTTCTAAACAAATTGGTGCCCAATGAGATCGTGGAAAGCAAAACCTCCCTCACCCGCTTCAATCCCGCCGGAAGGACTTCGGATAGCACTAACGTCCTAAAAGTGGTAACAGAAACCGATCTAGGGCTTCCCACCTTGGAACCCATCGAACACCACTCCACTTTAATCAATCGAACGGAGTTAGATACGGTTTGGATTAGACTTTTTACCTCTCCCTATAATTATGCCATGGAATCCGTAGATGGCCAAAAACTGAAACGAGATTACCTGGAATCCATTTCAGCCACAGACCACCCCAATTAGCCCATCGCCGTACTCGCTGAATCAGAAAGGAAATGAGCCCGACATTTAAAAGTTGTGAATCAGATGATTGTCATTTTCCTAAAGACTGGAGTATGAATGCCGAAGCGGTGGGTGTGACTCATGGCAAGGAAGCAAGCACCCAGGGAGGGAAATACACAAATGGCTGTAAACTTAGCTAAACAAGATCGAAATGCGAACTCCAAACCCCAAACGGTGGAAAACCCATTAGTGGGCATTCGCGTTTTGGTGGTGGATGATAGCCCCATGCAACGGTCAAAATTAAAAGAACTCTACCATAGTTTGGGAATGCAATGCGTAGGGGAAGCCGGTGATGGACTGGAATGCTTGGAAAAGGTGGAGAAGCTAAAGCCCGACCTCATTTCCTTGGACATCATCATGCCCCAGATGCATGGCGTGGAAACATTAGGCTATCTACGCAGGCAGTCGGTGCCAGCCGTGATCATTTTTGTATCGGCTTTGGGAAGTGTTCAAGCAACGACCGAGCTCAAAAGCAGAGGCTACTCCCCCGACGCGGTCTTTTCTAAAAAGGACACCAGGGATACTTTTGCACAAGTCTTGGGAGAAATTTTCGGAGACGAAGCCGTACGCGCCACCTTACATGAAGAGCTCAACGAATTAAGGCCCACAGCACCTTAACCCAAGATTTCCCGACTCACAAAAAAATGTTTGATGTAATCAGGAAAGGCTTGCGAACTTGGGAAATCCAAAGGCAAACTCACTTCATGCACGTGCTCAAAGCTCTCTTGCAAAATCTTTTTAAAAAACTCCAAACTGGATTGGGCGCAGTTGGTGGAAAAAAACGCCCTGCCCTGCCCAGGCTTCAAAAGAGAATACACCATCTGGCTTAAATGCCGCCACTCTTTTTCCACACTAAAATGCCCTCCAGACGTTCCACCGGAAAAGGTGGGTGGATCATTCACGATCCAATCAAAAAAATCATAATCTGCTTTTTGAGCCTGCTTGGATTGACGGCGAAGCCAAATGCGCACATCCTCTTTAATCACTTTGGCATTTTTCCCATCCGAAAGAGAGTTTCGATCCACATTTTGCCGACACCAATCTAAAAAATTTCCACTGGAATCCACACTCACCACACTCCTTGCACCCCCCGCTAAGGACTGGGCGCTAAAAGAACCGGTGTAGCTGAATAAATTTCCCAGTTTTTTTCCTTGGCTAGCTCGACGGAGGCGAGCCCGATTATCCCTATGATCTAAAAACAAGCCCACATGGGGACCTTCCGTGAGTGTTACTTTAAAGAAGATTCCCATTTCGTTCACCCAAAAATAGGGCGGAGGTGGCTCACCTAACACCAACTGTTGACCCACTAATCCAGAGTTGTGAGGGTCACGATTTAAGGATTTCACCACCATACCAGTGGAGCCCGTTTTTTGAATCCAAAACTCAACAAATTCAAGCCATTGGGAAGATCTAGACGGACCTTCCGAAAGACCCTGATAATCCCAACAAATCAAATGACTCCCATATTGATCCAAACACACATCCATCCCGGACAACTCCCCCCGATGAATCCAGCGAAAGGCCTGGGTGATTCCTTCAAAGACCCCAAACCTTCGGGCAAAAGCGGTTTCCCAGGCACCCAACTCCCCTGTGGTACCTTGGTGAAAACTGGGTTGATCGGATGAAAGCATTCCCACATCAGGCCACTGCACCGATTGACAATGGAGGCAAAGTCGGTAGTAGGGAACTCCTTGGTAGAGAGTGTCTCCACAAACTGGAATTCCCAAGTGGCTGGCATGTCTGCGCACCTGATGTTTGCGGCCCCGATGCAATACGGCTTTCATTTTATAAAAGGGACCCACCTTTTCCACAAATTGAAACTGCGTATGGCAAGGTTTCTCATCCAAGGGAAGGTCACAAGTTACTTTATTCCAAGAAGGTTTTTTGTGTGTGAGAAAGATATATTCCTTCTGCGACTGACCTTTTTCATGAATTTCCTGAGCCCACTTTGAGGCTACCTTGGTTTTGGCAAAGAGAAGAACCCCGCTTGTTTCTTTATCCAGCCTAGAAACCACATAAAGTTCACGGTTTTGGTAAAGAGAGAGAAACTCCACCACTCCCATATCCCAGGAGTGGGCCGAGTGGGTGGAAACCCCATGGGGTTTTTCTATCACAAACCAATGTTCGCTCTCATGTAAGATTTTCAAATTCATCCCCTGCCAAATTCCATGTCACCATACCTATAGGAGGGAATGGACCCTGAAGCAAGGATTATCAAACAAATTTTTCTGCGCCAGGCCACCCTAAGAGGCCGATTTGTGGGCGGGTTGCTCCTGAGATACATTTTCAGCAAGATACTCCAACAATCCAGGAAGAAGTGAGTTTAATTTAGGCTGAAACTCTTCCACCTGGGAAAGTCCTAAAAGCAAACAGACGCACTTTCTAAAAGCATCAAATTCCTTGGGAGAAAGGGGAGCCATCCTGGGAGATCCCCTCATATCAAAATCCGCCTGGGCCGAAGCCACAACCCCATTTTTCTTGGACCAGGAGATTTGACGGTAGTCCATCTTATCTCGAAAGGTGGAGGTGAAAAACAGTGTCTCAACGTGATCCAAATTTTGGATAGCCAGATCCGTGGGACCCTCACCTCTCAAACAAACCCAGCTGGGATCGGCGAATTTGTTTTGGACGTTCTGCTGATGAATCCTAACTAAAGAGGCACCTCTTCTCATGAATTCCAAAAATTTTCTCAAAAAAATGAGCACCTTTGGATCGTCATGGCAGAAGCAAAAGCCACAGCTTTCTCCCCGGGCGTTCACGAAAGACGCTCGGGCCTGGATGCGCGAACCCAAAAACTCCAACTCCACAGACTTGCCATTCATCCCTTCCAAAAAGGAAATGGCGTTTTGATCGGGAGCAGCAACGGCAAATCCTCCATAGGATAAATTTAAAACCTTAAAACTCAAACTGGGACCTACCCTAAGTAAAGAAATCCCAGGTTGTTGAAAAAAAAACCGCTCGTTTACCCTACGATCTGAATCTGACATAAACACCCCCAACACTCCCATTTTACCTAAAAATTCTGTCAAAAAAACATAGTGTCAATTTTTTTGATTGGGTCAGAGTGCCTTTTGATAGGATGGAGGAGCCACTAGTTGGCCAACCAACCTACTCTAAGGAGCGTTCATGAATTTCAAGCCTCTGGCCCTCGCCATCCCCCTCTTCACCTCAGCCCATGCTTTAGCCACGATCCTTCCCCCTAACCAATTGCACCTCCAAGATAACTTAAATTTCAATGCAAACATTGATGAAGCCCAGTTTTTAAACATCATCAACCGGATCGTGGACCTCTACAAACCCATCGTGGCCAGTCACGGAGCCACCCTTAAAAGTAACAATCTCTGGACAGATCCCACCGTCAATGCCAGTGCCCAGCAAACGGGATCCACTTGGATCATTAATATGTATGGAGGGCTTGCCCGACGACCAGAAGTAACCCCTGATGGCTTTGCCTTGGTGGTGTGCCATGAGCTGGGGCACCACCTGGGAGGATTCGCCTTTTATGGAAATGCAGACTGGGCCGCATCGGAAGGTCAGTCGGATTATTTTGCCACTCAAGCCTGTGCCCGCAAAATATGGAAATCGGAAAAAAGCGTCAATGCTCGATTCCGTGCCACCGTTGGATCGGTGGAAAAGGAAAAATGTGACGCATCCTGGAACACCGAAGAAGACCAAAACCTGTGTTATCGCACGTCCGCGGGAGGTTCCAGCTTGGCCAACCTCCTTGCAGCCTTAAATAGTGAGCCCGTTCCCCAATTTGACACCCCCGATTTACGCCAAGTGAAAACCACAGATGTAGCCCACCCTAAAGGACAATGCCGACTAGACACATACTTTCAAGGCGCACTTTGCAAAGTGCCCTTCAACGACAACCTCATTCCCGCCCGAAACCTTCAAGCAGGACAAACCAGTGTAGCCGCTGAAACTTTGGCTTCCGAGACTTCATGCATGCTCGCCAGTGGTCAGCTTCAAGGTAACAGACCAAGGTGTTGGTATGGTCCGGTTCTATCTTTTCTTGGAATCAAAGCCCAACAATACACCGCCGTGGAATCCTCCGGCAATGGCAATTCCGTATTGGAACCAGGGGAGACTGGTTTGATTTCCTATACTTTATCCAATGGCACAGAAAGACCAACCACTGGCATTTCTTTAAAGGTGGAGTCAAAGTCAAAAGACATCACCTTTACCAAGTTTCAAGTGGACGTACCCGATATTCCTGCGAAACAGACTCGCTCACAGGAAAATCCATTTGAATTAACCCTAAATCGAGAGATGAAATGTGGTTCCAAAATCCCTCTTCAATACACAGCTACAAGCGACCAAGGGTCCGTGGCCTGGCAAGAAGAGATGGTAGTCGGAAAACTGGTGGAAAAAGACATTGGAACTTTAAGTCCCGAAATCACCATCCCTGACCGCAACAAAACCGGCATTGTTTCCACGTTAGCCTCAAAAAATCAGTCCATCGTAACCCGAGCGGATGTGGATATCGCCATCACCCACACCTATCCCAGTGACCTCAAACTTTCCCTAATCACCCCATCTGGATTAAGTACCAATCTAGAGATTGAAGAGAGTGCGTTGACTAAAATTCAAAGAGCACAAGGAAAACTGGCTGGGAAACTCTGGGCGCTCTCCACAGGCGTAGGAATCTACCAAGTTTTTAAAGTGGCGCTGCCTGGAGTAGAGTCTCTAGGAGACTGGAAACTTCATGTAAGAGATGAAGTGGCAGGAGACATCGGAACTTTAGACAAGTGGTCTTTAAAGCTTACTTCTGCGGTTTGCCAACCTTAAATCAAAAAAAGGAGCCTCTGGCTCCTTCTCTCTCTTCAATGTTCCCCAAACCGAGAACACTAAATTGCCCTCACCTATCTGGCAACCATTCTTAAAGAACGGTTTCTTCTGCCATGGCTTGAGCCGCAGCCTCTTGAGAGGCCTTGGTAGGACGACCTGGTTTGCTCTTTCGACGCAGAATTTCCAGCTTACTCTTTCTACCCTTTTTCTTTGGCTCAACCGATTTTCGAGCGGGGGATTTGACCGCTTTTTTAACAGGCTTGGCTGCCACTTTTTTTCCAGCTGTTTTCTTTGCTGATGAAGATTTAGTTGTTTTTTTAGCTGTTACCTTAGAAACCGCTGTTGACCTTTTAACCGTCGCTCGTTTAGTGACCTTCTTTTTTGCGGCAGCTTTCTTTCCGACTGGCTTCTTAGCGCCAACGGTTTTCTTAGGAGCCGCCTTCCCAGCGGACGCTTTGGTGGTCTTGGTCTTTTTAGCCACAGACTTCTTGGCAACGGGTTTGGCTTTCTTGGAGCCCATTGTTTTTGCGCCTAAGCTCTTTTTAGCAGCAGTTTTTTTTGCAGGCGATTTTTTGGCCACAGCTGCCTTTTTAGCGGTGGCTTTTTTTGCTACTGAAACTTTAGCTTTTTTACTCACTTTTGAATCTTCCATTCTTCATCCTTCCACACAGTGCAATTGTTATCTCGATACATCAAACCGACATTTCTAAGGTTACAAACTCAGAGCAGCCTTGTCAATCCTCAGGACACATTTTTTTTAAAGCCCCGACGAAAAAGCTAAATTGGATTAATTTGGTGATTCAAATTCACTAATTTAAAGGTATTTTTGAAACTAAAATATTAAATTTGTTACTTTAATTACCCTGATCCGACATGGAATCACTTCCAATTAAAACCTGATGAGCCGCCCAAAGCGAAAAACAAGTCTGAACTTCCATCGGTTCCAAGTGTTCATGCCATTGCTCTTGAAGTAATTCAAAGCAGATGGACAAAGGTTTTTTTACCATCATTAATTCCAATAACAGCTTTTCCCAAGGTTTCAAACACAAAAGATGAGCAAAGCCATCTCGACCCTTAAAAAGAGCTACCCATTGAAGAGAAGGGAGTTGAACAGGACAAAAAACATCAGATGATTCATCATAAAAACGATATAAATCATAACATAATGAGACAATTTTCAAGGTGGGATTGGTATCAAAAAAGAGTTCCGAAGTTCCAGAGTTGGGGCCCCAGCTTGCAAGGAGGCTGGTAGGACTCACCGGATCGTAAAACACCTCATGAAACAACCTCTCCAAGCTCACCAACTCATGCAAGTAGGGGTGGGTGGACTGAAGCTCATGCCCCTTTACAAAGGAAGGGAGATGGTGTCCTACATCCGCCAAACTTATCCAGACACTTGGGTGCTGAACCAAATAGACAGCCACCAAATCTCGAAATGCGTCCTCGCCTAGACATCTAAAGGTGTGAGGGAAGTCAGAAGACAAAGCCTCGTAAATACGAGAGTAATACCCCTCAGCGTAAACACTCAGGCGCTCCTCTATGGCTCCCTTTGGAGGCTCCACTAAAAGGCCCAGAGCTCTAGGAGTAGGTTCACGCAACCTTTGGGATCCTGGGATCTCAGACCATTGCCCAAAAGACTCCTCCAAGGCATCCACCACTCCCTGCGGATCCGTCATCATCCAACTCATCCAGTTTTGCCATTGATGAAGGGACTCAGGAACACCAAGTGAAGACAAAACATTTCCGTTTTTAAGACTAAAAGATTCCATAATTCCTTCCAATGGGAAATTTTTCACAACATTTCCAGCGACGAATGATCTTTTGAATCCCTGCGTAAGGTAACAGACCAAGGATCGATTAAGTCAGAATGGCCTTGACCCATCCTTTTTGCCTTCTGCAATTCCACACACAAATCAGGGAAGGACGGAAGGAGATCGTCCCACTCCAAAAGAGTCGGAGTCTCGGGAGTGAGTCTCACCGCCTTTCCATAGAGGTCCCATACTTCAGGACACACCGGATGATCGTGGGTGTCCACCAAAAAATGAGTCCCAACACTATGCCCCGCCAGATGAAACTGAGATACCGCACTCCAAGGGATCTGATCTAAATAGGTGTCCGCGCTAAATCCATGATTAGAAGCACTGACATAAATATTATTCACATCCAGCAACACTTTGCATCCCGTTCGTTTTGTCAGCTCCCGAAGGAACTCGGCCTCACTCATCTCATCGCTCCTAAAGCTGATATAACTTGAAACGTTTTCTAATAAAAGGGTGCGCCCTAATGCCTCTTGAACCATATCCACACGACTCGTCACATAATCCAGGTGGGCTTGGGTGTAGGGAAAAGGTAAAAGATCGTGCAAATTTTGCCCATTCACTCCTGTCCAACAAAGATGGTCAGAAACACCACTCACCTCTAAATAAGAAGCTAACGTTTTGAGTTTTTGCAGGTAACTAAAGTGCAAGGGATCGGAGCTTGCAATGTTCAAGGAAACACCGTGGAGCACTACAGGATAAAATTCTCTCACTTTATAGAGAACCGATAAAGGTCTGGCCCCTGAACTTTCAATCCCCTCCATTCCTAAATAATTTTCCGTCAATGCTTCAAACCAATCCACAGGTAACCGACCTAAATTTTGAAGAATGTACTCATAGTGCTCTCTTCGTAATCCCACCCCAAAACCCAAAGATTTCATTGTCATGATAACCACTCACCATAAAGTTCAAAAGGTTTTAACTTTTTTTTAAACTTTGCACAACAAAAAAACACCCCAAAGCAATAAACTTTTGGGGTGTCAAACGTTCAAACCAAAGTAACAGGTTATTGAGCGGGAGCGGCTTCTGTACCCGCAGCAGGAGCCGCGGCTGGGGCAGATGCTTCAGGAGCTTTTGCAGTGGCCAGAGTTCCACCAGCTTTCTTACAAGCAGCCTCATTCTTCATCTTTACAACGCCTTTGCCTTTACACTCATTTTTACCTTTGCATTCGTTGTGCTCCGTCTTACAAGATCCCTTTCCTTTACATTTGTTTCCACCAACACACTCTACATTTCCTCCTTTTGCAAACGCAGATCCTGCCGTTAGCGCACCTAGAACCCCAGCAACCGCAACACTCACTAACTTGGACGAATTCATGGGACCTCCTATGATAGATTGAATTTTTCAATCTTTATAGAGTGTATTATGAAGGTAACACCAAAATCAAACTGTCCTTCAAAAATTTTTGGAGTGAAGGAACACAAGTGATCCTTCCCTGTGTCTAAAAGGACTCGATCATGGTACTCTCATATACCTAACTTTGGGAGCTAAAATGAATACAAACCTAATCCTAACGATTGTACCCCTCATTGCCTTTGTGATCGCAGATGCCTACGCTGGTCCAAAGTGGGGCATCTTGACAGCGGTGATTTTTAGCTTGGCCATTCTCCTATTTGAAGTGTGGCAGGTGGGTGAACTACAGTGGATCTCTACCATTGAACCCACATTGATAGTGCTTTTGGCTTTGCTGGCATTCGCCATGAAATCCCCCCAACTCTTCTTGTATCAACCTTCGGCCGTGAGCCTAGTGTTAGTGCTCTTTCTCGGCTATTTCCAATGGTTTGATCAACCCTACTTTGGAAAACAACTGCACGTCCTCCAAAAGTTTTCCCCCCCCGAAGTGAAGGAACAGATGGCATCTGAGGCTTTTAAAAATGCCTTAGACTCCCTCTCTCTCGTCGCCATTTTTCTTATCGCCTTGCACGGTTCTATTCTATTTGTTTTGGCAAAAGCCCAGAAAAAAAGAGCCTGGATCCTCACCCGATTGGCCATCTATCCGGTTTTCATTGCCGTTGCTTTTTATGTGTTTTGGTCGGAAGGAGTATACGGGTAAGAGACCTTCATAGAGCAATCACTTGTCTTGATTTTTCGTGGGCTGTTTTCCATGGGGATAAATCCAAGATTTTGCCCTGGCCAATTCCTCGGGGGTTGTGGGGTATTGAAATCCCTGACCATTGACACTCACGTCAATACGACGATTAAGTGCTCTTCCTTTAATTGTAGCATTGGAGGTAACAGGATACTTATAAGAATACCCTTCCGTTTGAATGATTTTCCCATTCAATCCCAATCGCTCCAATTCTGCTTTGACGCTTTGCGCTCTCTTTTGAGATAGTGCTAAATTGTGTTTAAAAGATCCCACAGAGTCCGTATGGCCATCAATTCCCACTTGAGTGGGCTGAAGGGCACTCAGTCTGTCATACAAAAGTTTTACAGTTTCTTTTGCTTGAGGAGTGAGCTTTGCACTGTTGAATTCAAATCGGATGGCCCCTATATCGATGATCTCTGTTTCCGTTTTGAGTCGCAACAAGGAGTCCTCATCTTTTGCGGAACTTGGCACACGTTCTGATTTTGCCTCCCTCAAAATTTTATCAAGCTCAAGATCAGAGTAAGCAGATGCCACAGGTGCGTTTTCTAAGTTCTGAGGGGTGTCTGGCTCTTCCGATTCTGAAGAGGAAGTCACGGAATAAGTGCGCTCCACTTTTATAGGATCCACGTACCTCAATCCAGCCGCCATTCGACTCAGCGGACCACCCACCCCACGTCCCAAACCTGCTCCATAAGAACCATGCAAACTGAGTGAATCGGACAAAAAAATCAATCCTCCAGCCGCCCACTCCACCGGACTTCCCGAGTCTGATAACCGAGGTTTAAATTCATTAAAGTCGCCACGAATCCCAGCCTCCAATTGAGTGGAACCCGCTTTTGTGTCATTTTCTATCAGCCAAAATCGATAACCTAGAGCTAAGAGCAAACTTTTGGATTTTTCGAGTAAAGAAACACTTTTACCCGTGTTTTGATCTTTGGTGGTCACCCGTTCTGCATTAGACCAAAAGGAAACCCCAGGCGTGAAATAGACTTCCACCCTCTTCCCACCCCAAACATAAGAAAGGGGTATCTCAAAAAGACTCCGCAAGGCACCGTCGCTCATCATAACGGAACGGGTTCCCGTTGGGATGTGAAAGGAGGCCAGTGCAGCCGCAAAAAATCCATCCCGATAATCTTTATCAAAAAGTAGATACTTGGCTCTAATTCTAAGATCACCTAAGAAAAAAAACTTGCGGCTGGTGCCCACATCTTCCAAATAGCCGTTATTATCTTTAGGCGCTGCATAAAATACGATGGGAAGGTTAGCACCCAGATCCAAATTCGAAAATGGGTTAAATCCTAGGGCAAAATGATTTGCCTGAATGTGATCACTTACCCTTTTCCGTTCAGAGTCCCCATCGCCAAACTCCACGGGACGCAAAGCATAACTAAATGTGTAACCATACATAAAAGAGGGTTTTTGTCGGGCATGGGGGGTTTCAAACATCACTCCCGACAAATTATCGACAGCAGGGTAAAAATTTTCCGAGTTAAGTCCGCCTGCATAAGCCTTGAAATCCAAATTCAACCCTAGAAATAATAAAAATACAAATAAGGATCCCGCCCCTCTTCTTCTCTTACCTATGAAAAAAAGCAGGGAGGGAATCCAAAACCACCAAGCCCCCCCTCCTGAGGGCCCACCAACCACACCACAGTTTCCCGTTCCCCCTTGCAGTCGAAGTCGGGAGGCAGGATTGGTTTCCTTCGGAATGCGGGCTGGATCCACAGCGGGTTCGAAATCAGAATCGTTATACCTGGCTTCAGGAGTGGAGTTTCGATAAACTCGTTGTTGGGTTCCTCCTTTAGAAAAAGGGAGCACACCATCTCCTTTCGGATTTTTGGAATCCACAGGATCGCCATCCACAGTGACACCTGTGGAACTCGTGGAGCTGCACTGATACCCACTGGACACAGCAGACCCCACCTGCACCTGCCAACTTTGATTCACCGATTTATCAGAGAAAATGAACGATACCTTCACCGCATTGGCTCCAGGCTGCAGATTGATGAGCTTAATAGAAAAAGCCTCACCAAAAAGCGATGAAGACACCGCATTATAAGGTGTGTTTTGATTCACTTGAACCACAACCCTTTGCAGGGCCGCAGCATCATTCACCTCAAACATCTGGGCAAAAAAGGATTCTAGATCTCCTTTATTGCGTGCATACTTAAACTTTACTTTTCCATTACCACTTCGGGCACTACTCTCAATTAAAAAGTCATCGGGTCGGAGAGTTCCTTTATCATCTGTATCCGCAAATGAATTTTGATTATCGGTAAATAAAGCATGATAAATATTAATTTCTTTAAAAGAATTGTCACTCTCTAAGATTCGGTCTGCGTTCTCTCGAGCCAGACGAAAACTTCGATCGTAACAAAAAGAAGTTCCGGCTTTTGGTCCGTCCGTGGCTACAGATAGGGGCTGGTCTTGTAACCAGAATTTTTGCTTGCAGGTGGCCTCATCCACGCGCGTGGGGATGTTGGGCAAGCCGTCGGTGACCACAATGGCGTTTTTGGCTTTGGAAGTGCTGCCGCCTAGCATATTTTGATGGGAAATGGCTTCAAAAAATTGCCTGATGTCTGTGGCCCCCCGTGGCGATTGAGTGGCAAAACCCACAAAGTCCTTTTGTCGATCGATTGAGGGATCGGTTGGAGCATTGGCTGTTTTCACCAAAGCATCCACAGGCCTTAAAAACTCACACACCGAAAGTAACAATCCCCCGATGGTTTTAGTCCATTCCGCTTTGGCGCCCTCCTCGGGCCAGGTGGGATTGGCCGAATCCCTATCCACACAAGGGTTCAGAATGTACTTTTGGTTTAGACCATCGGCCTCCCATTGATCGGCCAGTAAGGAAACCGTGCGCCCTCCATACACCACCACCCCCACCTTAGCCGGATCCGTTGGTTCTGATCCCTGCTGAGCTTTTGAGTGGATAGAATCCAGAAATGAAGTGACCACTTGCACCCGCAAATTCTGAGGATCTGTGGTTTTGGTACTTTGACTGGAGTCCACCACCACGCTCATTCCCCCTCGGATCACCCCTGTTTTGGTTCGGCAGGATTTTAAGGGAATCACGGGCACCACGGTTTGATCTCCAGGCAACTGGGAGAATTCAAACAGCCGATCACCATCGACCTCAGGCACACAAAGTTCTTGGGGGGTGGGATTTGACTGGGTGCATTTGGTGAAATTTTGCGCATAAATCGTGGCGGTTGAAAGGATACAACCGCCCCAAACAACCACAACAAGGGGAATTCGGTAGCTAACATCCATGTCCATTTCCTCTGAAAAAGGCTAGGTTTAGAACCATTCTAATGGATTTTACCGAAATGGGATAGCAGGCACACCCTTGTGGCACACTGGATTGACTAATCGAAAAAACTAGACCATGAATGACAGGGATAAGAACGATGGAACTCAGGAAAGCTTTTTATGAATGAATCCCTTTCTACCGCTAATCATTCGGGGATGGATGTCAAAAGACCAAGATTTTTGGTTCAAAGCAACATCTATTTTGACTGCAATGCCACCACGCCTTCGTGCGACCAGGCTCAAAAAGCGGCAATTGAATGCATGGAGTTGTGTTTTGGAAATCCATCTAGCTCCCATCTTAATGGGGTACAGGCCAAATTTTTAATGGAATCCGTGCGGCAAAAGCTGGCCCAGGTGCTTAACGTCTCAAGCACGGGCATTTGTTTCACCAGTGGTGCCACAGAGGCTATTCAACTCGCCGTATTTTCTTCTATTTTACACCTGAAAGAAAGAGTGAAAGGATTGTTGGAATCCTCCCCAGGAAATTCATCCGAAAAATTCTTGTTACTTTATGGAGCCACCGAGCATAAAGCGGTCCCAGAATCTTTAAACCATTGGAATCAGATCTTAGGAAGTCCTTTTGAAGTCAAAGCCATACCCGTGGACGTTCAGGGACAACTTCGTTTTGATTTTTTAGAAAAATACCTTAGCCGATGTGTTTTTATTGCTACTATGGCCGTTAATAATGAGACAGGGGTGATACACGACTTACCAAAAGTATCACAAATGTTAAACAAGCAGGATGTCAGACCCCTTTGGCTTGTGGACAGTGTGCAAGCATTGGGAAAAATTCACATTGATTTTGTGTGCTTAGGAGTGGATTACGCCAGTTTCAGCGGACACAAACTTTACGCTCCTAAGGGAACAGGATTTTTATATGCTTCCCCAACCGCACCCATCACCCCTCTCATTGTAGGGGGAGGGCAGGAAAGTGGGAAACGCTCGGGCACCGAAAATCTTCCGGGCGTAGCCGCCATTGGTGCCGTAATAGACGCCTTTACCCAACATCAATTTCCCTTTCAATGCACAAACACCATGCGCCAGTATCAAAGGCAAATTGCCAAAACATTGGAAGAAAATTTTCCTCAGACTAAATGGAATTCCCCCTGGGAAAATGGAGTGCCCACCTGTTTAAATTTCAGCCTACCAGGGCTAAGCAGTGGGGAAATCATCGATCTTTTTGACACCGCAGGACTCAGCGTGAGTGCCACCTCGGCCTGTTCCGCTCAAAAACCCACCTACAGCTTCGTGTTGCAAGCCATGGGTTTGCCCGAAGAACAAGTGTCCAGCGCGTGCCGACTTTCCTTTGGACCTGCCACCACTCGGGCTGAAATAGAAGCCGGTTGCAAAGCCATTGAGCTCGCCAAGCGCGCCTTGGACTTCCAGTGTTGGTTGCCCTCCCCTCCATCCCATTATAAAGAAACACGTCCATCCGATGGCTGGATTTTGTTTCAATTTGGCCTGCTTCAATCTTGGGTCTGGGTGGATAAAAAAAGCCAATCAGCCTATTGGTTTGCACCCAAAGCACCGCTCGTAGACCGGGTGATGTATTTTTTAAATTGCCAAAAAATAAGTCTTGCGGGAGTTTACCTGGAACACCACCTGGCAAACCTGGATTCACTTCTGGCTAGCCGTTTAGAAAAGAGTCCCAGCCAAGTGATCCCCATGGCACAAGGCCAATGGTGCACCTATCTTCCCTCGGATCATAGTACCACCCCAAGACCCATCAACGTCCTAACCCATTCCATTGATGGCTTTGAGCTCCTGACTTCAAGCCCCGATGAAACCCAATATTACATTTGGAATGGGAAACCTCCCAGCTCATGGCAACCCAAAGCCAATCCCAATGCGTATTACTTATGTCTTACAGAACCCAAATCTCCCGTTACCAGTCAAACATGCAAAAATGGCCCAGGGAAGAATACGGGAAACCCCTTTGAAGACAGCTTCCCTTGCCTATTTAGGGTCACCTCCCCTTGCACTCCCTTTGCCCCACCCTTGTTCCAAGATCTCCAACTGGAAGCCCACCGGATCCCAGGTCTGTTTAGTTCCTTTTCCCAGATCCATTTTATTGACGTGAGAGAATCCTTTGAATTTGACTTTTTTAGGGACAGACTGAGCCAAACACCGTGGCAACATCTCCTGGAAAACATCCCCTCCAGCCAGCTGGTGTCTTTTCTCGCCAGGGAAGCCGCTAAATCTGAAAACAGCAATAAACTTTACCTTTTTCTTTGCCGAGGAGGAATGAGAAGTGCCAAAGCCGCACTCCAATTGAGAAGCCTGGGGCTCCCCCACGCCTACAGCATTGCCTATGGAATTTCAGGACTGCTCTCCGGGCACTATAAAGAATCGGTGTGCCCCTGTCCCAGCATTTGAGCCAAAGGGAGTCCATAAAGAGGGAGTTGATTTTGACAAAGGAAGAGAACCTATTTTCAAAATCCATTTTTGAGATGACACTTCTCAAATCAATCCAGTGGGAAAAAAAGGATCTGCCCCGCATTTCCCTTTTTAAAACAGCCGACGGATCTTTCACCGCCTCTTTAGAATCCCAACCCGAAGCCATGCACAACAGCGCGGGTGCCTGGGGGGAAACCCAATGGGTGTATTCCACTGCTTTTGAGTGTTACCTAGAGCAGCTACACATGCAATACAAATGTAAAACACTAGCAGAAGTTTGGGTAGTGGGGACGGGTCTTGGAACCATTGAGATATCCCTAGCCGCCAAATTCCTTTCCCGGAACCCTTCCATTCCCCTTGTGATCCGTTCTTTTGAAACCCACGAGGGTCTAAGAGATTCCTTTTCCCACTGGACTCGAGGGCTCCCCAGCCCCCTCGATTTCGTTTTCCAGGACACCCTCCAAAGAAGTGCCCATCATTCAAATGTAAAGGCATCCGCCATCCGAAACCTACTCCAATCCATCTTAAAGGAACATCCCATTCAGGGAGAATTTAGCACGCATGCTCCCTTGCAAGGGGAATACCCCCATGCCATCTGTGTGTGTTACGATGCCTTTTCCCCCGCCACTTCCGCCCCGCTGTGGGAACATCAACTGCTGTTGTCCCTTTTAAAGATTCTGCCAAGGGGTAGTGTGTTTTCCACGTACGCCTCCCGGTCACTTCTCAAAAAAAGTGCCAGGGAACAGGGTTGGGAGATTCAAAAAGCCCCCGGCTTTGCCGGGAAACGGGAACGAACTCTCTTTATCAAACAAACCTAAACCACTTCAAAATGCCGCTCCAATACAGCCTCTCCATTAAGCTGAAATACAATGGTATGCTTTCCCGGATACATGGTTCGAGTGCTAAAATGATCTAATTTACGTCGCCCCGAACACACCAATGTGCCTTGAGCCTCTAAAACTCCCTTTTTAAATTTGAAAACCTTCTGTCCCATGGAGGATTTTTTTTGAAACCCAATGATGTAATCTAAGATGAATCTCACCTCATCCTTTTCTTGGTTTTTAAGCTCCACCTCAAATTCCAGATGATCCCCAATACGGACCTGCGGGGTAAGGTGAATCCATTTCACTTTAACATTGGCTTTTTTTACGTTTAGAAATGCCAAAGCATCTTTGTTACCTTGTTTGATCAAAGTCCTGAGGGCATGTCGGGCAAGCCACTCCCCCTGGGGAGTAGAGGCAATGCCCCATGTTTTTAGGGTTTGAACCACCACCAAGGGGTGATCTTTTGCGATGTCATTGAGTGCATTAGCCACACTACGCCTCACATAAAGATGATCATCCCTTTTTAGGTGGTAAAGGAAACGCAAAACCGGCGAAGGGTCTCGGATAAAATCCTTGAGCTGGGGGGCCCAGGGCAATCGGGGACGTATGGACTCGGAAACCAACCTGCGGTCATGGGCGTTGGGGCTTTTCACCCAATTCTCCATGGCCTGAAAGGTGACCTGGGGCGCCTGTTCAATGAGCCATCTTAGGGCAAATTCCGAACTAAACTTGCGGCTGAGCAGACGAAGGGTTTCTAAGCCTAGCTCCCAATTCTCCGATTCCAAGGTGCGCCTCGCCACAAACCGCGATAAAGGAACACAAATAAAATGATCTGGAAAGGTATGACCGGCGGAGTCCGTGGGAATATCCGGGGGTGCTACGGCCAATATCACACGGCAGATGGTTTCAAAGGAAGCTTTTGGATCCATGGACTTTTCCAATGCGTCCTCCACCATCTCCACCCGTTGAATAAACTTCAAGCCTTCCAAGCCAATGAGTTTCTTAAAATGTTTCCCTTTAAATAGGGGGATCTGGGAAGCGATCTTCTCTCCTAACTTCAAAACCAGCTCCCGGTGGATCACTTCGCTAAAAGAACTTCCTGACTCAAACATCCTAAACTGCCTCCATCAATTGTGCTTTTCCTTAAAAATAAGCCACTTAGACCAACTTTAATCCATTAATCATTTTGGCGGTGCTCCATTCCGGATATTATCCATTTATAACAGCTATTTACCTACAAAAAGCACAATTGATAAGTGCAGTTTTCATTTGCTGGAATACCTAGGAACTGATAGACCCAGCTGAGCTCGCGTATTAGTTGGCTTAAGGCCAGACTCCCTCAGGAAGGAACTTAACCCATGTCTCAAGCAAATCAAACCCTTTCTTTGCCCCAGAATCCTAGTGACTTAGGCCCCTCTTCCCGCTCCGTCCTGACCAAGTCCCTAGTCCGGCCCGTGCTCCTGGTGATTTTAGATGGTGTGGGCCTCAAAACCAAAGAGCTGAGCTTAAGCGCCAATCTCTCCCTTCCCGATCTGCCCCTCACCTCCACCCTTCCCTTTCAACGGGGAGACGCTGTTGCCAGCGCCCACATGCCCAATCTATGGCGTTACCTTACCAAATGCCCCGGTACCCTTCTAAAAGCCCATGGAACAGCCGTAGGGATGCCCACAGACCTAGACATGGGAAATAGCGAAGTGGGTCACAACACGCTGGGTGCGGGCAGAGCCTTTGCACAGGGGGCCAAACGAGTGGAAGATGCATTTTCCTCCCAAGAGATCTTTGAGTCCAAAGGCTGGAAGGAATTGGTGGAGTCAGATTCCCTTCGCCGTGGTGAAAACGCGTTTCATTTTTGTGGATTATTTTCCGATGGGAATGTGCATTCCAATGTACAACATTTGTTTAACTTATTGATTCAAGCTAAAAAAGAGGGTGTTAAAAAAGCGTTTTTGCATCTTCTTTTGGATGGCCGGGATGTGTCCCCCCATAGCTCCCTGGATTACGCCAAAAAGTTAGAGTCCTTTTTGCAGTCCATGAATGACTCCCAATTTCACTGCCAGGTGGCCAGTGGTGGAGGGCGATCCCAAATCACCATGGATCGCTATAATGCCAACTGGAGTATGGTGGAAAAAGGATATCGTACCCATATTTTGGGGGAAGGCAAAACGTACCCAAACCTAATAGAGGCCCTTAAAGACCTCAAAAAAGGCACGGAAGGGAACTTTTCCGTGGGAGATCAGGATTGCGCTGCCTTTGTCATTGCGGATTCCCAGGGCCCTGTGGGACGGGTAAAAGACGGAGACTCTTTTTTGTTTTTCAATTTTAGAGGGGACCGGGCCATAGAATTTTGCCGGACCATGACGCAGACTCCGTTCTCTGAATTTAATAGACCTCCTCTTCCTCAAATCACCTTTGCTGGGATGTTGGAATACGATGGAGATCTCCATATCCCACCTAGATATTTGGTGGCTCCCCCCACGATCGATGGCACTTTAAGCGAGCTGATGTCTAAAATGGGACTCAGGCAGTTTGCCTGCAGTGAAACGCAAAAATTTGGCCATGTTACCTTTTTCTGGAACGGAAATCGATCTGGAAAGTATAATGATGATCTAGAAACCTACGTGGAAATCCCCTCGGAAGTGGTGGATTTTGCCCAGCGTCCTTGGATGCAATGCGCCGCCATCACAGATCGTACGATTCAAGCCATCCATAATCAGGAATTTGAGTTTGCTCGGATCAACTTTGCCAATGCGGACATGGTGGGACATACGGGAGATTTTGCCGCCACGGTGGCAGGTTTAAATGCTGTGGATCTTTGCCTAGGAAGACTGGAACAAGCCTGCCAGAAATCTGGGGTTTTGCTCCTCGTGACCGCCGATCACGGGAATGCCGAAGAGATGTACGAGCTCGATCCCAAAACGGGCGAGGCACTGCGGGACGGGCAGGGGCGCCCCAAAAGCAAAACCAGCCACACCCTCAATCCCGTGCCTTTTTTAATGGTAAATCCTGAAAGTTTGGACTTTCCTTTATCATTAAATCCCTGGGTTGAAAATGGAGCTCAATCCCCCGGTTTGGCCAACGTGGCCGCCACGATCCTGGAGTGCATGGAGATTCCCCCACCCCCTTGGTTTGAGCCGAGTCTTTGGGTTCGTGGATATACCGCCCATCCTTTGACCTCAATTGTTACCTTAATTACCTGGGAGTCCCTCGCCCCCCATGAAAGATCCGTGATGGTCCAATCCCCTCCCTGTCCTGCCACTGCGCTAAGATACAGCAATCTCTTTCATCGACTGGGTCAGGTGATCCACACCCTGCGCGTTCCCCAAATCGGGTGCCCCTGGGATCTGGAACAAACCCATGAATCCCTCAAACGATTTTTAATTGAAGAGTCCTACGAAACCTTAGAAGCCATAGACAATTGCCTACATTTGAAAGACAAGTCCTCTTTTGAATCCCTGGCCGATGAGCTGGGGGATGTGTTATTGCAGATTGTGCTTCACGCCCAAATTGGATCGGAAAACCAAAACTTCGATCTCACCACGGTGTGCCAAAAGATCATTTCCAAAATGCTGGAACGCCATCCCCACGTTTTTGTCCCCTCCGGAGCACAAGCCTTATCCGCTCAGGATGTGGAAGCCAACTGGGAATCCATTAAAGCCCGCACCCAAAACTCCTCCCCATCTCCTTCGGAGATTCCAGCCCGTTCCCTAACCAAAAGCGTATTAGAAAAGGTAAAAAAGCGTTCCAGTTTGCCCACTCTGAATTACGCAGCCGCCATATCGAAGGAATCTTTTAAATTGGGGTTTGCCTGGCAGACGCTTCCCGAAACCTTTAATGACGTGATTTCCGAAATCGAGGAGCTCAAACAGGAGTTGTTTAAAGGGTCTTCCCTAGATTCCGTCAAAATCCGCGACGAGTGGGGAGATGTGATTTATGCGCTGGCCAATTTGGCCGTTTATCTAAATCAGGCTGGGATTTTAGAAAATCTGGATTTGGATTCCTGGGCCAGATCCGCCGTCCAAAAGTTCACCAATCGCTTTGCCACCATGGAAGAGATCTTAAGAGAAAGGGGAGAGCACCTTCATGCCGATTCTGCCGAACCGCGAAGCTTAGATGAATGGAACGAGCGTTGGAAAGAGGCAAAAAGGCGGCGTTACCGGTAGCACTTGGTTTTCAATACTCTAAATTAAAACGATACTTTTGCGCCCAAACCCTCCATGACTCTGGCTAATTTACCTTCCAATTCCGCCCGAAAGGGTTTATGGGCAAAAGAAATCTTTTCCGACGTTTTGTGAGCCTCAAATCCATTTTCCTTTATCGTAACTTCAAAAAACATCTCGCTGGTTCCTAGTTTTTTGATGGTCACAGTGAGTTTATTTTTCTCCATAGTTACCTCCACCATTTTGCCAAGCTCCCTCCCTTCCAAGGCTGCGTTAAATTCTCTTAAAAAAAGTTCTGGAAGCTTGTTGCTGCTAGCAAAGGTTTTCATACATCAAATTCCTTATGAGGTGAAAAAAAGTTAGGGGAGAATAGGTGCTGATCATTTTAGCGGAAAGCCAGGATATTGGTCAAGGCTTGCAAGACCTGTAAAAGCGATTACAATGGGTGAAGAAATCAACTGTTGTTTAGGGAAAGGGGGATGCTCCCCAATCATGAGCCACCAACGGGCCCAACCCCAAAATTTTGTTCATCGCTTGAAAGTCCTATTCCTGGGAACCCTCGCCGGCTTGGCAGCCACAAAAGGAGTCCAGGAAGCGATGGGTCAGTCCCATTTCAACCAGGAGAATTCCTCTTCCAAGGACTTGGACGGGGAAGATTTTACAGAGGAGGATTTCTCCCCTGCAAACAATCCCACCTGGTTAAAAAACAATGAAAACAAGCTTGACCCTTTTCCATTCCCTCTTTTTCCCATCTTAGAAGCCGGCACAGGGTGGGGACAATCCGTAACGGCTCCGGAAGAGAGCCAAGTGTTGGAAGACTCCTTCTATCACCATCGATTTGGGCTGGGGTTACCTTTTCAAATCCTAAACCTCACCAATGCCGTTGTGAGCGCCGAACTGGTGTTTGAGTACCCCATTCGTAAGAAACCTCGCCCGGGGCAATCGAGCTTTCATTCCGTGGTTGATCTCAAATGGGAGGCCTTAAAATCGTTTTCTCCCACGGAAGAACTCTCGCTTTTGCTTTCAGGCGGGGGAGGCGTGCAGCTAGGTAAAGTAACCTACACCACAGCGGATCTCACCCACACTTCTAGCCCCTTTTTTATCCGGTTTCAAATCAAAACGGAAGCCTTTAAAGTCTGGCACACTTATGCTCCATTTTGGGAAGTCCAGGGAGTTAAAAACTTTTTTTGGGGCCAGTACTCTTCTAGAGACAGCCATACCTTGGGTCGAAAGACCTCTCAAACCTTCCAATCTTCCGGTAAATTCCAGACGGAATCCGTTCACTTTTTAATGGGTGTGGATTCCGTGCCCCTTGAAGATGAGGCCTTTGTTCAGTTTTATTTGCGTTACGTTCTTCAAAATCAAAAATGGTTTGGACTCCTGACTTCCCTGCGAAGCACCCAGGATGTGGAACTCACTCAAAGATCTGTGGCATTGGGATTTCGAGTCTCTTACTAATTCCCTTATCTCACTCATTTCCTTTTTTCCTCCTTGACAAAGCCCAAAAAGGAAACATGTTCTGACCTGGCATCGCGCTTTAAAGGTTTGCTAGGGATGCAGATGCTAGGGATGTCCAAAACAGGTATAGGTGCATTATGACTTCACAATTTCTAAAAAACTCCACGCACAAGGTCAATGAACTCTTCCAAACGGCCCTCACGGAAGCCGTGGCACAGGGGGTCAAGATCCTCAGCCCGGAGCACCTGCTGTACAGCGTTTTGGAGCAAAAAGAAAATCTTTTCATGCGCATTGCAACGCATTGTGGTCTAGACGAGGTGACCACTAAAACCACGCTCCTCACCCAACTCCATGATTTTTTCCAGTCTTCAAGGGAACGCAATCCCCAGCCACATCGGCAAGGCTCTGCCGAAACCCCTAAAAATGGGCTGTTTGTAAGCCCTGAGATGGCCCATCTGCTGGACCGAGCCGAAAGTGAAAAACGGCACTTTGGGGATGCCTATGTGAGCACCCCCATCCTGAGTTTGGCGTTTTTTGACTCCCGATTAAACACTCGCCAATTGTTACTTAAAAGCGGGTTTTCTTATGAAGAATCCCGAAAAGCCCTGAGTGCCATGCGTGGAAATCAGAGAATATTATCTAGGGATGATGAATCTAAAAATAGTATTTTAAGCCAATTCACCACCGATCTCACGGCCGCAGCCCGTAGGGGTGAACTGGACCCCGTGGAAGCCAGAGACGAAGAGCTGGACCGTCTGATCCAGATTGTAAGTCGGCGGAAAAAAAACAATCCCGTGCTGGTGGGTGAGCCCGGAGTGGGAAAGAGTGTGTTGGTAGAAGCCCTAGCCCTACGCATCACCCAGGGAAAGATTCCCGATTATCTCGTTGGCAAGAGGGTTTTGAGTCTGGAAGTGGGGCAGTTGGTGGCAGGCACTAAAATGCATGGGGAGTTTGAAGAACGGCTCAACTCCATTAAAAATGAGATCATCCAGCTCGAAGGTCAAGTGATCCTATTTGTGGATGAAATCCATACGTTAGTAGGCGCAGGACGCACCTCAGGTGCACTGGATGCCTCCAATATTTTAAAAGCAGCCCTGGCAAAAGGTCAAATTCAATGCATTGGAGCCACCACTTTGCGTGAATACAAACAATACATTGAATCCGATAGGGCCTTAGAACGCCGTTTTCAGCCCATTCACGTGGGAGAACCAACCGTGGAACAAGCCATCAAAATGGTTCAAGCTTTAGTACCTCAATACGAAAAGTTTCACCGCGTTCAGTATAGCCCGGAGGCTGTGATAGCAGCGGTTACCTTATCCGATAGGCATTTAAACTCCAGAACTCTGCCCGATAAAGCAGTGGATCTGATTGATGAAGCAGGTGCCTTCAAACGAAAAACCGTGGTGAGTTTGCCTCCCGAAATCATGGCCCTAGAGATGGAAAAACAGGCCATCCAAGAAAAAAGAGCCCAAGCGTTTTCCGCGCAGGACTTTGAAAAAGCCGCCACATTACAGGTGGATCTCATTGGACTAGAAAGTCGAATCTTAGAGGCCAAAAACCAGTGGGAGGCCAAGATCGATCCCACGAGTAAAATCGTTAGCCACCAGGACATTTGTCAGGTACTGTCCAGGCACACTGGAATTCCGCTAGGAGAGATTCAGCAAACGGAATTACAATCCTTACAAAGATTAGAGACACTCTTAAAGGAACGTGTCATGGGCCAAGATCACGCCATCCAAAGCGTGGCGAAAGCCATTAAGCGCAATCGCATGGGACTTAAAAATCGCCCCGGACCCATTGGATCTTTTTTCTTTGTGGGTCCTACTGGGGTGGGAAAGACAGAGCTCGCCAAAGCCTTAAGTGTTTACTTAAGTGGCGATGAAAAGAAACTCATTCGGTTTGATATGAGCGAATTTATGGACCGCCACACCACCTCTCGATTGGTGGGAAGTCCTCCAGGATACGTGGGCTATCATGAGGGAGGCCAACTCACGGAAAAGATCAAGAAAAACCCTTACAGTGTGGTGCTTTTCGATGAGATTGAAAAAGCACATCCCGATTGCGCCCATCTGTTCCTCCAGATCCTAGACGATGGTTTTTTGAGCGACGGGGAAGGCACTAAGGTGAGTTTTGCCAATACCATTGTGATCTTCACGAGCAATTTAGGGGGAGAGTCCATCCTCTCAGACAAAGGGGTGATGGGGTTGGCCCAAGATAGGCTTCAGACTTCCCATGAGTTTGCCCAAACAAGAGTGAAAGAGGAAATGAGTCAGTTTTTTAGACCTGAATTCCTCAATCGATTAGACGAAACCATCGTCTTTAAGAAGTTCACCCCCGAAGTGATGCAGTTTATTGTGGTGAAGGAACTAAACACCCTCGGCCAGTTACTAAAGAAACAGGGTTTTGAGATCCAATATAAGGAAGACGTCAAACGATTTTTGGAAGAGACGGGTTTTGATAGCAAGTTTGGAGCAAGACCCCTAAAAAGAGTCATCGAAACCCATTTATTGACCCCCCTCTCTGAACTGTTCCTATCACATGGTGGACCCGCGGCTTGTCTCGCCTCAGGACTAAGTAACGTAACATGCCACATAAGGGAAGGGACCTTGCAACTGGGCCTGACCAATGCCGGTTTAGATCCCTCAAGTCCACAAACTCATTAATCCAAGTTGCTTGACGAAACTTATCCCGTTCTTCCGCTGTTCACTTATTATGGACCCTTATAAGAGAGCCCTTTCGACCATCTATTTTTTTCGGGTTTGAAAGTTGTTTAATATTGGTCCTAGATGAAGTCCCTGGCCGGGAAGTGGCATCTCTAAATGGAATCCCCCTTTTCCGAAGCGAGCTCACTCGCTCTATCAACCTATCATATGCCATAATTTGTGCCTCTTGCGGATTGAAATCCTCCGGATACCCTCAATCTAACACCCTAATTTCCATACAGCCCTATAGGCTTTATTGAATAAAGACATCTTTGCAGGCATTGAGGGGGGAATTGACAGTTTTTTTTTTTTTTTGTACCGTACCAAAACCTCTGAATTACCAGAGGCAAATCAGATACCAAGGGAGAAATTATGAATCAGAAGAAAAAATACGTAAAACCAGAAGTCAAAACGAAGACAAGCCCTGTTGCTCCAACCTGCATGGTTAGCGAGTGACTAACTCAAATGCCCTCTCCGCTTGAAGGGCATTTTCATTTGGAAAGATAGCTGTGCCGAGAAAAATGATTTATAGGAAAGGCTCAGGAGATATTACCTTTCTTGATACCTTAGAGGTCGTTACTCTGAACGAAACGGCTCAATTTGTGTTCGATAAACTAAGGCATGGAGTTTCTGGCGAAAGTCTCGTTGCCGCAGTAATTGCAGAATACGATATAGACTTCGTTTCAGCGCGTGCAGATTGTGAAGAGATAGTCTCAACTTTTAAAAAATGGAACCTCGACATAGCTTCTGCTTCTAATCTTGGATCAAGTGCAATGTGGACTCCCAAGACAGCAATTGTACATATAATAAAAAATTGCAATAGCGCATGCGCGATGTGTGATTGCTGGAAAACAAAAACAAATGTATTCCTTTCCCGAAAGACGTTAAAACCCTACTTCGAAAAGCTTGCAAGCCATGGTGCAAGTTCCGTAATGGTTAGTGGCGGGGAACCTCTTATGCACCCGGAACTTAAGGGAATATTGAACGATATCCGCGACAGTGGGATGAGCCGATCGTTAAACACCAACGGTCTTTTGTTACACAAGAACACCTGGCTGAGAGACGAGGGCATCGAGCAACTCGTCATGTCGATGGATGGGATTGATAATGCCAGTTACAAGCTGTTTCGAGGCGCTAATGCTTTTGCAGCGCTCTGGAAGGCTATCAAGGAATATAAAGAATCTGCTCCAGGCACCAAAACAGGAATAAGGGTAACTGTAAACAGGACGAACTTTACCCGAATGAAGGAAATTTTTCGACTTGCGGACGAACATTTGGTCGATAATATTGGATTCAGCCCAGCGGACATAGATTCAAGTAGTTTCGCTCGAGAATCAATGAACCAAGAAAATAGCACTCGTCTCTTGGAGCTAATGATTCCTACTATTGAGGAAATTGATGATTTTTTGCAAAGTTTTATACCTGGTGACGAAGCATACGATATCTTTGATTCCGCCGGTAAGGCAAAAAGATCACAATGGGACGCCTCTGGGTTGGTCAATTGCCTGCGATTCTATCGGAAACTTCGTACCGGGGAGAAGAGCTTTTTTCCATCGGATCCTTGCCTATTTCCTCGCGTTGCGATGGTTGTAGACTATGGCGGCGAATTGCGAAATTGTTTTTATTCTGAATCATTTGGAAATTTAGAGTCTTTAAGGTCAGCCAATTGGAACTTGGACACTAATCTTGACGCGTTAAAAAATTCAGGAAAATGCACTGCCTGCCGCGGGAAAATCTTTTGTGACGCGAATGACTTATGAATCGAGTGGCAAATAGGTCTCTAATGGCTTACTTGTTCCTACAGATATGCAAGTCCACAGCGTTGACCACTCCAGTACTTTACTTACTGCTACAAAATGACCTCGGATTGTCCCTTTCAAGAATTTTAGCCGTTTATGCAGGATTTGCGCTACTCGGAATCGCACTGGAACTGCCTACTGGAATCCTATGTGATTTATGGTCACCGAAGAAAACAATTTGTTTGGCCCTTGCCATGCAAAGTGCATCTTTCGTTTCCTTGATGATTCTGCCGCCAGGGGTTGTATTAAACGTTTTCCTGCTTCTCTCGGTGATTTCGGCGAGTCTATTTTCGGGGTCTGATCAGTCTCTTTTACGTCAAATGTTAGTAAACGATGAAATGAAAGAATATAGAACAGTGGCATTCGCAATAAACGGCAAAATGTACCTCTATACTAGCCCGCTTCTCGTTGCTGGGGTCCTATTGTATCGGACCGATTATCGAATTTTGCTTTCAATTCAAGCGCTTTCAACTATCGCAGCCTTTTTAGCTTTAGCAAACATATCAGTTCCAACTTCGAGTGTTTCAAGCAGACCAGATGTTTTTGTAAAAAGGTTTAAGGATCTCATTTCGGGTCTCAGAATGCTTTTGAACAATAGAAAATTTCTAGGACTAGCGTTGTTGAGCGGGGCGTTTTCGTCTGCTGTTTTGGTCAATCATAAAATAATACAGAGTCAAGTAGAAGCGGAGTTTCCCTCCGATCCCCTAATCTGGATAGCGTTTCTATTTTCGATCGGTAACGTTGTATCATGGGCAGCATCAACGATGGCCTCCAGATATTTAAGGATCAATCCAAATGTGATCGGGTTTATTATTTTTCTGACTTTGTCACTTACAGCTATCCTTTTAACTCTTTTGTTCTCTGCAAAGATTTTGATTTTCCTAGGTTACTTTGGCATCTGCGCATTTAAGTCAGTATACAGACCATTTGTTTCCTCACAAACCGTTCAAATGGT
Source organism: Silvanigrellaceae bacterium (assembly GCA_044339525.1). Taxonomy (GTDB): domain Bacteria; phylum Bdellovibrionota_B; class Oligoflexia; order Silvanigrellales; family Silvanigrellaceae; genus JBIIVH01. The sequence goes on along the minus strand of JBIIVH010000037.1, from coordinate 4,458 downwards.
TTGGTCCAAAAGCAATACGGCATCTTCAGTCTCTGCTTTGGTTTTTATAGGTTCAATGGTTTCAGCTCTTGTGCATTTTGCTGCGAGTAGGGCCGACGAAAGCTTAGCAAATAAAAATCTAGCTGCAATGTTGGCAATATTGGTTGTCTGTTGTTTCGGACTGGTGCTTTTTTGTTTTACTAGAACGGTTCGATTGCACGAGTCAATGAGTAAGTTGACCGGAAAACGGAATACAGTTGTCCTTAAAAAAGAGGTACCTACTTTTATACAAACATATCCAATTGGAGAATTAGCAATTGTAGAAAAGATTTCTAGAATGAGTGCATGGTTTCCATATACCTCTCCAATCCTATATGCCACGAATCTTAAGCTTCGAACAATGGAATGGGAGGCAATTAAAGGTTCGAGCCTGGCTAATGATCCGTCACCTGACTTAGATGCTCTCCAAACCTTATTTTCGAAACCTTGCAAAAACTCAGACATGCCAGAGATATGCTTTGAACTTGCAACAGGAATTCCCTCGCCCAGCGAGTTGTTTGAAGCACAGCCGGATCTTGTGGATTTATTTTGTGATGAAAAATACTTACGTATCATCCATGGTGACTTGCACCCAGGTAACATTTTAAAATCAAGCAACGGAATGACCATCGTAGATTGGGACAATGCTGGGGTTGGGTTTCTTTGGTTTGATGTCTTTTCCCTTTTCTGCCACCCTGATCTAAAGTGTGAATTTTCGGGTCGCGTTTCGGCGCTGGTTAGATTATTTCCAGAATTGAGCAACCCTGATTTGTTTTTAGCCTCAGAGATTTTTTGTCATTTTAAGTCCAGACAACTTTCGCGTTTTGGATCAAAGGATTCTTCTTTATTACTCACAAGCAAAGAGTTCGCGATTATGTCAGAGCAGTTTCGAAATGTTCGGCTGAACCGCCTAGGAGCCTGAATTGCAACTACACTATGTTCCAATATTAATCACAGAATCCTGCTCAGCGGGATGTAAACATTGCCCTTTTGGTGTGTCGCAAACTAGAGCCGAGCCACGTCTGGATGCCATAATTAGCAAGATATCTGTCGCTTCTGCGGACCAAATTTTTTTGATCACCGGTGGGGAACCGCTGGAATTTCGATCGATTCGAAAAATTGTAGAAGCACTCGAGCGAAAAGAGGTATATTTTCGCATTGCTACAGGGGGCCATATTCCACTTATTGGTTTCAATCGAGAAATGAGTTCTTCATTTTTGGCGGGTGTTTCAGTTGGAACAGACGTAGTTAATCCCGGACGGAATAATCCTGAAAAGCATGCAGAAATTTGGCTTAAAAATCTGGATTTTTTGGTTAAAAATGAGATCAGTTACTCTCTGACCCTTTCATTTTCTGGACAGGAAGACTTTAAAGCAATTCCTTTTCTGCGCTTTAATTTGAAAAAATTAAACCCCGCCTTTGTCATGGTTCTAATTCGAAAAAATATTGATAATACAGAATTACGTAACAAAATTCTGGAATCTTTTGGGTTTCTGACTCCAGTTGAGAGATTTGTATTCGAACTTGTTTAAGAGGTAGTTTGATATGTCTAAGGTCCTAAGTTTGGATTTATGGGGAGATCTTTGCTTAGAGCAAGAAATCTGGGGAAATATTGTCTATGAAATTGTGCGGGACGATAAAAAGCGAAATTTTGAAAAACTCGCGAACTATTTTACTCGTAAGTTAAGTAAAGCTGAGGAACTCGGCTTGAGCCGATTGTCTGGGCCAGTGCTTGACGTAGGATGCGGGCCTGGCGTGGTTCTGGAATGGTTGGAAAAAAAGGGCATTGAGTCATTTGGCGTTGATAGTTCACCTGGAGTGATTGCTCTCCAAAAACATCAAAACCGGTCAAACGTCATTCTTGGAAGTCTTAAAAACCTAGAGGAGCTTTTTTTAGGCTTTTATTTTAAGGGTATTGTATTGCTCGGAAACAATCTTGGTTTGGCAGGAGACTTTGAACAATCAAGAGTATTTTTTGAACAGTGTTATCGAATGCTTCCTCATGGTGGTAGACTTGTTGGCAGCTCAATCGATCCGAGTCAAACTTCTTCAGAAATTAATATTCAGTATCAAAATCGTAATAGGTTGGAAGGGAAATATTATGGACAGATACGAATTCATCTAGAATATCAGACGAGGACTTCTCCGGAGTGGGATCTTGTCCTTTTTGAACCAAAAGACTGCTCCGAATTGCTTCAGTCGGTGGGGTTCAAATGCGTCGAAATTCTTCCTGACGGCTCATCTTATGTATTGATTGCAGAAAAATGAAATCTCTTAAAACGATTGAATCACTAGAAAGTGATGACGTGGCAAAAATATTGGCTATTGCGGATTCCAAAATTCAAGCTGAGAGTTCTTTGAATTTTAGTGAATCGTTCGCCAAAAGAATGGAACAGTTTTTGTCACCTTCAGCTGTTTTAACCGCACAACACACTCGCGGTGGCGTGCTTGCTCTGGTGCGCATGTGCGGAAATAGCATTACCGTGCTTTTTTTTGACGGCATCGAAGAAAATCCCTCAACTCTCTATTCGAAGAAAATTATTGCATCGAAAAATAGTACGATAGTATCCTGTTCTATTCACCCAAATGGACAGGTTTGTTATTTTGGGATCCTTACGAAACGAAATGCATCAAAGGACGTTTTGGTAGTTAAATGTTATTCTTTGCAAAGAAAGTTCCAGTTTTTAAGCAAATTTGAAGCTGACCGATTTACATCGCTTGTTTGGCATTCAAATAGGCTAGCACTCTTTTTTGGAAGGCGTTTGGCTGATGTTACAACTGTATATAAATTTGAAGTGCCTGTGCGCCAAAGCCTCAGGGCGTATCCAGAGTTGGTCTTTAGCTCCCCCGATGGATGGATTCAGCTGCAGGCGCATGACTCTTCATCTCGTCTTGTCTTTTCAAGATGGAGGACTTCAGGAGTGCAAAGTGAACTCCTGTTCTACGATTTTATTTCTGAGTCACTAATAAGCCCATTGGGAAATACTTCGGCAAATTTTTCTCCGACCTATTTGGGCGAGATTTCTGGATCTCAATGCGCAACAATGTTGAATAAAAATGGCGGCACTCACTTAGTTTTATTCGGTGTCAATGAGATTGAATCTAAGTGCACTAAAGTGCTTTCTCTTCGACGTGGAAGGATTTTGGGTGCTATTGAACTCCCGCGCGGCGTCCTTTTGACTGTTAGGATAAATGGGAAAGATTTTCTGCAGTTTTACCAGGTGACATTGGGGCGATTTAAACGACTCTGGTCCGTTCCGTTTCCTTTTTGGCAAATTCGAAGCATTGAGTTGTTGGAAGATGACAACGTACTTTTATTAGTTGAAAGTTATTGCACTCCGTCAGCATTGATTTTTTTCTCTCTTAAGTCAAAGAAATTAATCCCTCTTCCTGTCCGTAAACCTTACAATCCTACCCTCTCACTTTCCAATTCTTGTCTTTTGAAAACGACCGCATCAGATGGATTTCGGTTGCAAAGTAAGGTAGTTGGAGATTTAAAACCAGGAATGACTGTATTGCTAAGTGGCTATGGAGGTTTTGGATTGGACTCTATTCCCAAATACAGCGCCGTTTGTGCGGCATGGTTAGAGAATGGTGGCGTATTTGTAGAAGCAGGTGTACGCGGTGGTATGGAATATGGGCTCAAGGAAATGATTAGTTCGCGAGAATCTGGAAAGAGAAAAGTCGTTCAGGATTTTTTAGACATAGCAGCCCATATTCACTCACTGGGCTGTAAAATAGTTGCTTCTGGATATAGCCACGGCGCTTTTCTTGCCTCTGCAGCTGTTTTTGGGATGCCAGAGCTTTTTAAAGGCTTGGTGATAGGCGACGGAATATACGATTTGGAACGGTTTCATCGCTCTGGAGCAGGGCTCCACTGGGTACAAGAGTTTGGAACTCCAGGAAAGAAGTCTCCCTGGCTCAAAGAGCTGAGCCCTTTGCGTCGAGCGGTAAATTTGAAAGCTGGAGCAATTGGATTTCCTAAAATTTTCTTGATGGCTAGGTTAGACGACAAAGTGGTGCACCCTTCTCATTCGATAAAACTTTTTAAAGCTCTTTTGGACAAGGGAATTGACCTGAATTTTTTCGCTTCAAGATCCGGACCTCATGGTTCATTTTCAAACTCTGATTCAGCCTTTAGGTATAATTTGTTGCGCATTTCATTTCTTTATCAGTTCTTGCAGCCCTGTCAAACTCCGTGTACATAGATACTTTTCAACACCAAAAAGGCTCTTGAAATTAGCTGCTTAAACAGATGTAAGATTTCTTCTTACTTGCGAATTTAACCAAATGTCTGAGTGCCCAAAATAACCGTACCCATTGCTTGGACACTTTTTGACGAGTTAGATGCCACTGACTAGGATAAAAATGGGCGAAGCTGATTGAAAACTGAAAAGAATTTATTTTTGAGATCGAGAAAAGGCGTGAGGGGTGTGGAGA
>JBIIVH010000036.1:0-44223 GCA_044339525.1 Silvanigrellaceae bacterium | reverse complement strand
CAAATTTAGAATCCGGATAAAGATAAAATGAATTCCGAAGTGAGTGACGGCATTTAGCCAAAAATGGCGGAGAGACAGGGATTCGAACCCTGGGTAGGGTTTAAGCCTACACACGATTTCCAATCGTGCTCCTTAAGCCACTCGGACATCTCTCCCGCTTATGCCCAACCGTTTAGTACACCCACACCCAAAAGGCAAGGGCTTGGCAGGGGGACCTAAAATAAAATCAGCTTCCGTCAAGCTAACGCGCCAGATTCCACGCCAAAACTGAGGTGTCGGTAGGGATCCAAGGCATCCCAGAGGGATGGGGCTTCCCATTTTCCGGGAAACATTTTTTGAATTGTGACTAGCAATTGAGCAATTTTGACCCTCTCCCTTTCGTTGCAAAACGTCTTGTCCCAGGTGGCCCAATTTTTTGGCCACATAGAGTCTTCTAAGGAAGGGCCATATTTCAGACTTTGTTGGTGCATCAAATGTTTTACAAATATTAGCTTTTTTTCTGGCTTAAGTTCACATTCCAACAATGAAATCAAAGGTTCTATTTTTTTTTGGACCTCAGACTGTTGAAAAAGATCCATAGTGAAATAAAGACAAAATCGGTCTAAAATAGGACCTGAAAATTTGGCCTGATACTTTCGAATCTGATGTGGATCACACCGGCACGCCTTTGCAGAATGAAAGAGATAACCACAAGCACAAGGATTGGTGGCCGCGATCATCTGAAAATCCGCCGGATAGGATACGGAGCCCAAACTCTTTGAGAGCTCTATTTTTTTGGTTTCCATTCCCTCGCGAAGAGACTCCAAAACATTTCTTTGAAATTCCGAAAACTCATCCAAAAATAACACACCACGATGAGCTTTGGTGGCTTCCCCTGGTTTTAAGCTAGAGCCTCCAATCAAGGCCGCTACGGAGCTGGAGTGATGGGGGCTTCGAAAGGGTCTCAGAGGTATTCCCGACTCTTCCGAGATGAGTTTAATCACCGGTAATTCTTCATCACGCAGGGGAGGAAGTAAACTTTGAATCAGTCGCGCCGAAAAACTCTTTCCTATTCCAGGCGAGCCACACAGGAGCAAATGATGCCTGCCCACCGCTGTGACCAGAAAGGGCAGCAAAAATTGGGGTTTTCCCTTATAAGCTTCAAGAAATTGCATCCACTTTTCCACCTCCCTATTTTTTTCCGATACGGAACAAGGAGAAACCGTGGGGCTTATTTCATCGGCCGAAACAGCAGTCTCCTTTCTAGTGGTCTTAACATTTTCTGATTCAAATGAGCCGTTACTCAGCATCTTAAACCAGTCTTGAAATCGATCAAAACGCAACCAAGGATCCTTTTGAATTCTATGACGTGGGTGCATAGAAGGAGGTAAATGCATTTTGAAATGCCCATTTTCCTGTATGCGAAAGGCATCAAAAAGTTCATCTCCAAAAGATGGCTTAAGATCTCCATTTAGCCCCAACTCCCCCCAAAAAAAGTCACAGGGGGTTGCCTCCACTACGGGGCTAAACAAAGTCTCGTTTAAATTTTTCTTCTGTTTCATTTTTTGAAATGCCAAAACAACCGCCGCTGCCACCGGAAAATCCAAATGGGACAAAGGAAGTCTAAATGACTTCAAAGGAGTGTCGCTGCGAATGGAAACTAAAATACGCTTGGATGGCACATCAAGTCCTAAAAGTTCTAGGTTGGCTCTCACCCGCTCTCGAATGTCCCTAGCAGCGTCATTGGGAAGACCAAGTAATACAAGCCCCGAAAATCCACGGGTGATCATGATCTCTATCTCTATTTTCACCACCCGCACGCCCACCAAATTACAACTCAGTACCTTCACCCAATCCCCTTTTCCGTTAATCTATAAACGAATTAATGGGCAACGATTGCCCATTTTGGAAGGAGTGTAGATAACATCCCTATTACTCCATGGAGTGGAATTTTTTTGGACATTTGGAGTGACTTTGACCAGCTGGGTGCATTTTTATTTTAAATCAGGTGCTTACAACTAATAATGCTTTGGTTTAAATTTTTGCAAAAGTGGATAAATCAGATTCCAGCTAACCACCTGATACATGAATACGAACAGGGTGAGATAAAACTGACTTTGCGTTCCCGTCTCTACTATAAGCTTAAGAACATCACTTTCACCAACAAATATATAATTGCCCACCAGCTTTCCCCAAAAAGGCTGATTGAGAATCCAGAGAAAAAAAGAATAAACAAACAACCACGGATGCAATACAAATAACAAAGCGTGCAGCCACTGTTCCCACTTATCACACAAAACATGATGAACAAACTCATCTTTGGTAACTACTAAACATGAAACCAAAGAAGATATTAGAAATAAGGTAACATTTGTCCCATTAAAGTCTAAAAACATGGGAATAGATAACGTCAACAAAGTAAACAAAGTATCAATAGGATGGCCAACTCTTTCAAATCGCCCTAGGGAGCGTTTTAAATGAAAGTATTCATCAATAACAAAAATCAATCCTTGGAGCACTACCGCAAATAAAAGGATCCAGATTTTCATACCACAACCTTTTCGAACACTGCTCCGCACAAACTTAATCCGGGGCCAAATGCCAAAGAAACAATAATAGAACCACTGGGAACTAGAGGATCTTGCAACATCTTATCCCACACATGGGGAAGGGTGGCGCTTGACATGTTCCCGCAAGATGCCAAAATCTGTTGACTGTGTTGGACTTGTAGCTGACTGGCCTCCAAGATCTCCTGTGCTTTATCTATGATTTTTGGACCACCAGGATGCACGGCATAAAAAATCTTATGTTCCTTGGAAGAACTCACGCCACTTAGGTCCAATAGTTCCGTTACAAACTTCTTAAGTTTAGTAGCAATGAGCTCAGGGACGCTCTTAGAGAGAGTCATTTTCATACCCCAATCGGCACAGGCCCAAGTCATGGCGTCTGCTGAGTGAGGCAATATCTCCTCATTAAAACCCAGGAATTTTAGAGAACTGCCAGATGGCTGCTGAGTGGTTAAGGTGTATTTAACTGCGCCATCACTAAATAAGCTTTGCACCACTAACTGATCTGGAGCGTGATTGAAAGGATCAAAATGCAAGGAGCAAAGTTCTGTATGCACAACATCCACGGTACGAACCGATTTTCTATAATTTAGTTGAGTGAGCAAACTTCCACAAGCCATTCTCACAGAAGGCATGGCAGCGTAACAGCCCATGTGATATGCATGTGTTACAAGTGTATGACTACTCCAATCTTTTTCTGCAACCAATTGCTGCACTGGGCTTGGGGAGACATATCCGGTGCAGGAGACATGAATCATCTCATGGGGAGCGGATTTGACTTCCGCATATAGCTGATTCAACAGTTTCTTGCTCTCTCTTAAATAAACATTCATACGGCATTCCATGCCCCCCATCAATCGAAGTCCACTCAAATTGTAAATCTCCATATCCGACCAATTTAAATGGGTAAAATCAGAACAAACAGAAGACCTGAACTGAATTTTCTCAGGAGAACAAGCGTACCTATCCATCAATTTCCGAATTGTAGATGCGAAAGATTCTTTAGGACTATCACTGTATGAATAGGCCAAAGCATGGGCAGCCTCCAACCAAGCAAGAGAACTGGCTTGCGACCTTTCATACGCTGGTCTTACCACCCTGAATTGATGCATGTAAATTTGAGTCATGTAGCGCGCCTTAAAATGATGATTAAGAAATTACCGTTTCGCTAAAGCATTTTCTCATGATAATGGCATTTTGGCCATCTCGATAATACCTATTTCTGCGAGAGATTTCAGCGAAACCCAACCGGAGATAGAGCTTATAGGCTTTTTCATTTCTTTCACCTACCTCAAGAATCATTTCGCAAACTCCAGAACGATTTAACTTATCCATACTGTAAAGTAAAAGCGACTCACCTAGCCCCTCGCTTCTAAACTCAGGTTTTACTCCAATGTAATCAAGCTCTGACGTATCCTTTATTTGCCTAACAAAGCACCATGCGATCGGCACAAGTGAGTCTGACGGAACGAAAAACACCCTGTAGCGCTCCGGATCCGATGATTGGCTCAAAGTGGCTTTTCCCAAAAAATCCGTCAGCATTCCAAAAGTGGGAGAATGGGGATCTCCAAACAGCCACTCTTCCAACAAATAACCACTTTGATTCAGTGAGGCACTCCACTCTTGACAAACATACTTCACGGCACCACCTCTACATTGTGCCATTGCCATTCCATCTGTAACAAGTTCTGATTCTTTAACAAATTCCCTTTATATTCGAGATACTGCTTCGCAATATGGGTTCTTATCCAAAAATCCTCCAAAAGTGGATGATCTGCCGGCAAAAGCTCTAAGGGACGAACAGGCCACTTGGATTTCAGATCCGCAATAGATTTGAGAGCCTCCATTTTTGAGGCATTAAAAAGATTCAACTTTACAGATTCACTGGAGGAAAGTAACACAAACAAAATCACTTGAATTTCACGAGGCCATAAAAACACATTGTGACTTAGGGATTTAAACTTTTTGATAGGCAAGGGGCTTAAGGATAAAAAATCAAATTTAGAGTTCTTTAGATTTCCCATTATTTTTTGCATTTCCCAAAGACTGGCTAGATCAATGCTCGTGTAGGTTTCCTGACCCACGCTCACCAATGTCTGATTTTTAACTTCATACTTTGGCTTAACTCCCTGTGGGGGGTTTAAAATCACATTGGTCTGTCCATAAGAATCTATTTTAAATAAACAAGTAGATACTCCCAAAATAACACAACAATAGTTTCGAAACATTTGATTCAGGTGCACCAAAATCTACTCCTTCATCCCCCCAAATTCAAACCAAACAGAGTATTTAGTACCCTCATATCGAAGCACCTTGACCCCACGCCAAACCTCTGCTGACAACCGAATCGCAGCCCTTGGTACCAGATAAAACCTCATCCCAATAAATCCATTAATAATAACATCAGAAGGAAGCTTTTCACTTTTTTTCAACAAAAGAGTTCTCTCTTCAAAAACAGCTAGTATTCCCAGCCCACCCCCCCCTAAAACCTGAATTCGGTCCCCAAATCGAGGTCCAGAAAGGTTCAGTTGTGACAACAAAAATAGAGGGGCGACACTTTTAGAGGCAGATTCAGCACCTAATTCCGTATTTGAAACGGTAGCCACGGCACTTTGGGTCCGTTGTTGCCAATCCTCCCAAGCCACATGAAGCCCCCCTTCAAAAGAATCATGAAGTGGCTCAGACAGGTGAAACTGAACTCCTAATCCTTTTACGGAATACTCTTTTGAGATCTTATTTTTTAGTGTTTGTTGGTAGGCGCCAAGTCCAAAATAATGATTTTCAAATGGAAGAGGTTCACTCGTCCGAGGTGATGGTGAAAGGGGCTCAGGTGGTGACCCAAGAGCAAAATGGGGATGTATCAAAGAGAATGCCGAAAACCCAAATCGGAGTCCAAACCAAAATGACTCTTTAATCAACAATTGGTCGAATTGAAAAAAAAGAGGCTTAAGGGCATTTCGGATGGGAATCTTTCTTTTGTCTTCCATCAGTTCCTGGTAGTAAAGGTTAAAGTTTTGAGTTTTATGATCTCAAATGAGGCAACCAAATCCTCCACTGTGATCCGACTATTCATAACACAACTTGAATCCACTAGTTTAGTGCGAGGTAATCATGACTCCTGAGATCATCATGGCAACGGATGGCTCGTGCCTTGGAAATCCTGGACCCGGGGGATGGGCTTTTGTGCTGGAATTTAATGGTGTTCAAAGACACACCAGTGGGCACAGCAATGAGACGACCAATAATCGCATGGAACTATGTGCCGTAATAGAAGGTCTGAAAACACTGAAACGCCACTGTAAAGTTACAATTCTAACCGATAGCCGCTACGTGCAAGATGCTTTCTTAAAAAATTGGCTCGATCTTTGGGTTAAAAACAATTGGCAAACAGCTAAGAAGGAACCGGTAAAAAATCAAGACCTCTGGAGAGAGCTTTTGTATCTAAAAAGCAAACATTTGCTTGCGTGGGAATGGGTTCGAGGTCATAGTGGGCACCCGCTCAATGAGTTGTGTGACAGACTGGCACGAGAGGCTGCTGCAACCGGCAAGGGAATTGACATTCGAGTAGACGTTTCGTAAATTCTTTTTGCAAGCGTAAAAGTCATAGTGTTTCTTTAATTGGGGGTTATTGTGAACAAAGCAGAATTCGTAGCAGCGATTGCCGATAAAACGGGTGCAAGCAAAGGGGAAGCTGAAAAATTTGTGAACGCCTTTGTAAACGTGATTAGCGAAAACATCTCTAATAAAGAAGGAATCCGACTCATGGGTTTTGGCACCCTGAGTGTTTCTGAGCGCAAAGAACGAATGGGTCGCAACCCAGCCACAGGTGAAATCATCAAAATTGAAAGTCGCTTTGCCCCTGTGTTTAGAGCCAGTAAAGAACTCAAGCAAGCGGCCAACCGACTCGACCGTGAGCCCGGAGTTTAAATAAACAAATCAGGTCTACTAAATAGCGACGCCCAAAGTGAGACCCACTCTAAATTCCCATTCGTCTTTGACCTTCAGAGATGCTTTTTTGGTTTCATTCCCAATGGGTTTAAAAAAATCAGGTAAATTTTTTCGCACACCGTAAGTGGCAGCACTGGTCCACTTCTTGGCAAATTGATGTCTGTACCCAGCATCCATTCCCATGGAAGCTCCAATTAAATAATTACGCTCCGTTTCTTCCAGACGATACTGATCTAGTTTCATAATATATGGGGAAATCTCTCCGTGGACAAAAAAACCTTTAAGAGTCTGACTCGTAAAGTATTGAGAACATCCTATTCCTAAAAGAAAAGTCTGCTGATTCAACTGCTGCGTCTTACTTTTGTCTAGCTCAAGCTGACCCCCAAAGGCAAAACCATCCGTGATCACATATTCAGAGCTGAACCGAATGCGATTGTCTTTTAACGCAGCCGGGTCAAAGTCCAATGTGTGATAAATCCCACTTTGGCCACTCACCGGTTTTATGAATTCGGATAGTGACTCGGTTGAAGTTCGCGAAATTGGGGTGGCTGTGGTGTCTACACCCGTAACCGCACGGCCAATCTCAGGTTTCAAAACCCATACCCAACCCACAAAAAACAACACTCTGGCATTTTGCAAGTTCATCCCTAGCTCCGATTTGTCACTTTTTTTGATTTAAAAAAAAGCAAAATGAGGCGCCACTTCAATGCGAAAACGCTCCAGTTGCGGTCATTGTGTTACTTTATCAAGAAAGTGGTAGACAGGTGTGTCAAAAAAATGAATAAAAAAACCAATTCTGGGCCATTATAAAATTACAATAAGCAAGAATTTTTTAACGAAAATCGAAAATTTAGTACTGAGACTTTTACAAATCAATTTTCACTAAAACCATGTTTTTTAATACCCAGATCTGGAAATCTTTTCTGCAAATATTCAATAACATCTTTATCGATTGTCTTCATTTTTTCAGTACCTATCTCAATTTTACTGGTAGAAACAACATATTCTAGCAATAATTGAGTTCGTCTTAACTCATAATGTAAATTAATGATTTCTTTTAATACGTCCACGCTACCAATCTGAATACTCATGTCATTTTAGATCCTTTTGCTTGGAAATGACGGAATTTAAAATTTCGTTTTGCTTCTCTAGTTCCTCAGATCTTTTTTCACAAAACTTAATTTTGTCGCTGAGACTGTTTATCAAAAAAGTTTCTCTTTCACTTTTTCCATTTAGTTCATGGATTTTTCCATACATATCTTTAGTAATTACGAAAAGATTACCTACTATGAATGACAATATTATAGCCAGGACCCAGACAATGATACCAATTGCTGTTTTAGAAAGAAGCTTTTCATATGTCTTCTCCGCAATATCTCCGACTTCCGCTTTAGTTACTACAACAGGTGGCGAATTTTGTGGGATGGGTGCCGAATTGCCACTTTCGCTTGTCAACAAGCCTTTTGCTTCTTGTTTTTCTGCCAAACATTCCTCCATTTCAAAGAAGAAAATTCAATCTCTGACACATTAACTAGAAAAACAGCCAACAGGAAAGTCCAAATCTAAAATCACAATTTACACAAGCACCAAATTTTCTCTGTTTTCATTTTCCAGTGAAAGACTTAAGCTTATCTGCCAAACTCATGGATTTTAATTTAGCCACAGCTTGAAAAGTCTCTTCGTATATTCTTTGAACCCCTTTGTTCCCTTTGGCATTTTGAATGCTTTGCTCCACAAAGGCTTTAGCATCCTGAAAACTTTGATTCGAAAGCAGGCTATTGGAATCCAAAAGATCTTTTAACTTTCCCACATGTTCTGAAAATGTGCGAGTTTTAAGCTGATTTTTTACTTCGCTTACAAGAGATTCCGCCTCACTCACTTTACCCTTTAACTTCAAAACATAAGCATTTTGAAGCAGCATTTCCGCCCATTCATCCCAAAGATTTTCATTTTTTAAGGTTTCTTTTAGAGAGTTCCAAATCACCTGAGCTTTACCTTCTTCTTTCAGTTCGAAGTAAGATTTCGCCAACCAACTTTTCCACAAAGCCAAATTTCGGGCGCTATTTTCGAGCGGAGTCTCAAAAACAGCTTTAGAGATCAAAGTTTCAAGAGCTTTTGCAGCACTTTTGTATTCCCCTGCCGTCATCAAACCCAAGGCGCGAGAGGCCAAGTCTTCTAGATTCATAGAATCAAAGTTCTCTTGATGATCATGCTGGCAATGCTCCCCATGTTCATGATGATGATCGCAATGGGCACCATGCTCATGATGGTGATCATGATCGCAGTGTGCTCCATGCTCATGATGGTGATGATCATGACTGCAGTGTGCTCCATGCTCATGGTGGTGATCGGTTTTTGTTTCGCTAGATGCCAATGAAGCAGAGTCAACGTTTTTTTCATGGGTGGACATAAAGAAACTCCTTGTTGAAATCCAAAAATTAATTCATCAAATTAAATTTAATCATAGATGCCCCACGCCTCTATCTAGCTCTCGATCCATATCAAACTTAGGATCATAAGAGGCCAGAAGCTCACCTTTTTCCGACGCTTTTTCGTCGGAAAAGCGAGTTTGATCTTTTGACAATGTATGACAAAAACCCTCCAACACTTCCCTAATTTGGTCTACGCTTTCCACTCGGTTGAATTTTTCTCTTGCCTGCTTGGCGCCAGGAAAACCCTTGGTGTACCACAATAAATGCTTCCGCATTAAAATGGCAGCCAGAGGCGTATCACCAAAAAATTGCACTTGATAATCAAGATGTTTTAATACGTAATGCCTCCATTCTTCCAAGGTAGGATGAACGGACTCTCCAACCAAAATTTCCTTAAAAATCCATGGATTTCCTAAGGCTCCCCGACTCACCATCACAGCGTCACACCCCGCCAAAGAATGCATCCGCAGTGCATCTTTATAAGTAAAGACATCCCCATTGCCCACCTTAACCTTGGTGCTTGGGATGAGTTCAACACCCAATTTAATTCCCTCGATATCAACAGGAATGGCATAGGATTCGCTTCTAGTACGCCCATGAATGGTAATTTGATCCAATTCACTGGCACCAAACGCGCCAGCTGTTTCCTTAACATTAACCTCATCCCGAGTGTATCCAAGCCTTATTTTAATAGATAAGGGCTTTAGAGTGCTCTGTCTAGATACTTTAATGGTTTCCCTATATCGATCCAAATCTTTTAGAATCGCACTACCACATCCACTATTTACCACCTTTTTAACAGGGCAACCCATATTGATATCAATGGTTTCAAAACCTTCTCGGTCCAAAATTTCAATGGCCTTTGCCGTCTGAACAGCATCCGGACCTGTGACTTGTACTCCCAAAATGGATTCACTGGCATGTCTAGCCATCATCGCAAAGGTTTTTTTGTTACCATAAAGAATGGCCGTTGCACTAAGCATCTCCACATAAGTCAAGCCAGCCCCCAATTCCTGACACACACGTCGAAACGGTACGTCAGAAACCCCAGCCAAAGGTGCTAAGTAAACACGGTTTTTTAGTTTTAGTTTTCCAATTTGGATTGGATTTGCAAAAAAAGTCATTCCATTTCCCCGAAAGGCCAGTCCTTTAATCCCCGAAGCCTTTTCGCCAAAGCAAGCTAGAGATCCCTGCTTCAGGCACCATTCCTTGACTCTATACTTGATTTGAGTTCACAAAGCCACCCATTTTTACTAGACTTCTATAGAAAACACAGCTGGAGGGAACAACCCTGTGACTTTAATCAAAAACGGCGTAACCCTAAGAATGGTCAAACCTTTTCTAGTGATTCCGACATGGATAGCCTTTGGGGCTTTGGTTCAACAGCCCGGATTTGCTGGAAACTGGGGACTCAGTGTCGCCCATAACAACCCGGTGGGAGCCTCCGTGGGAGGAAATCTCACCTATTTTGGGCAAGCCTGGGCTTTTGAAATCGGTGTGGGCAGCATAGGGGGCAATCTCTCGGGCAATCGTTCCCAACAGAAACAAGCGAATGGATCGTTGGGTGGGGACATTGATCTAAAGTACCGTTTTTTAACCCAATTTTTTCAGCCTTATATAGAGGCAGGATTTGGATTAGGAATCGGGGGCAACAGCAAAACCGGCGCCTCTGCAAATACCGGCTCCGCTTTCGCGGGAGCTGGATTTTTTCTGATGGGTTCCAAAGTCTATGGAATGATAGGTGGAGACCTTCAATTCACCACAGAATCCCTTTATGGTGTGGCAGGGCTGGGTGTTAAGTTTTAAAAAAATCTTATTTTTTAGATAAGTAAGCTGCTACGCTTTCCGTGGTGGTTTTAATGGCTTCTTTGCCTTGCGTCCAGTTGGCAGGGCAAACCTCACCGTTCTTTTCGTTGAATTGCAGTGCATCTACCATTCTCAAAGCCTCATCAACGTTACGGCCCAAGGGTAGGTCGTTCACCAATTGATGTCGAACCACGCCCGATTTATCTATGAGAAACAAACCACGATACGCGATGCCTTCGCCAGAAAGCACGTCATAATCTCTACAAATGGTACGTTGAATGTCAGAGACCAAAGGATAAGTAACACCTTCAATTCCACCTTTGGATTTGGGAGTTTTTACCCATGCCAAGTGAGAGTTTTTACTGTCAATAGAACACCCAATCAACTCCACATCTCTCTTTTTAAATTCTTCATACTTTTCTTGAAAGGCATGAAGCTCAGTGGGGCAAACAAACGTAAAATCCAAGGGATAGAAAAACAGGCAAACATACTTTTTGCCTTTATAATCCGAAAGCTGAACTTCTTTAAAATCGCCATTTACAACGGCTTCAGCTTTGAACAAAGGCGCAGGTCTTCCAACTAAAACGCTCATATATACCTCTTATTGACTGTAACTGGGTAAAACACACATCAAAAAATACAGAAGTGGCTGGACAATTGTCAAGGGGTACTCTAGGTTTGCATCCTAGGTCCAATGAGTGAAAGTGAGATATGATTGAAAGCCATTCCAAGCACACGTCCCAAGGAAAAGCGGTAGCACCCTGGATAAAAAGACTTCCCAACCAGTTAACCTGGCTTCGGATCTGCGCCATTCCTATCGTCGTTTTTTTAATGCATCAAGGGCCAGTTTACGACCCAAACGTCCCATTTCAAGTGGTGGAATCTGATATTTGGGCCGCTGCTGTTTTTGGATTAGCGGCCATAACTGATTTTTTGGACGGTTGGTTAGCGCGTAAATTCGATGTGGAAACGGTCTTAGGGAAATTGCTCGATCCACTAGCAGACAAACTTCTTGTGGTTTCCGCATTAGTGATTTTGGTGGATAAGCATCGGCTGGAAGGTTGGATCGCGGTGTTGCTCATCGTTCGAGATTTGGGGATTAATGCCATTAGACTCGCCGCATTAGAAGATAATATTCATATCAATTCCAGCTGGTTAGGAAAAACCAAAACCGCATTTTTGGGATTTGGAATTGCAGGGCTTGCTGTAAATGGTCCTCTTTTGGAGGTAATACCTATGTTAGACATAGGTCGATTTTGCATCTACGCTGCCCTTTTTGCCAGCGTATGGAGCGCCATAGAATATCTTTATGGATATGCAAAAGCACTTAAAAAGTGACTATTTTTGGAAAATGGCCGAGGTAACAAGATTCAGAAACTGAAGTTTGTATTTTTCTAAATTATAATTTTCTTTGGCACTTTCTGAGATCACACGCCTTTCCTCCAAAGAAAAATCTTTTTGCATCAACCTGGCCACTTCCTTTGGGTAGGTTTCAAGAGACGAATAAAAAACTCCCGGTTGTCTTTTTTCTTTGAGACATCTCCAATATCTATAGTTTTCATCGAGCCCCAAAACAGGACATCCACATGCCAAAGCTTCTAGCACCGCAAGGGAGAATCCTTCATAAACGGAGGGAAGGATAAACAGGTGAGCCTTATTTAAAAGCTTAACTATCGATTCTCGAGGAGGGTCGTAAATAAACTTAATGCGGTTGTCATTTAAGAGGCTAGGATCTATTTTTTGACCCAGTGGAGTGCAAATACACAGCTCCCCCAACGAATCCATTTCATCCACAATTTTATCCAAAAGGGCACTCCCTTTTCTTTCTTCCACACGCCCCACAAAAATGACCTTTCTCCGACCATCACCAGATTCCAAAGCAGAAGACTGATTCTGAAAAGTATCAACATCCACCGGATTTTCTAAGACCGCGATTCTCCTCTCTGAAATGCCATAAAAGTTTTCCAGCTCCCAAAGCACACCTTTTGATACAGCAATCAATTTTTTAGCAGATCGAAAGGATCGATACTCAAAAACATCAATCATTTTTTCTCTAAACGAAGATCGATATCCTTTGCTCACCAAGAAACCCTTAAAGGTACCATGGGCAAAAACCACATCCGCCTCATAAAAGGGACAATAAAACCCATTGGAAATCACGAATAACTTTTTCTTCCTCATTCTCTCCATAGTCAAAAACAATGAATAGAGGATGGGATAAAAAATAGAAAAAGAACGTCCTAAAAAAAGGAACTTTAGAAACCTCACTAACCACAACGTTTTTATGGTATCCCCGCTTAAAATCACAATTTCACAGCGTGGAAAATGGTGCCGGAGAATCTCGTCCACATGAAACATCATCCATTCAACACCACCAATGGGCTTAGTGCCCAAATGGGACACAAGATAGATGGTCTGAACAGGAAATCGATCATCATTCTTAAGCGTTTCTGAGTTTATCATTGAATTTTCCCTCAAAATCTGTTTTCTATTTTTTTAATTTAGTTTTGAGCCACCATTTTACTTCATCAGTAGCTCTACTAATTTTTCTTTTGCTTCTTTCTGGTAAACATGAAAAAAAGAAGACTGCTTTTGAGAGAGTAAATGGGCTTGACTCAGCGAGACTAATAAAGTTTTCAAAAACTCTTCCGCTGCATCAGCAGTAGGAATCATGTCCAAAAACTCTTCAGGGCAACAAATGTGAGTTGATACCATTGGACAGCCCAGTGACAAAGCCTCCAACACTTTAATAGGTGTCCCAGAACCATACCGAGTCGGATTAAGGCACAGCGTTGCCCCGCAAATACGGGCCTCCAAATCTTTAGGATCAAGACACCCAAGATACTTGATTCTACCATCCAGTTTTTCTAAGGATTTTAGAAAATTCTGATTGTCTTTTCCGGAGATAAAAAGAGAAAAACCATTATTTGGAAAATTTCTCCACACTTTTGAAATAAACCACAGAATCCCATCCCGATTGGGTTCATGACTCGCATTCGTAAAAATAAAAACATAGCGATTCTTTTGAGCCAGGCCTTCGTCCCATCCTCCTTTAAACGGATAGATAAAAGGTAACAAAATAGACTGGATATCATACATATCTTTCACAGAACGCTGATCTTTTTTACTGCTCACCATCACTTTACCATTGTATTGCTGGATGGCTTCACCTTCATAATTTTTTAATTTGAAAGCTTCGATCCCATTTCGAAGTTTTAAAACTCCTATTTTTGAGGAGTTTGCAATGGCAAGATGATAGAGATATTCATTGTTATGGGCAAAATAAAAGTCATTTTTCCCCACAGTCCAGCCCAAATGCGGAAGAGACAGTCCAACCCACCCTTCCACCATGGTGGGAACACTCTCAGGTAAACTCTTTTTGAGATTCTTGATTTCCTGCACCATTGCGGTGCTGGTTGTAAAATGCATCCATGGTTTCGAAGACACCAGGGCTTTCATAAAATATAAAAATCGCCTAAAAATGCTTAAATCCTTCCAAGGAGGATCAAAAAATTGGATCGTTTTGAGACGCGATTTCCAGAGTGAAATGAATTGATTCTTACGCTCCAAATCAAACTTCTGACTATTGTGAATAAGACAATGGATTTCAAAATGCTCTGAAAGAAAGTTTAGCCTCTCTCGAATGCTAACCTCGCCACCGGTATTACCTGGAAAAGGAGCCAAACTGGTCAAATAGAGGAGAGGTGGTTTGCTTTTCATCTATTGGCCCCAAACAATTTTCGGCGTAGCAAAGACAAAACTGACTTTGCTCTCACTTTGAATCTTTGTAATACAAATGTAAGCTGTAACAAAATGATTCCACCAGATAATTTCTCTTGCTTTTTTACAAATTCCCAGTGAAGTTTAAGAAAACGCCAGTTGTTCCAAAAAGCATGCCACTCATAGGAAATTCTTCCTCCCGCACTGGAACCACCCGGCGCCAGAATTCTAGGTAGGTTAACCTGCACAGCATCTGCCACAAAAAAAAGTTTAACACCCAACTTCCGACACTCCATTATAAAATCCGACTCTTCCCTTATGCAATTTCCCGTGTAAATTTCCCTAAATAGCACCTGTTTTGCGAGACGAGTGGTGCACAAAAAACAAGCAGGCAATAAAGAAACCTCATGCACTCCGGAGCGACCACACGAAAAATCAAAAATTAAATTAGGCCAGTCAATTTTGGGAGTGATACGTACATTGCGTCTTAAAATGCTCTGGGAAATTTCGGCTCTTTCTTCTATAGAATCTAAGTAAATGGCTTTGGCACCCACAATCACCTCCCTGCCCCCCAGAGCAGCATCAGTATAGGCGCTATAAAGATTTTCAAGGGTGCCTTCAACTAAAAACGAGTCATCATCCCCAAAATAGATAAGGGGGGTCTGTGCAAATGCAATGCCCACATTTTTACAATGGTGTTGTTTTCGATTAAAAGAGAGGTGGATGACCTTTAATTTCGGAAACGAAAACAGGAGAGCGTCTAAAACGTCTTTCGTGTTATCAGTGGAGGCATCGTTCACTACAATGACTTCCCGAACCAATTGACTAGTGTGATAACTTTGGAGCACATCCGCCAAAAGATGACCACGATTATAACTAGGGATCACAACCGTAATGGGAGCGTTCATGTTACCGAAATTTCCTTGATTTTATTAGCTATGACAAAAACGGATCTACCAAAATAGAGCAGAAACCACACCAAAACGGAATTTACAGCCAATGCCCCTGCCACGCCATGGCTTCTTTCAGAGCTCCAACTATAACAAAGACTGAGAAACAAAAGGACCGAGATCATCTGAACCCATGTCGAAAACTTCAAATCCTCTATAGAACCCAAAAAAACTTGATACCAAAACGACGCACACTGGAACATCATCCAAAAAAAGAGTCTATGGGACACAGCTGAATCAAAATAAATTTGGTTGACTTTCCAAAGCTCGAATAGAGGAACGTGAAAATTGAGAATCACCAACCCAAACAGGCCACTACCCAATAAAGACAATCCGGAAGTAAAAAAAAGCATGCTTCTGCAAGTAAGAAATTCACCTTGTAACCACTTCGTTCTAAACGGAGACCAAAACACAGGAAGAAGACTCTGCACTAACGTAACAGGAATGTTGAATAGCCTAAAAATGACAGAAAAATCTGCCGTTTCAGATAAACTAGAGTATCGCGAAACCATGATAATAGGAAGAGAAAAATAACAGGTTCCTAGAATTTGAATCGTCAAAAAATAAGGTGAAATTTTTAGAAGAGAAACGATTTCATTCAAGTCTTTTTTAGAAAACCCCACAATGGTTAGTTGCTTTTTCAAAAGATGCCAAATCAAAATGAAACAACGTAAAATCAGAACTGGTGAAAGCGAAATCATTGCTAAAACAGGCACAGAGACCTGATTTTTTGATGCCCAATAAAGTAAAATGGTTCCAAAAATTTGAAATCCAATTTCCAACCACTTTAAACGATAAAGAGTCATCTTTGATGCATAAAAAGAGTCCACACAGTTCAAACCAATATTCAAAAAAATAGCTACAATGAGAACACAAATCAAAAGTTGTGAATGCGTTTCTGAAAGGGAATTAGGCAAGTTCAAAAGCCTAGAGAGGTCAAATGCAAACACCGAAATACAAAGTAGGCCCGAAAGAAACAAAAAACAGCACAAAAGATAGAAACCCAATCGATAATAATATTTAAATAACGATAAATCGTTGGAAGCTAGTGCTTCAATCATCCGATTTTTTAGCGCGGGAATGAGTCCTAAATCAGAAAACCCCAAAAAAGCGACGAAACCGACCGCGGTCATCCAAAAACCGTAATTTTCTTTACCTACTGAGTTTAAAATCCAGGGAATCGATACAAATGTACAAAGCATTTTTGTAAGGGTAGAAAGTGTGGCGGCCGCACTGCTCAAAAAGAGAAGATAAAAATGTGAAAAATTCTTTGTCATGGAAGCCATTCTTGTACCAATGCCAAGAGGCTTTCTTATCACAAATTAGTCCATCAGTCAAATGGTTTCAGAAGCAAACATCAATGACCTAAAATTGAAGATTTCTCCGTTTGGTCAAACCCAAACAATTCCATATCCCAGTTGTTAAACTCCACAATTCCCTGTTCCAAAGTATATATCCCAGTGATGAGCTGGATTTTTTTTTGAAACAAATGCTCACGAACGATTTCACTTTTTTTCACCAGCTGTTTTGCCACAGAATTTATATTGGCTTTTACAGGGCCTCGCAGGTCGGGGCTCCACTTAGCCTCCCGAAATCCCGCCAGTGAAGGCCTGATTTGTGAAATGAGTTTATCAATAAAGTAACTCCCGGAGGAGACACCCTCCTTTGCCTCCAATGCCGATTTTACCGCACCACATTTTTCATGACCCATGATAAGTACTACAGAAACATGTAAATGCTCGACGGCGTATTCAAGACTCGCAATGGCTGCATTATCCAGAACATGTCCTGCCGTTCTTACGGCAAACAGATCGCCAATGGATTGATCAAACACATATTCTGGTGGAACACGAGAATCGCTACAGGATAAAACAGCCGCAAATGGCTTCTGACCTTTGGTTAATTCCCTTCGCAATTCACTAGAGTTTTTTTCCGTTATGACTTTTCCAGACACATATCTTTTATTACCATCCTCTAATTTTCGTAGATATGTACTCCCCTGAGTGTTCGCAGGTTCCACACTTGAGACCGTATCTCCCTTTATGGGCTCTGAATGCAAGAGAAAAAACACAATGGTTGCGACAAAAAAAACGGATGATTTAAATATATTATCTGATTTCATTTGAATATCCAGCATGATTAATCACCAAATTCGGAAATACAATTTATTCGCCAATTTCTAATTGATTAAACAAATTATCTCTATTTATATTTGTTTTTTTACACTGGTAAAGTAAAACGATGATAACCAAAAAAGTAAACCAAGTAAAAACAATGGCGCTTGCCTTGTGAAGCACTCTGTACAGCCTACCTAATTTAAGCGTTCGATTGGTTTTTTGTTCCAGAATTTTGCTCCTTTGTCTACTCATCGCAACACCTCCCATCGTCGCCAATTATCAATGCATAAACTGGACACGAATGACTCCATTTCCTATCGTTACTTTAAAAGGGAAGGCCTATTGCCAAAATTGCCCAGGTGACGGTTACTAGCCCTTTTTTTTTTGCCCTAAAGTCCTAGGAAATTTATTCCGAGCTCCTTAAGTGGAAGTCTTTGCCAGACTTTGGGGTGGATCATTATGGAACGAAATAATTTTTATCATGAAAAACATATACATGCCCATCTTAGAAAGCTAGGTTGGATGTTCCTTTATGGGCTTCTGGCAGCTCAATGCTCTAAAAAATCACCAAGCGACATCTTACAAGAAGGAGAGGACTCTGGTGAACTGAAATCGGCAGGCGTGGTAGCGGCTTCTCGAACGGAAAATGGTACCGTTCGTGTGGATTTTCAGGGAATTGCAGGCACTAACGACTACTATCTCAACGAAGAGGAAGTGGACCCGGAAAAACTAAAACAACTCACCGGCACCGCCCTGGATGTACCTCTCTTAAAAGCCTTAGAAATAAAGAAAAGCAGACCCATTCAAACCATCAGGCATCAGCCAGGCGTCACCAGCTACAAAGTGGTTACGAGTTCCATCCCGTTTGGAGCTGGAATCTGTTACTCCGTCACAAGTGTGGCAAGCGGAAGTGACACCCCAAAACCACTCACACGCAAGTCCTGTGTACTTAACGACCACAACTGGTTGTTTAAAGGAATTGATTCCGTGGGAGCCGACGAACGAGGCCGCATTGTGATCCGATGGACTCAGGTCCCCATCACAGGCATCACCTACGAAATTTATCGAAAAATAGGCGATGAAAAGAATGAGTATCCTACCAGTCCCGCTTTTACCGAGACCTCCAAAGGCTCCTATACCGAGGATCTTGTGGGAAATTCTATCTTTCCTAGATGTTACAAAATAAAAGCAAACCACCTGCTTTTTTCTAATCCTGACTCTAACACCAAAGAACTCTGCCTTACCGAAGAGAAATTTCGCGCCGATGTAGAAACCACAGAAGATTCCGAACCACCACGGTTTGATGGCCTCAAATCCATCAGTGCGGTACCCAATAATAGCCTCATAGGAACGGTAAGTCAGGCCGTAGGACTTGGTGGAAAATTCAAAGCGATCTTAAATTGGGACCCTGCCACCGATAATATTTCAAAAAGCTCTTCCATTAAATACGATATTTTTAGAGCGCCCAAACAATGGACCTTCGACTTTGCAAACCCCTACGCCACCACAAATCCAGGTGAACTCGCCTACACGGACTCCAATGTACCAGATGGAGTCATCTTCTATTACCTTGTTAAAGCCAGAGACGAAAGAAATAATAAAGACCAAAACCTTGTCCAGAAGCCTTTACCTATCGATATTGTTCCTCCTGTTTTTGACGGTTTAAAAGCCATCAGCATCAGAAGAACCAATAACTTACCCTCCGTTGTGTTGAACTGGGATCACGCTGGAGACCAAACGGCCACATCAGAAATGGTCTACAAAATTTTTAGGGCTGAATCCGCAAGTGGGATTAACTATTCCTCCCAGCCTTTGGCTGAGATCACGGGGCTAAATAGTTTCGTGGATAGCCGCAATGTTTTATCGGACAAAACCTACTATTATGCCGTCCGAGCCACTGATAATTTTGGAAATCAAGATACCAATACCAATGTGTTAAGTATTGGTACCGGTGAAACCCCTCCTCTTTTTGCCGGAATTGACTCCGTCAAGATGTTGGGCGTGGTGGCTCAACTCTCTTGGAAACCCGCCGTGGACGACGTCACCCGTACCAGTGCGATTCGGTACCGTGTCTACCGCAGAGAAGCCGTCAACGGAGCCTTTAATTATAGCTCTGCTTTAATGGAAACTCAAGGGGGAGTGCTTAGAATTGAAGATCCCTCTATTGACCCCACAAAAAGTTATGCATATGTAGTGCGTGCCATAGATGATTTTAACTACGAAGATAAAAACACAAAAGAACTTTTCCTGGGAGCAAATCAGCCGCCCACACTTTCTAGCGACCCAAACGTCTTCTGGGACAAAGACTCCCAGGGTGTAAAAATTCAATGGGCCAGCGCCATTGATGACGTCACTCCTAGCAATCTAATCACTTACCGGATCTTTAGAAGTGAAAGCAGCAGTGTAGAAAGTTTTGATTTTGCCAGACCAATCGATTCAACCCAGCCAGGTGTGCGTAACTTTACCGACTTAAGCACCTCCGTGGACCGTAACTATTATTACTTGGTGAGAGCCGTGGATGAGGCTGATACCATGAGCCCAGTTGGTGTTCCCATACTTCTTTCACCCAATAACCCGCCTACTTTCGGAAGCTCAAATATCTTCAGTCTTGCTGTGGTTTCTGGAAGCACAAGATCTATCGAAATAAAGTGGAATCCAGGCATCGATGACCGCTCTAAAACGGAAAACATCACCTATCGCATCTACCGATTTCTCAAGCCTGCTCTTAACCAAGCCACTCCCGTGAGGGTCTTTAACTCCTCCACGAGAACCGCAGAGTTGGGAAGAAATGTTCAACAATTTCAGGACGGAACCGTTGATTTTTCAGTGGAGTACACCTACGTTGTGAGAGCGGTAGATGAAGCCGGATTAGAAAGTCAAAATCAAGATGAATTAAGCTTAACCACCAATTTAGCCCCAAACTTCACAGGAGCTACCACTCTTGAGAGTGCCACCCAAAAAAGTGTTACTTTAAAGTGGGCAGAAGCCACGGACGACAGAACTCCTGGGCATCTTTTGACCTACAAAATTTACCGAATCGAGGCGCCTCCAGGAACGGAGACAGGAGGAGATCCCACTAAATCCATTCCTACTCATATCCCCGATCTTCTTTTCCAACCCAACAATGTCATTGTGTCCATAAAAGGTCAAGTGACTTCTCAAACTCTCCAGATTGCAGATTCTGGCAAATCCTATTTTTTTGGGGTTCGAGTATTTGATGAAAGTAATATTTCTGATTCCAACCGAGAAGTGAGGGAGTTCACCGGAAATAAGCCACCCACTTTTGGAGGACTATCCCTAGTAACTGGTCCCGACTCTGACGGTAAAGTCACGTTAAATTGGCCATCCGCCAGCGATGACAAAGATCCCTCCAATCAAATCAAATACAATATTTATCTTCTTCAAAGTTTGAGCCAAGACGAATCAGCCAGCTCCGTAGCCGCTGGAACTCTTGTGAAAATTAGCGCACCGGGAGCCTCCGGAGATACGGTTCAGAATATTGACCCCAGTTTTTTCGCCCACTTTCTCGTAAGAGCCGTTGATTCACAAAATGCTGCGGACACAAACACAGTGGTAAAAAGCATTACCCCTGACACACAATCTCCCAATTTTGGTGGCATTAAAAATGCCCCCATGAATGGAACCTCCATACAATTATCTTGGGATGCCGCAACAGACAACAGAACCGGCCAACCTAAGATTCTCTATAAAATTTACAGTTCCACATCTAATTCCATAAGCACACTTTTAGCAACCACCCCAACCGTATTAACAGGAGGAATCACCTCCCTAACCATCACTCCACCCACCAGAGACACCTGGTACTTTCTTGTGAGGGCTGTGGATGAAGCCGGAAATAGTGACCAAAATCAGATCATTAAGGAAACACGGGATGTGGTGCCTCCCACTTTTTCAGGGCTCACAGCTGCTTATGCGGTTTCCGATACCAGCATTCAGTTATTTTGGGGGACTGAACCCACAGATGACACCGTCTCACAAATTAGGATCTACAACTCCTCCAACACCTCAACCCCCATCTCCATTTTACAACCCAAGGACGCCAACGGAAGGTGGGTTGATAACTATCAGGTAACCAACCTCACTCCTGCAAGTAACTATTCTTTTATTGTTAAGGTAACAGATGCGGCTGGAAATGAAGACATTAACAGTATATTCAAAAGTGTCACTACCTTTTCTGTTCCTGGGCCAGCATTTGCTGGGCTTCAAAATGTCACTCCCAAATCGGGCGTTTCTGGTCTAAATACCCTACGTCTAGAATGGAATCCTGCAGCAAACGCCACCCACTATAGAGTTTTTCGTGTGCAAGGGAATTCCGCCACCGGTTCCAATTTTGACTTTAATTTTAGCTCCTGCGAAGGAAATTGGAACTCACCCGCCCAACCCGGGTGCACGGAAGTACCATCCACGGTTACTTTCTTAGAAGTGGGTGGGCACTCCATCAACACTACCTACAGCTACGTGGTCAGAGCCATTCAAAAAGAAGGAACTCTGATTGTTGCCTATGAAGAAAATCGAGTCATAAAATCGGCCAGTACTTTGGACGAAATCGCCCCTACCTTCGAAGGATTAAGCTCTGCCGCTCCAGCGTCTGGGGAAGCCGGAATGAATACGGTAAATGTCTCATGGGTAGATCCAAATGCCAACGGCGTGTTTGATTCCTTTCAAATTCTTTACAAACCCGTAAATGCTCCAGATGGGACCTTTGTTTTGCCGTCAGACCTAAGCGCACTTCCTCCTGGAATGACGGGAATTAAAATCAACAACTCCACTTCAAAAAGTTATACAATTGTTGGACTTACAACTGGTACGAGATATTGTTTCACCATTCTGGCGTTATATACACCAAAACCACAAATCAAATCAGAACCACTTCCCAGCGGATTTAAGTGCACCACTCCCGAAGCCACTCCTCCGGTTTTCGCTGGAATCAAAGGAAATGTGACTTTGGGTGAAGGTGGTTTAGCATTTACCCAAGCCACCGTTTCTTGGGACCAAGCCGAAGGATCTTTTACTGACTATCAACTTAGTTATTCTACCACAAATGATTTTGTAAGCGACACATCTAGCGGTAGCTTTTTTCAAGGTGGAAACACCATCAGTTACAGCTCCAGAACTAGTTTAATTCATGTTTTTTCTGGACTTTCCCCCAACACCACCTATTATGTCAGGGTGCGAGCGAGATTCTTCGTGGCAAACCCCACCCAAAATTTATATTCGGGCTCAGCGGCCTTTGTTAGATTCACCACTTCCCCACTTGCCCCCAACGGCGATGGGGCTCTTACAGCAACTCAAATCAGCGACACACAGGTTCGAGTCAATTGGCGAAATCCCACCAACGGTGGACTTTTTAATCGTTATCATATTTTCCGAAAATTTGGACAATCCGCAGAATCAGAGCTTCTCACTGCCTCTACCGTTCCTTCCTCTTCTCCCACGTGCACTGGGCCCGATCCGTATTTAGAGTCTCCCTATCATACAGTAACCAATACCTCCTCTTTAACTTATGACGATTCAAGTGGACTTACGAGCGGCAGTCGTGTTTGTTACTTAGTTAAAGCCTCCTACTGCGGACAAGAGGGATTTGTTGCCTCCCCTAACACCTCCATCGCATGCACGGACGTGGTGATTCAACCTCCCAACTTTGCGGGAATCTCCGAACTAAAAACTCCCGTCTCGCCGTCAGGATTTAACGCCCTGGAGGCAAAATGGACCGCCGCCACCGGAAACTTCACCCGCTATGAATACGCTTATTCCACTTCTCCAGACCCAAACAATTGGACGCCAATTGTGGGAGATAGAAACACCACAAACATTCTCATAAATCCCGTTCCACAGCTCTCTAGAAATACTTTATATTACGTAAAGATTCGAGCTGTATATGTTGCAGGCACTGAAATTGTATCCGCAGGAGATGTGGTACAACGAACGGGCACCACCACCCCAATGGGTCCCATCCACAGTGGATTAAATCCATTTGTTTTCCTTACAGATATTGGGGAAGTGAACGTCAGCTGGGACGCTCCCCACTCCGACCCACAAGTGGGAGGCCTCTTCAACCGGTTCCTTCTATTTAAAGTTCAAGGAACACAGGCAGATGTGATGGAGTTTGTGAATACGCTAAATTCTGATGGAGTAATACAATCCACCGAATTTACAAACACCACAACCCACCAACTTTACGATCTCAGCAGTGGCACAAGTTCTCAGGACTTTACAGGAAATGGCAAATTGCCTGTGGGAGTTCAGGTGTGTTTTTTAGTAAGAGCCGCTTACCGCGACGGTGCCAATAACTTTGTGATGTCTTCAAACACCAATATTCGGTGTGTTACTCCTTCTGTTTCCGCCCCAGCCTTTGCTGGAATTGCTCAACTTGAAAATGTTCCTGACTCCGTAAATGGATTTACTCAGCTTAAAGTAACATGGCCAGAAGCCTCGGGTGTGTTTTCGAAATATCAGGTGGCGGTTTCCACTACCGCCAATGATCCTTCGTTTTCCTTTAATGAAGTCGCCTTTGAATCCAATGATCGAACAAAGTTAAACGTGTTCATTCAGTCACGTAACATTCAACAACAAAGCGCAACGGCGCTTGTGGCTCATACCACATACTATGTAAGAGTCAGGGCCGTCTATTTGCACACTGCCAACAACATCACAACTGAATATTCCAGCGGAGAAACAGCTGAATTATTCAGAATACTAAGACCAAATACCCCTATAGGTGACGGAATCAACACAGTAGACATCACCCGAAACCCAGGACAGTCGACCTCGGCATCTTTAAGCATTATGGGGAATGTGACCGGATTTTGGGATAAATTCTTTATTTTTAGAGCTTCCCATTTAGATAAAAACTCGGCCATCGCAGCAGTATCAGCAGCCTCAAGCCCTAACCAAAACTTCAGCGGATTTGGGCAATCTCCACGGTCTGTGGTAGGGAGAGTTGGTAGCTCCACCTCAAACATCACCTACAACGATTCAGGGCTCGAGCTGGGTAAATGGACCTGTTATGTGGTGCGCTCTGGCTATCAAACTAGCCCCTTTTTCTCAACGAGCACCGACCAAAAGACCCCCACTTGTGTGCTTCCCTCTTATAATCAAATCTCTTTTTCGGGTGTGGCTCAATCTGGATCCAGCGTTTGTGGAACCACGGAACCCTGCAACCTAAACGAACGGTGGGAAAATTCTGGCAATTCCAAAATCCGATTAAAACTCTCCACGATCCCACAAGGAGATATAGACTTCTATGAAGTTTATATGGGTAGAAGTAACGTAGCCTCTGAGCTTTTGGCAGGAGGAGTCTACCAAAAAATCACATTTGCCGACACCTTACACGACCCTGATTCTGCTGATACTCATCTCTTCGTGGGTGGTAGTCCATCCACTGTGGTCACTGAGGGCAGTTGGTATTTTTTAGTTCGGGCCTCATGTCTATCTTGCCCTTTTGTTGATACCAATAATGCTGTTTCTAATTTGGTAGTTACAAAAAACTCTTACCTTAAATCCTATTATGAGCTCACAAATAGCGACAATACAAAACATGAGGTGTTAAATCAATTTGGTCCCGGTGAAATTGAAGACCCGTTGAAAGTAGGTGCTTTCCGATCCAGTGAGAACCCTGGCTGGGCCAGTTTAGTGAATCAGTCAGACTATATCAGAGCTACCCGTCCGAGCCAGTTTTTACCCAGTCCAGACACCACAATGGCCTTTCGTTTTGAATTATTGCCCGACTCGGCTAATTTTCAAAATCATCCGGGATCAGGGCTTTTTGCCCTCGACGATGGTGCTCGACTGGCCTACTACAACAACTGGGATAACCGAACCCAAACCGGCGCCAACCTGGGTTGGCCAGGAGCTCAAAGTGTCTTTAATGAGTACGAGAAAAAATGTTACTTTTTGGGCGGTCAAACCGGAGGTAACAACGGCAACCGGGGTAGAGATTACTGGATGGGAGGCAACGTTGACAATGCAAGAGCCTATCGGTTCCAAGAGTGGGACGGTAAAAGTCTTGCAGAAATATATACGGGATTTCAAGCGGGAACAAGCCCATTTCCCAGATCTTACCCTCAGCTGGCTTATAACCCCAAAACCGCTAAAGTGATGCTGTTTGGCGGATATTCTGTCAATCCCAGTGGCGCTAATGTTCTCATGGCAGACACCTGGGAATATGGGGATAAAGGCTGGGTTCGAATCCATGCAGGACCTACAGGAGACCAGGAACAAAGTAACGCTCTTGGACGTTTTTTTGGGCAAGCGATGGCTTGGGATCCCTTTAACAACAAGATGATGATGGTGGGAGGGAGATACAGTAGGGGCGATAATTGGCCACTCTACGCTCGCACCGACAAAGTGTACCACTTTAGTGAGACTAACGGATGGGAAGCCACCTACACCACTCCAGCCCAATTTCCTCAACCTTCTACGGTTTTAGGAGGAAATACATCTTTGATTAGTATTCCAACTGGTACCGCCAAAGGAGTTTATTTTATTTCCATTTCCAACTACTCAAATAATGATTGGAGAAATCTAGACATCTGGAAATGGAATGGAACCTCCTTCACCCAGATAGTAAACAGCGCTTTATCCAATAGCTACAAGACCCACAGCTTCATGTACTCCTGGTGGGACCCCAACAAACAGCGTATTGCGGTTTCTTTTGGACAAAACTGGGAGGCCAACTATCATCGTATTTATGAATGGAATCCTCTTGATTCTAACCCCGCAAATTGGGTCGTTTACAACCTAGACTCAAACGCGCCCCAGACCGCTTTTGGTTCCCAACCCTGTTTCGATTCACACCGAAGAGAACTTGTCATGTATGGTTCTAACAATCTGCTAGCGAGCTTTTCAGGAGCCGCGAATCGAACGGGTAGCCAAGTTTACCTTTGGAATGGAAGCTCATGGAGAGAGTCCTCTCTAAACTACTCCCCATCTGGTGCTCAGCAGTTTGTGAGCTTTCCGTCTCTTTCCCAAATTTTGTACAATCTTGGGTCAGATATGAGGCAATTTACGTTTGTCAATGGAAATTGGAACCGCAGAACTTTTGCCCTATCCGATGTAGCCAACATCAAAACCAGTTTCGACGACTGGAGTAACCGTCTTTTGGGGCGCTTCCAACGAGGTCAGTATTTTGACCAAACTCACAATCTTTACCAGCCCGTTGTAAAAACGAGCGCAGGCGTGGATACCATGGTCCAAATTCAAAAGTCCGCCTATAACGATCCTGATGCAGTGGTAGGACGAGGTAGAATCAACAGAGTGTATGAGTTTGATTCTTCTACTCAGTTGTGGTCCAAATTTAATATCGCTTCCAGCAATCAGCTTGTGCCAGACAAGCTGTGTAGTGCTCTATCTGGTGCAGATGACTATCCCAGTTTCCGTGGCAACTATGCCACAGCCGCCACCACTTGGTTCGATGGTGCCGTTGCGTTAAAACCAGAGGGTGCGGCTGCCTATTTGCCCTACACCTTCGCCTCCCCAAATCCATCTCGGTGTTCCATGACCAAAACCTACGAGAGGAGTTCTTATCCAAAATTGAGTTTCTTGGTTAAAACTGGAAATAGCTATTCTGTGAAAGAAGTGAAAACCGTTTCTGATTTTGACTATGACCCTGCTTCAGAATACAAGTTCTGTGCTTCAAATCCAAATAGTTCAACAAATCCAAACAATTTGATGGACAACGATTTTGCCGTAAACACCCCCATCATGAGCTTTGATTCCGTAAATAATCGACTTCTATTGTTAGGATATTTTTCTACAGACAACTGGTGGTACGTTACCAGTAAAGCGCAAGCCATATCCTATTCGACGCAAGATCAATGCTTTTTGATTGATAATTTGGTGGCTACCAGTCCAACAGGTGTGTTTACTCATTCGGCAGGCACTGGGGCTTCTGCCTATAGTTACACTAGTTTCCACAGAAGTGAATTCATCTTGGACAAACAGCGTAACACCTTAATCATCCCAGGAAACTACTGGTCTCAAAACTATGGAGCCAGAACTTCCGTCATCGAATTCAATCAAACTAATTTGGTTTGGAAAAAGAGAACGCTAAGTTCAAACTCTCAAAACACAACCGTATTAAATGGTAACCATGAAGTTTCCATGGCGACAATCCCCGGTGTGGCAAACACCTTTTTAATAAAACCTGGCACAGAAATGCACAGCGGACGCCAACTTAGTGAAAGTTATATTTTATATCTTACAGACACCGAAATGAATCTTCAACCCTCCAGTCCAAAATTTGGACTCACCTTGGGAACCGATGGACAAACGGGTTTTCTAAGTGTTCCTGGAGATTTAGGGCAGCAGATCGGCACTAACGGTGCAACCCCCGTCTATTCTGGAAAGCGATCCATTGGCAACATCATGGGCAAACACACTCTTTGGCTTGTATTTGGTGCCACCACTTATGATGTCTATCTAGACAACGTTAACTCTCCCATCCTTTCTGGAATTCCTTGGTCTGGCAGTTCTTCATTAGGCAATTATGCAGCTGATTTTATTTTTGGTGCCCGCTATGGCTATTTTACCACACACAGTGATAATAATTTGAGAGCGCACCGGGGAATTGGAAATACCAAATCCTTATTTCAGTGGGTTAGGACATTTGATAAATCTCTCAGCGCTTCAGAAAGAGCCTACTGGGATGATAACAGCCCCGAGTGAGGTTTTTAAAGTTGTGGAGTTATTAATGAAAAAAAATTATAGAGGAGATCTCGTTACCCTGCATAGGGAATTTAATGAACTCATCAATCATTTGATGCAAACGAGCCAGCTCGATTACTCCCAAGCTTCTCGTATGCTCTTTAGTCCCTTAGGAAACACGGGTGGGCAAAGCTTAAGTGAACTCATTCGAAGCGGAAACTCCGAACGAGCGTGGAAGATCGTTACCGAGTTTCTTTACCGCAGACGTCAGGAGCGAATGCAAAAGAAAAAATTTGGCAAAGAAGAAGAGCTCTAAAAGGTAGCTCCTACTCCAATATGAAAAGACCCCGGAAATCTTAACACTCCCTTTGGACCAAAACTGGATTTTCTTTTTAAGCATGTGATTTTTTTCTGATTAGTGCCAATTTCCTCAGCTGTTTCATCGGAATCAGGACAACCGGATTGAAAATCAGCGGGTTCTCTAATGGGAATGCCCCAGTCCAAATTAATTGTTGTAAGACTCGGTAAAATCACTCTTACCCCAATACCAGTTGATACATATAGGGACTTATAAAAATAATCCAACTGACTTTTCTTTTTCTGCTTTAATTCTTCATCAGCAATAAAATCAGCACGAGACAGAATACAATCTGAGTTAGATTCGCTTTGAGACTCAAACGTATCTTGCTTGATGCTGGCCTCAATTTTTTTCATCTCCTGTCTACGAAAAAATGCGGTACCAGCATCCGTAAACCAAGCATAGCCCAATAACCCTGAAAAAAGGCTTGTGCGATAACGAATTTCCTCTCTAAAATGAATGAGATTGGTAGCTCCTACCGACCGAATGGCTGGTTTACAGGATCTAGGGTCAATTCCGGCGTTGGGAGTGTATCCCAAAAATACGAGCGGACCCGTTCCAGGGTAGGTTTCATTATAACCCCTCACGAGCGTTTTTCCAGACAAAGAGACTCTACGAGAAGAGGGCACGGTAGCCGTTCTTGATTTCTTGGAGCCAATGTTCTCAATGATGGTAGTGTTAATAGCAAATGCATTGGAAAACAATCGATTAAATTCGTTAAAAAAAACAAACTCAGCACTGTACCTATCAAACTCCACATCTGAAAAAAGTGGATACCTTGCATGGGAGCTCGAAAACTCCCAAAAAGTTCCGGTTGTAGGCCAATCTACTGAATTTCTTCTATCGATTTGAAGGCCAAAAACGACCTCGTTGATTTTCATTTGAAGTTGCTCAAAGGTCTGCAAAGGTTCAAATCGCTTGCTTACGATTTTGGACCATTCATGTTGCATCTTGTTATAAAATACCCAAGGAAAATCAAAAAAGTAGGGTCTCCAGGAAGCTCCGACTTCAAGAGTTTCAAAAAACTTGTTTGCAAAAGGTTTCGCTGTCAGCTCAAGGCCAGATAAAAATGTTAGGTCTACAGGAGTGGAAACCTTTCCAATTTTGACCAGTGGCTCAATGATTCCAAACGTAATTTTACGTCCCAATATTTGTTCTCGATTTCCATAACTGAACTGTTGTTTCTCCTGGGAAATAATAATCGACCCTGTGACTTTAGTACCGGTATCTGTAAGATTATTTTTAGAAGCATCAATGGCAAATCGATACCCCTTTACGGTTCCGTATCCAGGCTGAAGCCCCAGGGTGTGTCCAGATTTTGGAACCGTACGTACCACAACATCCACGATTTCAGACCTATTTTTCAACTCCTCAGAATTATAAGGTTCCACATTGACATTGGAAAAGAGATCATGCTTCAAAATCCGAAGTCTGGCCGATTCCATTTTCTGTGGGGTGTAGAGATCGCCATTGGACAATCCCGATTCTGACAGAACTCCTTCCCTTTTTCCAAAAAACTCTCCCTCTCCAAATACTTCCCCAATGCGGACTTTTGGGCCTGGATCGCATTCAAACACCAAAAAGATTTTTTTCTTTGGTGAACCCTCTTGTGAAGATTCCATCTCTTTAAATTCAATCCTAGAAACCACTTTGGCTGAAGCATATCCCCCTGATAGTAATTCAAACTGTGTTTTAGACTCAAAATTTTGTAGCATCTCCAGAGTTACTGGATCGCCTTTTTTTACGCTTCCCGCCCATTCTGATACATTCACATCTGAGGGAAGCCCCAAAAAACGGAATCCTTCAAAAAGATGCAGCTGCCCCAGCACCACTTCGAATTCCAAATCTACCAGTTTTGTTATGTGATTTATTTTTTTATCGATAAATGTAACAGAAACATCCAAATATCCATTACTAATATAGAAATTTTTAAGTAAAATCAGCTTTCTATCCAATTCCTCTTCCACAAAAATGGTTTT
This sequence comes from Silvanigrellaceae bacterium, assembly GCA_044339525.1. Classification (GTDB taxonomy): domain Bacteria; phylum Bdellovibrionota_B; class Oligoflexia; order Silvanigrellales; family Silvanigrellaceae; genus JBIIVH01. Next base: position 13,702 of record JBIIVH010000036.1, on the reverse strand, counting down.
TCCATAGAAGAAAGAATCGGTCAATTCCATTGATTTTACTAATGATTCATTATCAAAAACATTATCTCCAGTGAATTTTAATTTTCCTATGTAATATTTTTCTCCTGCATTAAAAGAAAAACGATACACTTTTTCATTTGCCGTTTCATAAGTTTGAGTGTGTTCAACAGAAGCAAATACATTCCCTTTTTTTAGAAACTCTCTTTTGAAATGACTAGTGGCTTCCTCAATGACTAATTCATCCCCAAATTCGCTGGAATACACCAAAGTCTCTGGAATGGGAAATTCGCTAACCGCTCCACTACTCAGGTTAAGAAACTCTGTTTTAGTTTTCTTACCTAATTCATAAAATATAGTGGCTTTAGCAAGATTATCTACGGCGGAATATTCAAGCTTTTGTAAACTAACTTTAGCATCTAAATATCCCAGTTTTTTTTGCCTTAAATTTTCACTCTCCATTTTCTCTTTCATTTCGTCTTGATTACATATGGTTCCGAGCTCCAATGGCGGTAGAGTAACCTGTAACTTACTGGTTTTAGGAACCATTTCCACCTCTCCTAACCTACATGGCTGACCTCTATCCACACTTATTTTCACCTCGTACCTTCCAGAGCTCGTGTACCGAACGGTGGCACTTAATAACTTTGAATTGAAATACCCACTTTTATTTAGAGTTTCTCCAAGTTGAAAGGCGTCACTGTGCATACTTGCCAGACTCCAAGGACTTCCAGAACTTAACAAAAAACCCTTCCTAAGACTATACTGGTTTAGTAATCCCGTGCCGTCCAAAATGATCCGAGACACTCTCACAACTCTTCGTGCACTAATTCTAATAAAAAGATCATTCCCAACCTTAGCTTCTTCATATTTGATTTTTGTAGTATCAAATTTCTTTACCACAAATGCAGGAACCATTATCGCTCTTTGTTCGGGAGCCAGTTGTAAAATATAATCTTCTAAAGACTGTGGCCATGGAACAGGTGTATCATCCAAGATATATTCTAAATAAATGTTACCCTGAGCAGCAGAGCCAGAGTTCTGTGCAAAGGAATTTACGTGGAATAACAGGCTAAAAAATGCGGCGCACATTGTTAAATATTGCAATATTCTATTGACCATTTTTAATTTCCGAATTGAAACCTGAAGCCACCAGAAAATTCACTAAATCCACCTATACCGGTGTTTCTTTCATAGCCACCTTGAAAATTTACGGTATCATTCAAAATATAGGTGCCTGTGAGATTTTGCCCCACACCCTGATCTAAATCTAGTCCAAGATTGAGTCTTTCTCCAAGAGACCTTTTTACTCGGGCCCTCCAACGAGTTTGACCATTTTCGATTAAAGGTTGTAACTGAACATTATCTATAAATCCACCTGTTACCCGTGCCATGGTTTGGCTTAAAGACTCGTCTAAAGTGGTGGCTTCATAAATGTAACCTGCAATGTGGGTGGCCAAAGCGCTACCCGACCCCACATTTGTGGCGTTACTTCCTTGTGGCGCTTGCCCTGATGCGATCATGCCAAAAATATCGGCTCTGCTCAAAAGATTACCGCTACTTGAAACATTAGGATCAGACCACAATGTTACTTTATTTTTACCCACAACTCCTTCCACCTGAGCAAAAACGTTGTATGATTCTATCTTACTAAACATCAATAAATCCACCCTAGGCTCAATGTACACAGGATTTTCAAAAAACAGGGACGCCTTTTGAATCTCAAATATACTTTTTAGAAAAAATATTTTACCAGTTCTAAAGCCCATATCTCCCTGTAAATTATACTTTGTGGTGTCCCCCACAAGTCTCAAATTCGAATAAAGTGTACCATTCAGACACCCTGAGTGAATTTTTATGGAATCCTCAGCTATCAACTGAATGTTGATATTTGCAAATGGTGTGGATCGATCTACAAAGGTTTTTTGCTCAATGGGAGGAAGAGACTTAATCAGATTCTGACAGGTATTACTGTTGGAAAATCTTCCATGATCAAACTTTAAATTTCCAGCTATTAAGTAAGGGGGTTTTTGACCTACAATTTGGACCAATCCCGTGGTAGTGAGTTCGGCGGAATCGAATAGAGGAGCCTTAAAGCGAAACAAGGCTCCATCTAGTTCGACCTTAATAGACATAGGCACACCTCCACCTTCGGATTTTGAGTTTAAAAAATCCCGCCATCCAATGGTTCCTATGGCATCAATGGTTCCCGTTCCGAGGGTACCATGCAACCTCCTGACCTCCGCAATTCCGTTTGCCACTTTAATCTGTGCTTCCATCTTGGTGATGGCAGGGTTAAAGGATTTAATATTTAAACTCCCCTGAGACAAATTAATATCTCCTAGAATGTCTAGATTTTCATCAGTCTTTTTAAAATTTAAACCAATTTCCAGATCTCCATTGGCATTAGTGATTTGTGGACTCACCTGCGTCAAATACTTCAAATTGAGTTTGGAATGCAGACTAGCGAACAACTCTGAACTTAAAAGATCATAACTGCCTTTCGTCTCCAGTACCCCCAGATCCGTATAGATGTTTCCAGATTTTAATTCAATTTTGCTGCCCTTATACAAAAGCCTCAATTTCTCTTTCGTAAATATCCTAATCCCCTTATAATTTGCTTCGCTTGAAATAAATTCAATTTCACCGGATGACTTCTTCTGAAATGAGTCGACATTTTCCAACATTTCCTCTACACTTGGTAAAATGAAATCTGCGGTAGCTGAAATATTACCAAATAAGTCTTGCTTTCCCATTTTTAACTGTTTTGAAAAATAAAGTAAGTCAATCTGATTTAGGCTAGAAAAAACATGAACAGGAGATTTCTCTAAATCTGCTAGTTCCATTTTGGCCTGCAAAGCTCCTTGAAGACTATCTAATTTTGCCACCACTCCCACTTGAGGAACGGTATCCACTCCTAAAAAAGTGGGTCCCAGGGAATGCTCTTCGAGCACCAGGTCTGGTACAAAAAAACTTCCCACCGCCCAAAGCTTTTCATCCAGAGCCTTAACCTCCAAATTGCCTGAAAGTAGGCCAGATATTTTAGAACTGAGTTGCGGAAAAAGGGAAAAAATAGGAAATTTATGAACGTAAAACGTTCCAGAAAGACTTTTCGCAGAAATTTCATCAAGATTAGCTTCAAACACCGAGGTTTTTAGTTCACTTTTTTTAAGATCCGGATATAACATCAATTTTGTCTGGTAACAGGTCACATCAATGCAATCAAAGCTTAAATCCATTCGGCCCAGTTTGAACTGAAGTAGTTTCACATCATGACCATTCAGAGCAATTTTGGTGTGCCATTTAGTAGGTTCTACTATAGGTCCTCGTTGAAAAAATGTTAACTTATCGATCGTTAAATCCAAGATCTCCACAACTCTTTGGGGAATGTAACTTGAAAACGAGGTCAATATAGATCCCAGCTTACCTTCGGCAAATCCATTAAACTCTGTCTCTAATCCGGAAAACCAAACCGAAAAAGATTCTAAATTCACAAAAGTCTCTAGAGTATTTGTTTGGGAGGTAGAAAATGGAACCACAACAACATCTTTGCCATACACTCCTGACCCATCAATGCTCCATTCACCTTCCAAAGACTGATAAGGGATTTTATAAAGGGAGCCATTTTCAAGATAAGTATTTGATTTCCATTTTACGTTTTCCCCTTTGGGAGCGGTAATTTCACCATCTAAATACCCTATTCCCTCAAAAGGAACTCCCAGAAAATAACTAAAATGAATCGCATTGACCTGGTCAGACCGAAGTTTAAAATAAGTAGTAGAATCAGAAAGTTCAATTCTTCCCTTTTCAACTTCCACAAACGTTTTCTTTTCTTCAAAGCTTTTATAACACTCTGCCTGACTTCCATCAAAACCGACTTTGTCAAAGTCAATCATAATTATCGCTTCAACAAAGCAGTTTGGAATCGGAATCGCATCTGGTTTGTGCACTGCAGGAACCACTAAATTCTGTATTTGAGCCGCGCCCGAAACCAACATTTTAAACTTTGAAACGGTCCACTGGGGAATGGCACCTTTAATGCTTAATCTTGACGAAGAAATTCCAAACTCAATAATATCTGCCGTGGGAATATTGAGACTTCCCATAAGCATGGAGAAGGGCAGGTTGTCGACTTCGGTGGTGATGTCAAAATCCAAACCATTTTTTAGGGAAACTCCCCCTTTAAATTTCACAAGTGACTCAGACTTGGCATTTGAAATATTTCCGTGAAGAATCTGGATTTTTCCAAGTTTACTGCCAATTCTTAAATTGCCTTTGTAAAACTGATATCCATCATAATTCACATCTTGCCAGTCTAATTTCCCATTCACAACCCATGGATTTTTTTCACTTGGTTGATTAGGCAAATACTGTACATTTATCGTTGAGTTTAACTTTCCAGTGAGATTCTGCTTCAGGAGTTTTCCCACTTCCCCCAAATTGCACTCTAAAGTGAGTCTAAGTTTGAGTTCCGAATCTTTAGATAAAGCTCCCACGAATCCAGATCCTTGAAGGTTTATTTCACCCAAATTACTAAAGAAATTACCCTGATTTAAAACCACATTTCCCTTCAAATCAGAACTCGCATGAAGGGAACTTCGTTTTATTTTTACCCAAGTCTCTGCGTCTGAAGCACCTGAAATGTATTCATTTAACATATTTGAATCAAAATGGAAACCAAGAACAGAAACGCCCAGTCGAGCCGGGGAGTCTCTTTTTTTCAAATGCTTGGTCCAAAAAATACTTTCCACTTCCAACTCCGATTTCCATTTTCCAGATTTTGAGAGCATCTGAATCCGAAACTGGTTAAATCGAACCTGATTTGGAATGGATTCATAGATCTTTTCCAAGACTCCTACAAAACTTAAGTGGGAGGGGGTGCTATCAGAGGTCAGAAAGGACGGGAGTTTTATTTTTCCACTTTCATCAGCATCCCATTTTAATGTAAATCCGGACACAACCACGCTAGACACCACGATTTCTTTTTTGAAGTAGGAACTTAGTGGAGCCACTTTAATCTGTATTTCTTCTAAATCGGTTTGTGAAATCAAATTCGATTCGGAAGTCGAAGTGATTTTCACCGTTTTTAACGTAACGGAAGTTTTAAATAAATTTACAGAAAAACTAGAAAACGACATGCTTAAATTCAGACGCGGTTTTAAATAACGATTGATTTCTTCCGTGGCGATTCGATTAAAGTAAGGTATATCCAATAAATAATATGCAGCTGCCTGTATTAACCCACAAAAAAATAAAAAATAGAAAATATTTCTAATTATTGCACGAGGAAAGGACAGATTTAACAAGTTTGATTCCATATAATAAACTAAACCAGTGAAGAAGGGTCAGTGAACTCAGTTTAAAGCTTCTCAGAAATCTACTCAAGTCGAGAAGCAAGGATTTCAACAAACCGATTGTAGGCTTTGGTATCGGAATCCTGATGTATCCGATTTTTCAGAATTTGGGAAGCTTTTTGCAGTTTTGAATGACTGATTTTTTCGCTCACATACAAAAAGTATAAAAAAACGACCATTCCTTCCAGACTCTCCTGAAATGAGGCACTATACTCTAGGTATTCGTCTGAAATTCCAGACTCTCTCACTAAAACAGCAAATGTTAATCCAGGTGTTTTGGGTTCATCATCCGGCTTTATCAGAATCTGAGAATCTTCCACCTTTTTGCCTGCCACACTGAAGCCATTCAAAAAATCTCCACCAAAATCCAACTCCACAGGCATTTCAGCGGGCTCTGAAGGTGAGAGTTTTGACTGGCTCACCAGGGAAGGTTGAGCAGTCAAATCCACAGGCATGCGAATTCCTGAAACCGTCCCCTCCGTTTGGTTTTTGGTAGGAGGAACCCACTGATCCACTGGAGGTTCTTCTAAAGAAATCTCTACTGGGTTTTTGGGTTCCACCAGGATTTTCGACGACATCCCTCCCGCTAAGCCATCACTGTCATTTTTGCTCCTTGGAATAGCATCAGCGTTAAAATCCAGCAATATTTCCTTGAGTTTAGGCCCCTCTACAGGGGGTGGGCTATCATTAAGATCAAAATTGATTTCGATGGGCACCAACACAGAAGCCCGAGATCGAGTGCCGTCATTAGGTGAGGAGGTAAAATGGGCTTGGGATACGCCCTCAGGTTCTATTTTTACCGAAGTCGTGTTTGTGCGTGGCAGCTCAACCACCGACGTTTGCTGTTTGGGCCTAAGGGTTCCCGGGGGCTCGTTCAGTCCCGGATCAGAAGACTCAAACATAGCAGATGGGGCAGAGTGATTCTGCTTGATATCCAATAAAATGCCAGTCAATTGATTCTGAGAATCAGGGGAACCATATTTTTGAAAGCATTTTCGGACCACCCCGTGACCCACATCATTCACAAAGGAGGTTTTGAGGGCTAGCTCCAAGTAGTCAAAACACTCATACAGTCCATGCTCTAAGAAAATAAGTGCGATTTTTGCAAAACAACTCGCTCGTTCTTCCTTTGAATCTATAAAGCTAACTTTTCTTAAAATAGAGTCCAAAAGTACCCGATTTAGCGGCAGGCTCTTTAGGCCTTCCATTTCAGCTTCAAGCATGTATAAACTCAATTACCATTTAAAAGTGGTTTTCAAGTTTGATTCTAATCTTTTTCTCTCTTCCCTGCATGGGCAAATTTTGACCCGAGTCGCTGCATTTGATATGTAGTTCACCAAATGTGAATAGGAGACCCCATGAGCTGGCTTTCTAAAGAACCCACCCGCGTGCAGTCTGTTTCTCAGAAAAAGTCCATTCCGGAAGGAATTTGGGAAAAATGTGAAAAATGCGGAGAAATCTCTTTAGCATCGGAGTTTTTAGAAAGTCACCGAGTGTGCTCCCATTGCGGTTTTCATGCCCGGCTTCCCGCTTTGGAAAGACTGGAACTCCTTCTTGATGCCGGCACCTTCCTGGAGTGGGACTCCCAGCTTAAGAGCTGTGACCCGTTAGAATTCAATGATGGCAGAAGTTACGCCTCCCGACTAAACACCCAATTTCAAAAAACGCAACGATTAGATGCATTTATCAGCGGAACGGGCAAGTTGGGCGACCACACCGTGGCCTTAGGAGTCTTAGATTTCTTTTGGATGGGTGGCTCCATGGGCACAGTAGTGGGGGAAAAAATCTATCGATTGTTTGTCAGGGCTCAGCATCATAAACTTCCTGTCATCATTTGTTCCGCCAGTGGGGGAGCTCGCATGCATGAGGGTCTTTTGTCTCTCATGCAGATGGCCAAAACCTGCTCCGCTGTGGCAAAGCAAAGAGACGCAGGATTGCCTTTCATTTCCGTTTTATGTGACCCCACCACAGGAGGGGTGGCTGCAAGTTATGCCATGTTGGGCGATATTAACATTGCAGAGCCAGGCGCCACCATTGGATTTGCGGGTCGAAGAGTGGTTGAAAACACCATTCGCCAGAAACTGCCAGAGGATTTTCAAACCTCCGAATTTCTCCTGTCCCATGGAATGCTAGATCGAATTGTGAAACGAAATGAAATGAAAGAATTCATTAATCGATGCTTAAAAATCCTAACTCCTCCCCGCCCTCAACTTTGATCTCCCCAAAATTCAGAGCATGCCAATGAGTTCCTTTTTAAATCAGTTTTGGCAAGAATTGTTTAAACGAAAACGAGGTACCATCAAACCAGGTTGTGAACGCACGCAATTTTTAATCACCAAACTTTTTGAAGTGAATTTACTTTGGAGTAAATGGCCCAAAACGATTGTGGTGGGGGGAACCAATGGTAAGGGCTCCACATGCGCATTTTTAAGCAGCATTCTGCAAGAACATGGTCTTAAAACTCTTCAATACACTTCTCCGCACCTTATCCATGTTTCGGAACGGTTTTTGATTCAAGGTCAGCCCATCCCCGAAGCAGAATTACTTAGGATGGCTCAACTCTGTTACGAAAAATCAGTCACAGTATTACAGGATGTTACCTTTTTTGAAATCTTAACCCTTGTTAATGCACAACTTATTTTAGAGCATTCATTTGATGTGTTTGTTTGCGAAGTTGGTTTGGGTGGAACTTTAGATTCTACCAATGCATTTCCATCTGATGTCAGCATCGTTACGAGCATTGGACTAGATCATATGGAATACCTTGGGATTGATTTGGAGTCCATTGCCCAACAAAAAGCAGGCATAGGAAAACGAAACAAACCTCTCCTGGCAGGACCTATGGAATCACAATCCATGAAAGGACTGGAATTCATTGCAGACAAAAGGGGATGTATTGTGGAATATGTTAAACCAAATTCATCAGTTGGTTATGAAAATCCTCTCGTTAAATACTTCCCAGTCTCTGCTGGTCTGGCGGTGCGTGCTTGTGAAATGATTCTGCGATCACTGGGACGCAATTTACAAGAGCTTAATCTCAGGAATGGATTAGAATCCGCCTTCATGCCTGCCCGATTTCAGAAAGTAAATTACAAGGGAAACAGCATTTACCTAGACTCTTGTCACAACACGCCAGCGGCTCGATTTGTAAAACAAGCCTGGGAGCTAAATCATTCTGATAGCCAATTGGATTCATTAGTGCTAGGCCCTCTTTCCGATAAACAATGGGAATCTATGATCGAAATATTGGGTCCATTGAGTAAAGAAGTCTGCTTGTGCGCCTTTTCCAGTGACCGTTCTGTTTCGTTATCAGAACTTACGGAATACAAAAAGAACCTGCAGTTACCCATAATCATCTTAAATAACGTGGCTGAATTGAGTTCTAGGCTCTCTTCCCAAACAGGCCAAAGAATAGCAATCATGGGTTCCATATCGTTCGTGGGTGAAGTGATGCTCCAGTTGGGAGTGGAACCCTATGCACAAAATTAAAGGGAGTTGTTTTTCCTGTTTTTTATTATTTCTAATTGCATTCTTACCAGCGATATCTGTTGCAAAAGAGGATATTGAGGGACTGGTTTATTATGACGCAGATGAAACCAGCGTTGTGGGAAACACTGGTATTATTAATTTAAAAGGTCGAGTCACCATTCTCGTGGGCAAGTCTTTCATATTCGCAGATATGGCCACCTATGACACCAAAAATGCTTTTGTATCTGCTTTTGGAAACGTGAAAGTGGTAAAAACAAAAGAAAGATTATTAGCGCAAAAGGTAAATTTGAATCTGCAGACCTCAGAAATGTTTCTAAGCGATGCTAGAATTGTAGTGGACCCCAATCAATCAGAAAAAGAGTTCGACGAAAAGGCCTTGGGTTTTTCGGAAGCAGAGATTTTATTTGAAGCTGAACGAACCAAACGAATGAATGAGATCTCAATCGAATTAAGACGCATCCGATCTGAGCTACTGAGTCAACTCAACAAATGGAAATTAGTAAACTCTGAAGAATCCTTCCTATCCGCTTCCCCCAATGCCAAAGAACTTAGAAAGACTTACCAAGCCATGTTATTGAAATTAAAAAGAGTCAGTCTTCAGGAAAATGTATATCTGGCTTCCATGAATCCTGAAACGCGATCCATCATTGAAAAACGACGGCTTGCCGTGTCCGAATTTACAAAAATGAATCAGTCTCTCATCAGCCGCCTTAACACATTTGAGGCACTACCAGGATATTCTTACATAAAAGTTAAGGAATTATACAGAAAATCAGACACTAATGTGGAGCTAAAAAATCTTTCCATCACTTCCTGTAACTGCGATGAAGACGCTCTTCCTCTATGGGGTTTTTCTGGCAAACATGCTGAGATTGAGCCAGAAGAATACGTAACCTTAAAAGGCGCTGCTTTAGAGGTTTTATCCACACCTGTTTTCTATTCACCCTTTTTAAAAGTTCCCATTAAAACAAAAAGACAAAGTGGATTTTTGATCCCTTCTTTTTACCTTAGCCGTGCCGGAAATGCGACCTCCATTCCCTACTTTTGGGCTATATCCGATAGCGTGGATCTCACCACGGGAATCACGGAATTTTCACCAAGAGGCACTCGCTTTGAAAATGAATTTAGGTTTTATCTCACTAAATATGGAAAAATAGAAGCTTATAGTGAAAACATTTCTGACAATAGTCAAATTGTGTATAAAAAAGATTCCATTTTAAAGATGGAGGAGTACCACAAAAAACAAAAGGAATCTGACTCCACTTATCCAGACTATTCATCAGATAATCAACGAAAGGCAAACTCCATCAAATCATCGCGTTATTATCAAAATTTGGGTCTGGTATTGCCCGTAAAGGAAAATTTCGCCTTCAAATTTTCTGGTGAAAATGTTTCCGACAATCGATATTTGGGTGATTTTGACAAAGATTCTGGTGAGACCAGTTCCTTTCTTAGCACACCCATCAATTCTCGTCGATTTCTTAATCAAGAAGCCAGTGTGGAGTATTTTGGAAATTTTGCCCAAATCGGCCTACGCTATCAGAATATAAAGGATCTGCTGGCCACAGAAACTTCTCAAACTCCGGTTCGGCTGCCTAAAATGGAGCTACAAACCACCCCAACGCAACTGGGAAAGACCATGATCCATTGGAATTCCTATTTCAGCTGGGAAAACATTCAACGAGTGGGAGGCAGCCCTTTCTTAGATTCCACGCACAATAGCTTATCTATACCCGGCCCGGGTGGAGAGCTCCCTGTAGATCGGAGAAAAAATGAACGTAAAGATCCAGATGAACCCAATTTAGAAGGCAAACGGGCCGCTGGATCTTTTGAACTGGCATGGCCTCTGCCTCAAAATCCATTTTTTTCGGGGCAATTATTGGCCAGTAATCATAACATAGTATATCAATTTCCTGAAGTTTTTCCTGAAAAAAAACGCAATACGATGATGAACTACAATGAATTTTCCATGGATCTCAGTTTTCCTTTATATTCTAAAGAAACGGTTGACGACTCTAATTCCAATGAATCTTCTGTGATTAAAACAGACATTGTTCCTTCGACTCGGTTCATTCATATTCCCAAAATTTATAGAGACTCGGAGTTTCCCAAATCCAGTAATGCCTTTTATGAGGCCGACAACAAAACCTCCAAAAGTTCCGTGGAATTAAGTCTCAGTTCCAGCTTTGTGATTCAGAGGGATCAATTTGAAAAAAACGTGGCAGAAGGCCTCAATCGCGCCCCAGGTGCCTCTGTACCCGTAGGTGACGACACGATTTATCAAAAATTGCTGGTGGAACTGCACAACACGTCGGATAACTTGACCCCCTTTCCTTTTCACGCACCCCCAGAAATTCAAGAAACTCTTTTTAGGACCTGGGCAGATCGAGAAATTGATCTCTATTTGCACCGGGTAGGAACGGAAAATTTCGGCGAAATATTCCATGGTACAGAAGGATATTTGTATCAAAGAAAAAACAAGTTCACTTTAAATCTCATCACATTTTCTCTAGGAACTGAGTATTTCTTAAATGCCAAACAAATTGCAAAAGAAAAAAATGAACGCAAAAACCCACTAGATGCTCGCTTCCCTGTGGAGTTTTGGTCCAATATCAAGCTAAACCTTGGCTGGAACCTAAATCCTTTGCTTCCCTTGTCCGGGTCCTTCTTTGGGGAATACAAACCCATTTGGGAACGCCTACAAAAAGGGGGCTATTCCCTTGGGGTGGGGCTCCCCTGGAATCTGAGTTTGGGGTATACGGACGAATTTGAAAATACCATAGTTGCCTTAATTCCGGAAAGAAAATATCAGGAACAAAACACCAAAACAACAACAGTTACCTATTCGCCCCTCAATTGGCTTCAAATGATCTATGGTAAGAGGCTCGTGATCAAGGAAAACGACAGGCTTACTCAAGGCCGTGAATACGAATCAGTGCAAAAGATCTCCTTCATCAATTTGCAAGACTGCCTTGACTTAGAGTTCCAGCGCCTCAAAAAAGCCGGAGCCTTGGAACGGGAAGCCATTTGGAGCGTGGGTCTCAACCTAAGATTTTTAGGTTACAATCGAGCATTTGGAAACATCGGTGAGAGCTTAAACAGAGCCATCTATAGAAACTGATTAAGGAAGAAACATGAATCAACCAAAAACAGAATTATTGAAGATCTCTCCTTGGTTATTAGGCTTAACCTTAATCTTGGTTTTGGCTGGTGCGTTTTACATTTTAGAATCGGGAAAGGAAGCCAAGGTCAAGCCCATCATGACGCCTTTAGGTAGCAGTATAGGAGATGAGAAAAAATAGAGATGCCGAAATGAATGGCACCTGGCATGCCTATTGCTTAAATCTCTGCTAAGAAAAGAATCTAAATCCTCTTTCACCATTCTTTTCCAGCACAAAGGAAAACATCTTATGTACTTTTACCGAAGGATTGTGTCCGCTTCAAACACAACTGTCTATTTTTTAGCCACCTCTGCTCTCAGCCTGGGAATTTTTACCTCTTGCGGAACCCCACGAGAAAAGACCTTAGGTTCCTCCATTTCCTCTAAAGCAGATTCCATTGACCACTCCTGCCAAACTCAATCGGACATTGGAGAGGACTTTGCAGGCACGCTTGTGCTAAAGTCGGATGGTTATCAGCTCACCAGCGGTGCCACTGGAAAAATTGCCGTGATTGGGAGCGGGTTAACTCCCCAGCCAAAAACCACAGATATTGGTACCGTCTTAGCTACCTGTAAAGATGATCCCGAAAGTTCATTATTTGAGATTAAAATCGGTAGTTTAGCCATAACTTATGCCCGAAAGCAAGCTGACGGATCCCTGACTACGTTTACTTACTCTTTACCTCAACCTATTGATCCCGGTGACCAACCCAAAGAGCCTGTTGATGAAGTTAAAGCGTTTTGCGAACAAAATGGCATACCCATTCTGCCGGCTCAAGAGCATCAAAATAAATTTAGCTTTAAAGAAACTGCGGGAAGTTGTTCCATTTTCTTTGAAAGGGGAACAGAAAAAGACCTCGAAACGATCCTCCCTCTTTCAATTAAACTAGAACAGCAGATTTCAAATCGGTTTTCAAGACTAGGACGCGGCGACGTGATAAGTTCTATGCCAAAATGTGAACTTTATCTCTCTTCCTCTCCGGTTTGCCTGCAAAAAGATTCAGAAACTGCTGCCGTTACGGAAGGCGGTGCGGTAGGATTTCAAGGATCCGAATCTGTGATTCATATGCTGGCCCCGTCTGCACATCAAGGATCTGTTTTTGGAGGGGCACGGCTGCCTCTTCCGATCTACTGGGAAAAGGTTTTTGCCCATGAATTTTTTCAAGGAGCCATGTACGCTAGCAGAATCAGATCTAAGGGCAATGATTTTAACAACTGTCCAAGTTGGTACCTTCAAGGACTGCAGGAGTATTTTGGAATCAGTGAAACGAAAGCAAATACCTTAGAGACTTGGAAAAAAAGTGCAGTTTTAGCCGAAAATATCTTGCCTTCTGTTACCTTTGGAAGTCAAGATCTTGTTTATTCTGGGTCTAAAATAGATGATTTTAGCTACTTTTTTGGCGTGATGGCCATCAAATTTTTAGTGGAAACCCATGGGCTAGAGAAGGCTCTGGATATTTTCATTGGCAAAGATCCCTCTGCCTGCACCGAGCAAATTTTGAGAGCCTATGGACCACCGGAGGTATGGAAGAAAGACTTTATTGCCTTTCTAAACAGATCAGTCCTCTAGTCCATCCCTCTGTGTCAATCTCACTTGAGACACCCGCCTATTTGTGTTTAAGCTAATGAGGGTGATACGAGGATTTCTCAATGTCTCAAGCAAAAGTTACGAAAATCTCTTCTTCTAAAGCTCTTCCCAAGG
>JBIIVH010000085.1:0-9625 GCA_044339525.1 Silvanigrellaceae bacterium | reverse complement strand
AATCACTGTTTAGAACAATGAAATACCGAACATGGTATCCTGAAACCCCTTTTTCCTGTGTGGAAGATGCTTCCAAGTGGATGAATCGATTTGTAAATTGGTACAACGAAATACACCTTCACAGTGGAATAAAATTTGTCACCCCCAACGATCGTCACAGTGGCCAAGATGCTGAAATTTTAAAGAAACGTCGTACAACCTATGAAGCAGCTAAAGAGCTTCATCCCGAGCGCTGGAGCGGGAAGATTAGGAACTGGGACTTGGAAACGCGTATCGAATTAAATCCCAAAAAACGCGCGTAGCGCGTTGGTATTTTTGTCGTCCGAGTTCATCAGCGTGTTACGCTAGTGGTGAGGGTTTCTCCATCCCTAAAAGTCTTTCGGATCAGGATATTCAACTAGAAAAAACACCAAAAACAACCCGAAACCCAGATGCCTGAAATCAAAGTAACATTGGACAATCTTTTTGACAGGGAAACCTCTTCGTGTTAGTTTCATTTTGTTTACGTCAGACATCTTTCCTGAAAGCTACCGCAATTTCCCAAATCTAAGCCGATGATTATTTTTGCTAAGAGACTTTTCGGTTTTCTTTAGTTTGGATAAATCACCGACCAAATCTGGGAACTTGGGCTAGGGAAAAAGAGAAGGTGGCCAGGGTTTTGGAGTTGTTTGCGAATTTTTTGGTAACCGCAAATGAGTTGTTGACAAGTACACCTATTAGGTGTACTTGTAGAGCGGAGGGGCAACATGCCGGAGATTTTCGAGGTTCATATCAGCCGCAAAGCCCAGAACGACCTGCGTTCGATTCCTCAGCCCCTTTTGGTCAAATTGAGAGCCTGGATCGATGCTGTGGAGCGGTTGGGCCTTCGTCAGGTCAGGCGGGTTCCTGGGTATCACGACGAACCGTTGCGAGGTCGACGCGAAGGGCAACGATCCATTCGATTGAACAAAGCGTATCGGGCAATTTATGAAATCAAATCCAATGGCGCCCTTGAATTTGTTTCCATTGAGGAGGTGAACAAGCATGACTACTAAAAGAGCTCCCAAGAAAAGCCAAGGGCACAGCAAGAAGGCAAAGGCTTTTCTTGACGACCTTATTGCCGAGCCTTTTACCTTGGGCTTACTTCTGCGCTCTTTGCGCCTAGCCGAGGAAGAAACACTGGAAGAGTTTGCGGGCCGGTTGGCCATAAGCCGCTCTCATTTGTTGGATATCGAAAAGGGGCGAAAAGCGGTGAGCCCAGCGCGGGCGAGCCAATTTGCAGAGGCACTTGGCCATTCAAAAAAACAGTTTATAGAATTGTCCATACAAGACTTGCTGGAGCGCGAAGGCGTGCCCGGCAAGGTCTCTGTTGATGTGGCTTAGAAGCCTGATCTGCTGCTCGACTAGGGAAGTTCACGCGATGAGGCCGACCCGCGCGCTCGAGTTTTAAAAAGAAGTGCAACGTATGAGTTTTCTTCTTGTTTGGATTCGCATCTGACAATTTTTACTTGGCTTAGGTAGATATCAATTTCTACTTTCCAACCTAGATTCTGTTGCATCACCGCCAGGGCACGCATTTGGGAAGGCTTTCTCTACTGAAAAATCAGACAGCTTATAGCTATCCGCATCACCACTCCAGACCACAGCGTCGACCTGCTTTAAGATCGACTTGCGCATGTCGAGTTTCTGATTCGAATACTTTGGAAAAAACGAATCCGGTTGAAATGCGCCAAGCCCAAGGTCCCTTTCCGCGCGTTGTGGAATATCGGCAGCAAAAACACCAAAACTTCTTTCAGGCACCTTGGCTGCCAACTCGGCGCTCACCATAAGAGCACCGCTGGGGTTCATGGCGTCATCCTTCTCGTCGAGAAAGACAATCTTGAATGAGTCTCGCGCATTAGGATTATTCCTCAAGAAGATATCGAACCAACTGAACGCGGCAGTTTGAGTGGTCCAGTTCTTTACCCCATCCCAAACCGTCATACAATTCTGCGTCTCTTGAAGCAGATGAGCAAGGTGGTACATGACCACAATTTTTTCCCCAGGTCTGCGGGTCCGCCAGATCTTGCTTTCGAATTTTGCTGCAGTCGCTATTTCTCGGTTCAAGCTACTGGTAAACATGGTGAAAAAATTCAGACCTGGAATTTGCTCATCTGGGTTTACATCAAACGAACAATCCCCAAAACTGGTATTCTGCAGTTGCTTTCCGCTGAGATGAAGATTCAAAGGCCAACCCATATCTAACTTTGACGAAACACTGTCTACGGCTGTAACTTTAATTTTATTTAAATGAGACCTCGTTGCATTGATTCGCTGCACTTCAGGCATGAAATGCTTTAAAGAATACGCCCACTCCTCTGTGCAAACGGTCTCTCTAATTCCGCCCTGCGACGAGACGAAGTCAATTATACCCTGTTCGTTAAGGGAACTCGTTGAGAGTTGTTCATAGAGTGCTGATATATCCTCACTGCGTTCAAGCACAACGGTCGAAAGGGCCGCGTCATCCTTCTCTGCCGCAAGAAGATCTGCGAGCAAACGATACCGCTTCCAAGTACTGTGATTAGCGGTTGCAAGCACGAGAATTTCAGACTCGGAATAGGCCTTCCTGATGGTTTCAAGTTCCGTAAAGCGGGTAGGCAGGTCACTTGGGTCGCGCAAATCGTCAGTGCTGAGCACAGTCGGCTCTGCACCATTAAGCCCACAGCCACTAACTGTCAGCGAAAGAACCGATGCCGTAAGGATTGCAAGAAGATATCGCATTGAAGTGATGTTGCGATGCACAGATGATACCTCACTCTTCTGGGTTCCGAAATACGGAGATGCACGAAGCACAATCTCGCAATGCTTTGAGCCTGAATAATTTTTTGTCAGCGAATGCATCGCGCAAAGCTATGTCCTTTCGCCGTAACATGCTTCAGAGCTTCTTGCAGCCCAATCTCTCATCACTGAGCGATAGTTCTCCACTCAAGCAGTCAATTACCTTTCCAGGTGATTTCTCATTGTATGAAGTCCGGCTAGCTTCACACTCATCCCTGGTTTCGAAAGATACCAGCACGTTAGGCACACTCGAGCATTCGCTAGACAAAAAAATCTGTTTCACAAGTGGATTGGCAGTGGCTTCGTCTACGGGCTGAAATTCAATAAGGTCCCATTTTGGGTCTTTTGGTGATGCGTTTTTCTTCCCGCTGCCAGAGCAAGCTTGCCCAAAAACCGACAAAATAGACAACGCAAAGGTCATTCTCAGTTGCTTCATAAGTTACTCCTTCTTTCCGTATATGAGATGAGATCTAGGGTTTCAGTTACTTCCAGAGGTAATAGGCTGAAGCACTTGATGCCCACTTTTCGCCAGACTAAGAAGCACTAATTGAAGTGGACCCCAATGTCAAGACCAAAAAGTGCTCTTGATAGTTAACCCCCATCCACATTAATCTAGATCAATACCCAGGATCCGGCGGGATGTGCACCGAATCCTGTTGAAACCCCCACGGTCAGCAAAGATACTCCAATGTGTCACGCATCTCAGTGAAAATAACGAGCTTGCGACGTTTTCGCGTGACATGATCAAACATGTGTTCATTGTCTTGAACGAGACGCGACAACTCCTCCCATTTTTTGTCGCAGCGTGCGACAACGACTTTGTGGGCAAGAGTTTCAAGCTGCTTGAGTGTTTCTATTTCTGTTCTGAGTTCGGCCATTGTTCTTGCGGCTGTTGCTTGGTCAACGATCTCTTCTTCGATGGTTTCTTGTTCTTCTCCTGTGAGTTCATCGAGATCATCTTCAGATTCGAAGTCTATTGTTGTATTTTGCGGTGAAAAGTTACTTCTGACCGCGTTTCCTTGGGCAACAAGTTCAGACTCTCTGAGCATTGCTTCCAAGCGTTCACGCCTGCGTTTCAGCGACTGAAATATTGCGTAAGGGGATGAGGCTAGGCGGCGTTGCAAAATTGTGAGCGCAAACCCAACTGTTCCTTTGCGCCCGTCTTTTTCGAGGCTTTCTGCTCGATTGAATTCATCTCGCACATATTCTGTTACAGCCGAATAAAGAGCCATTTCCATTTCAGAGAGTTCGTATGTAACAGTGTAGGCGATGCGTTCAGGAAAGAGCGGTTTGCCGTCGAATTTCAGGAGATCCTCTTTGACCATGCGACGCATGAGATCCGACGTATCGGCAACATGGGCACCATCACGGAGCTTGCCTTCAAATCGATCCCCATCCAAAAGTGCCATGAAGTACTGAAAATCTTGGTCTTTGCCGTTGTGTGGCGTTGCAGACATGAGGAGAAAATGGCGAGTAACCTGCGATAGTTTTTTGCCAAGTTGATAGCGCTTTGTTTCCTTTTTTTCACCGCCAAAGAACGAAGCCGACATTTTATGAGCTTCGTCACATATAATGAGATCAAAATCAGTGTGCTCAAGTTTCTCAATGAGTTCTTCGTTGCGGCTGAGTTTATCGAGCCTGACAATGAGCAGATTTGCATCTGCGAACGGATTGCCAGATGGTGATGCTGTGATTCTGTCGTTGGTGAGAATATCAAAGTAGAGGTTGAATTTTTGCTCTAGTTCATCTTGCCACTGTTCGCACAGACTGCCAGGAGTGACGACCATGCATCTCTTCACATCACCGCGTATAATGAGTTCTTTGATAAGAAGCCCCGCCATGATGGTTTTTCCTGCGCCCGGATCGTCCGCAAGTAGGTAGCGAAGAGGCTGACGTTTCAGGAGTTCCCCGTACACAGCCGTGATTTGGTGGGGCAGTGGTGTCACGAGCGAAGTGGAGATTGCCATGTAGGGGTCGAACATATGGGCTAGGTTGATGCGATAGGCTTCAGACACAAGCTTGACGATATTTGGATCGGCGTCGAAACTCCAAGCTCTCCCTGCTGTGGCTATTTCGAGGGAGCTTTCGGCGTCGCGATAGTAGATGCCGTTCCCGGTGCGACCGCTTGCGTCTTTGTAGATGATTTCGATGGCTTCGGTTCCATACCATTTCACGGCTTCAACCGTGGCCAAACCGTTCGGTATGATGCCGGAAAGAGTAACCCCCGGTGTGATGTCTTCAAGCCTCATGTTTAGATCTCCCGATGATCAAGCATAAGGAAAAAATTGCTCGTTTAGGTAGGCACAAAATTTTTGGTCTTCAGCTTATATTGACTGTTTTTTGTCAAAATTTTGTCGAATTTAGATTTTTTATGCAATCGAACAAGAATTTTTGCTAATGTGTTCAATAGAATATTGAATAATTATTTTTTAAGTTACTTTATGTTAAAAATAATTCTGTGTGTTTTTACTTTAAGCCTCTTGGGGTGCGTAAGCACACTTGAGGAAGTAAGGTTGGACGATAACAATGCCTTGGTGCTACAAGAGCGAAGATTTTTGGATTTTGGCGTGTTTGGGTCTTTCTTGGGATCTGCTAAAATTTCTCATTGCACCTTAAAGCCAGAGCAGATCTGTGAAAGGCTCTATCCCAGTGAAGTGGCCTATCATAGGGTTCGATTAGCTAAGGAAGAGGAGCAAAGAAAGCGGAAGGTGTCAATGGTTTGAGACATCGCCTGGACAAAGTTTAACCTAACCAACCATAGCTTGATTCTCCACTTTAGGTTTGTTGGTCCATACTGCCTCAGGAGCTGAAGCGGCTCTGGACGCTCCCTTTACGAATCGATTTGGGTTTCGTGAATATGCATTGGCCAGAACAGCATCTCGATTTTGCTTCCTTGGGAAGAGCTTTAGAAGAAGAGATTTTCGTAACTTTTGCTTGAGACATTGAGAAATCCTCGTATCACCCTCATTAGCTTAAACACAAATAGGCGGGTGTCTCAAGTGAGATTGACACAGAGGGCTATGATTCAACATAGATGTCGCCTTGGTTAGATTTGATAAGGTTACCTTTTCAAAGTGTTAAATGTACTCCATAGCTATTTTATTTGTTTCCATCCTCGCTCAATACCAGGTTGGGTAATCGCCCGACCCAGTTTGATTTCTAGAATTAATTCAAGAGGCAATCGCCTGTTTGATCTCAAACGTTACCTTATCTTCAATAGCAACGCGACGCATTAGCTGAAGAAGGGAGCGTTCGTCAAGTAGAGTAATGGTATCAATGGGACCTAATTTCGCGATGTTAGAAGAAAAAATATTTATCCAAAAAAACTTTTTAAGAAGGAAACTATCTTTTGCATTTACATACCCTTGTTTTCGCCAAAATGAAATATTAGCTCTATTAAATCCACATGAAGAAGCTACTTCACTATAAGAAATACCACATACTCCAGACAAAAACTCAAGTTCCTCTCTCGTTAAATTTGTTACGCTTCCACAAATTTCATTAGCAATGGCTTTATGAATTCGTTCCAGTTCTAAGGAAGAAATCCCTAAGATACCATCTGGCCCCTTTACAAACTCCATTGCTGGGATATTCCAGATTCGGCCGCCCGCTCGGTAGGGATAATTGACTTTGACTATGGTTTCAACCTTATTCATTTGAAATGTTTACCTCCTGGTAGCCTTTCGTCAATGCAAAGGCTTTTGCACTTGAAAATTCCCGAAAGCAGGGACTCCCGTAGGTGCCGTCCCAGAAGCAGAACAAGGTAGCCCATCTAGGGTTGCCTCCATCCAGGACAACACGTATGACGCAATAAAATCCACATCGTAGCCCAGTTGGAGATGGACACCATGTGGCAAGTTCGATTGCATAATCTTCATGGCCAACAGCAGGTCGGATTCCAAGCAGTTTCGAGCAGCGAAGAACATAAGGATACTGAGTCCTGGCCATTTCATAGCGCGGGGTGTCCGCTGGTTCGTGTTGGATAGCAAATTGGCCATCTTGGTGTAATGCATTGATAGCAAAGAGCCAGTCCACCTCTCTAAGCCCCCCTTTACCTATCAGCATTATAGGTAAAGTGACTAAACAAGTCAAGTAAAACCACTAATAGAGTTTCAAAATGGGTGCTGGCCTCCGTATGTTTTCAAAAATGCAGGGGTTTGTATTTTTTGCTGGAAAGAGTTGGAGTACTAGAAAATGTGTTAAATATACTCCAAAGTACTGATTTGACTCTATTATAGTGCTAAACGCCTGAATTCAAAAACTTCAAATCAATATTTCTGGCAATGGAAATTCTTTTTTGGGTAGGGCGAATCCACGTTTTTCTTTGGAATCGTTGGTGTGGATGACGATCTCATGTGCCGTTTCCTTATCTCCCGATCGAATGGCTCGTCCCAGAAACTTTTCTTTGTCGTCAACAAAGATTTTGATGTCGTATTTGGCACGTGTAATGGCCACATAAAGTGAATTTTTATTTATATTTTCATCCACCGCCACCAAAACACGGTCCGCTGTTTTGCCCTGTGCCGCAAATTTGGTTTGGGTCCACGCGTAGTCCACATGGCGAAACTGTTGGGCGGACACAAATTCTTTTTTTCCTCCCTGATATTGAATTTCCAAACCATCATCTCTAATTTTTTTAATTTCAAACTCTTGGCCATTCATGCGGTGGTTTTCTTTATCATTTTTTGTCCATTTCATTTTATCACCCTCGGCGATGGATAGACTGTGTTCTTTAAAGACACCGGCATACCTCATTTTACCAACCTCAATGAGTCGAATGGGTCCCTTTTCTTCTTGCACCCACAAAGTATTGGTAATGGCGTCTGATTCCAAAACAACACCCCTAGTTTCTTTACCCCGATGCCTTTGAATAAGAATGTCCCCTCTTTCAAATGAGAAAGCGTTTTGTTTCTGCGCTTCGGTCATGTCTTTTGTTTTTAATACACTTATTGTTGTTTCCTTAGAAAGTCTTCCTGATTCCAAAAAAGCAGATCGAATGCAATGGGTGATGCTTTCACGTTCCCGGTGTGTTGTGGCCAGAATGAGAGTGCGCCCTTGTTCTTGTGGAGAGAGTGCTAAGTAATGCTGGGCACATAATCTATCCCTAGCCAGCTCTTTTTGCCGCTCCATGATTTTATCTTCAATGGCTGTGATGGCTTCTGTTACCTTTCCATGGGCTAATAGTGAGACGGCCAAATTCAAATTTTCATCTTTTTGGCGCCGGCTTTCATCCAAATAAATGGTTTTCAGGCCGGTTGCTTGTAGGTGCTTAAAGGCGGCCCCTGCCCCCACACTCGCAAGCTGCCTGGTATCCCCCACAAACACCACTTTTGCATGGCATTCCACAGCTTTTTTCATAAGTTCCAGACAATCTTTTTGACCCAATAGCCCAGCCTCATCCACAATCCATAACCGGCCTGGATAGGAGCCACTGTTCTCATTTTGAGAATTTGTCTGGGTATGAGAATTTGAATGTAACAAGGAAGCCACGGTATTGGCCTGGCATTTTCCTTCGGCCGCTAGGGTTTTAGCGGCTTCAGCGCTGGGCGCAAATCCCTGCACCTCCCATCCCTGTTCTTGAGCTATCTTCCTCACTTCATTAATAGCAAAAGACTTTCCAGCCCCCGCTACCCCTTGCCAAGCGATAAAGGCGTTGTTTGTGATGGAAGTTTCTAAAATGGCATTGCGCTGTCCTTTGGAAAGCCCTTCCACCGCTTCAAAACATTTTGCCAATTCTCTGGCTGCTTTAACGCGATCCTGACGAGATAACTTCGATGCGGATAGACATTCGCCTCTCATGGCCCGGGTTTCCGATAAGGAAAGCCTTTTTCCATCTGCTAGTTTTTCTTCAGTTTGTTTTTTTAAATGATCACCCAACTGAAATTTACAACATACCATTTGAATTTGTTCTAGTGCCCATTTTTTTTCTTCGAGGGTCAAACTCTGGAGTTTATCAAGTCTAGCATTTATATCTTCTCGAGTCAGGTGATTTTGAAAACGTACTTTGCTCTCTTGAACCAGGCTCGTACACAGGCGCTCCTGTATAAGAGCCGCCTCCGAGGTAAACCTTTGGCCTTTCCCATTTGGCCGGGCTTCCAGGATCTTCTTTTGAGATAAACCTTCCGCAATACACCGCTGAACATCCTTCCAGGCCACCTGCCCCAAACTTCGTGCCATCATGGCGGTTTCCAAGGAATCCCGGTCAAAACCAACATTTCGTTCTGAAAGCGATTTCACGGCAAAGGCAAACGAATCGGCAACCCATTTGTTGGTCTCCCGCGCAGACGTGGGACCTGGAGCTTGGGGCTTTGGGTGATCCAGAGCCATGGCTTCTGCCCGAGCCTTCCAATAGGCTTTCATCTCCTCCACCGGAATTTCCTTTCCTTTTGGGGGATGGGTCGACTGTCCAGGGCTCCAATCCGAGCAGGCGACTCTTTTTTATTGAAATCTCGGTTGCAAATTGTTTGATTCTGCCTGTTATTTCCTCCCTAACGTTGGTTTCAGTAGCAAATATGCTGAGATGTTTTTCGGTACGAAACGGGATGCCGCGAATAATCTCGCTGAAAAAGCCAGATTCCTATGCGGAAAAGCAGGCGAATTAGCAGCAATGGGGCGACGACAAAGGTATTTACAAGTACCCAACCAGCAAATAGCCCACATTCCGCACCGAGCCTAAACTTTCCGGGGATTATCTCATCAAAGACTTTTTTGGGTCCCAGATGGTTCTCAAAAAATCCAATTCTATTCTCTGCACTTCGTAACTTTCCATTTTTTTACAAATCATTCTTGTAACCTTTTATTCTACTAAAAGGTAACTTACCCCTGGCCT
>JBIIVH010000035.1:0-44248 GCA_044339525.1 Silvanigrellaceae bacterium | reverse complement strand
GCGGGGGCATTTATGATGAGTCTCATCGCCACCTGCATGGCACAAAAGATCAATCCCCTTGATTATTTGACGGCCGTCACTTCTGTGGCGACAAAGCATCAATTCCGATAATGTTTCCAATTGGATGTCGCACACATTTAAAACTGGTTTAGCAGAAGCTCAGAAAGATTATGCTGAATCAGACCCAGTACTTTATAGGATGTGTCCAAAGAAACACAAGAAAAAGGAACACCCAAAAGACTCAGAAGAAAATGGGTTTATCGTAAAAAGCTCACCACCCACAAAATCCAGCCAGCTCGAAAATCAGACCCTAACTCACTAAGCTGAAAAAAGAAACAAAGTTCTTCTTTGGCAACATGAATGCTGGGTGTCTCCTGCAGTTATGATAACGTACGATCAGGACGATAGGATTGCAGGAGAAAAAATAATGAAAGGACCTAGAGGAATTATTGTTGGTGACAAGGGATATATTTCAAAAGAGCTATTCAACAGATTATTTTCCAATGGTTTACGAATGGTAACGTCTCTGCGTAAAAAAAATGAAACCGCAGATTGTAAGCCTCGAAGATAGTGCAATGATATCAAAAAGAAACATAATTGAAAGTGTATTTAACGTCCTGAAAAATGTGATGCATCTTGAGCATTCTAGGCATCGGAGCATATCTAATTTTATGGTAAATTTGCTATCAACTATTTCAGCATTTGCTTTTAGGGGCATAAATCGAGGGGAGTTCAGAAAAAAGTGCACATCCATGTTATCAAACTAGCACATGAATATCTCTGAAACCTAATTCGAAACTCGCGTTAGTAGTTTGAAAACCGTAAGTTTTTGCGCGGATGGGGCTGGGAGGCCAATGGGTACGCATATTCAGGTAACCTCCATTCAACACAATGGAAACTTATTTCCTCTCCCCGTTAAATCGTCGGTCACGGTAACAGTTATAATGGCTTGACTCGTGTGATGTTGCGGGACAAATGTCTGATAAAAAACAACAAGTACCACCTCGCTCAAGGAATTCTGCGAAAATTCCGATGGAGTTAAGGCGCTCGTCGTGAACTCTGGCTCTTCAAAACAGGAGAAGTAATGAATCGTAAGAATGGAACCATTGTAATGACGATATCAGCTCTTACATCAACTAGCCTGCTGGGCTGCACAAAGAACACCGATTCTTACGATGGCGCCGCCCCAAGCATCGCATCCAAGGGCGGCGGAGAAGTGAAGGACATAGAACCATCCCATCCGGCCTATCACAATGCAGTGGCGCTCGTAGACGCAAAAAAGAACTCGGAAACGCCCGGATGGGCGTTCTGTTCCGGAAATCTCTACGAAAATGGCTGGGTGATAACGGCAATGCACTGCGTCGTCACTGACTACAGTAAGAACAACCTTACTCCGATTCCCACCACCAATGTGGAGGTGTTCTTCGGAACGGACGTGAAAGGAAGTGGAACGAAGCTTCGCGTCGAGCGGATCGTAGTGCACGGGCAAGCAGATATTGCACTACTGAAACTCACAGGCGGGATACCTGCGGCATACTCTCCGCTTCCAATTTTGCCGACGCTCAGTGACCTCAGGGTTGGCGACGCAATTCTACTCGCGGGATTCGGTCGTCTCGAAAAAGGCACTAACGATGTTACAGGAATACTGCGACAAGGAAAAGCAAAAATATCTACCGTCACGGCCGAGAAGATCAGTACGAGTCCGGATCCGGAGACAACCTGCAGAGGCGACTCGGGCAGTGCGATCATAGCGGTTGTCAACGGCAAAGCATACAGCGCGGGGGTCACCCATGGAGGTGGCTTCATGTGGGACGCCTGCGTCGATGTGGACGGCATCTATGTGCCACTACCAACCTACCGAAGCTGGATAGACGGGATCGTTGGCAAGAGTGACTCAGTGGTGCAATCGGACAACAGCCCACAACCGCCGGACAATCCACCTGCGTCACAACCAGGGGAACACTACCCAGGCGAACCGGGCACACAGCCTAAAGGTTCACACCCTTCAAGCCCCGGTGGAAGTGGGAGCGAATCTCCGTTGCAGCCAACGGGCGGCAATCCTTCTCATCCCGGCTGGTTGTTCTGACCTGAAATGTAATAGACAGTACTTCATCTGACATGTTATGATTCCCGGGTAACAAGATTGCCTCAACAATAATGTGGAATGGGATCGGAAATGAATTTAGATGAGAAGGTCATAAAAAACAAGTTAGGGCTGTTAAAACTTTCGACCCACTGGGGTGTCTTTTCTTGTATTTGAAGACACTCTATGATAGGGAGAGCGTCTGGTATGTGTGCTCCCGTCGGGGTACGTCTTCATTATTATGCAAAGGGGTTTTTTTTATGCACGGTTCTCGCCATCGTCGCAAACATCCAAAAGGTCGTCGTAAAGTGGGTCGCAAGAAACGTAGGATTTTGAAAAGACGTCGTGCCGCAAGAACTGGCGGTAAGTAACCCTGCATTTGGTTTGCCTTAGATTGGATAAGGAAGCCTCTGTTTGGCATGCTTCCTACCTTGGCTTAAAGCCCTGCCTTTGGACTTTGTCCAGGTGGGGTTTTTTTGTTTGTGCATCGAGGTTCCCCCGGTGAAATGTCCATACAGGGGAGGTCTGGACAAAATCAGCTCATTTGAAACGGTTTTGCGCTTTTTTATCATTCACCCGATCACCCAGACTAGACATAAATACAAATTTCTGTATTATTAGACCGACCAACATATGTATGTACTTAGAAAGGGACACCACACCATGAATCTCGAGAATAACAAAGCAAAAGCCATAGAAGCCGCATTTACAGCCATTGAAAAGCAATACGGCAAAGGCTCCATCATGCGCATGAGTGATGGCCTTCATCCAAATGCCATGGACATTCACGTCTCTTCCACCGGTTCCCTTTCCCTGGATGTGGCTTTGGGGATTGGTGGCCTCCCTAAAGGCCGGGTGGTGGAAATCTATGGCTCCGAATCCAGTGGTAAAACCACGTTAGCCCTCCACTGCTTGGTACAGTGCCAAAAGGCAGGAGGCGTGGCCGCATTCATTGATGCGGAACATGCTCTAGACATGAATTACGCCAAACGCATCGGTGTAGATACCAATGAACTTCTGTTGTCCCAACCCGACTTCGGAGAACAAGCCCTGGAAATCGTAGACATGCTCGTGCGCTCCGGAGGGGTGGACATGGTGATTGTGGATAGCGTGGCAGCCTTAGTGCCAAAAGCCGAAATTGAAGGGGAAATGGGAGATAGCCACATGGGTCTTCAAGCCAGACTGATGAGCCAGGCCCTCCGGAAACTCACGGGAAGCATTTCTAAAAGTAATTGCATTGTGATTTTCATTAACCAAGTGCGCATGAAAATTGGGGTGATGTTTGGAAATCCAGAGACCACCACCGGAGGACAGGCCCTTAAATTCTATTCTTCCATTCGAATGGAAGTGCGGCGCACCGCGGCCATCAAGTCCGGAAACGATGCCATCGGGCACCGAACTCGAATTAAAGTGGTCAAAAATAAAATGGCAGCCCCATTTAAGGAGTGCGAATTCGACGTGATGTTTGGAACCGGCATCAGCACGGAGGGTGATATCTTGGATTTGGCTGCGGAAAACGAAATCGTTCAAAAAAGTGGCACTTGGTTTACCTATGAAAATGAACGATTGGGCCAAGGGCGTGAAAACGCCAAAGATTATCTGAAAGAAAACCCAAAGACTCTTAAACGCATCGAAGAAGCCGTGCGTAAAAAGTTCAGCCTAAAGCAGGTGGGAGGAGAAGCGGAGAAAAAAGAACTCTCCGAAGGGTCTAAGGCTTTGCCGGAACCTAAAACTCCTGCCAAAGGGGTCAAAGTAGGTGCCACCGCTCAGGCCTAACCTTCCCACCAGTTGACCCCTGAAATTCTAACGCCCCTTCTGTTGATCCATTGAGCGGGGTCTTCTAAATCCGTCGATCAAGAGAGACCAAACTTTTACTTAAATGATATCGGCGAGTTACCTCCACTCCAAAGCTCCACTCAAGTTCCCACCCTATTGCACCGAGCATGCTTGAAGTTTAAACACCCAAAAAAGAGTTACAAAATAAAGAGTCCAAACTTAATAAAAAACGGAAGTCTTTCCCGTAATACATGGAGAAAATAGATGTTCAATAGATTCCCTCTTAGAATGAAATCGGTTCATATTTTTGGATTAAGCTTAGCAGCTGCAAGCGCTTGCGGAAAAAAGGTACGCGGTCCCTCCACCACCAATTACACCTCTGAGATCGCAGGTTCCAAAAACGGAAGCTCAGGGACTTCCGGAGGACAAAGTAACGATGCTTTCCCCAATGTTCAGACTCAAGTGGATAAAATTGCAAAAGAATCTAGGGAACAAGACGAATTCTTAAGCAAACGCATCGATGAAGAGTCCAAGGCTCGACTGGAAGCCGATGAATCACTAAAGAAATCCATCAGTGAACTGGATTCCAGAGTCACCAGTTTGGCCGGAAAACTAGACACCGAAGTGGCCCGACTGGACAAAAAAGACTTGGAGTTGGGCGCTCTCATTGTGACCAAGGCCGATGAACAGAAAAAAGCCATCACCGAACTTGAAGACAAAATGAAAAAAGGATTTGAAGAGCAAAAAAGCGCCCTCACCAGCACCATAGACGGGCTGGTGGCTCAATTAGGAGTAGGACAAAAAGAAAATGCCGACCTATTATTGAGTCTCAAAAGACAAATTTCCATGAATAATAATGATCTAAAGACATTTTTAAAAGACGAAATCAACAACAATCTTGCGGCAGCCCGCAAAAAGCTATCCCTACTCTCTCAGGCCATTGCAGGCAAACTAGCCTCCAATGCGGAATCTTATAACCGAGCCACCGATGCCAAAACCAAAGAGATGCTCACCATCTCCAAAACCACACTGGAAAAACGACAAACTGAGCTCAGCGAGCTATCTGCCAAAACAGATGCCGATCTCAAAACAGCCCTCTTGGCCAAAGTGGATGCCGACTTGGCTCCCATCCGAGTGGATCTGGAAGACGAAAAAGCACAAGTCTCCAAAATCATTGTGGAGGCCGTGGGCAACACCAAAGCAGATGTCGTGGCCCAATTCACGGAAGCCGATGACCGCCTTCGCGACGCCATCAATCGAAAACTCGAATCAGAACTGGGAAACCTATCGGGTCAAATCTCCAGTCTAAAGTCCCATGTAGATACCAACTACGCCACCAAGGCCGAGCTTAACGCTGTAAACATGGTGGTAAAAAATCTACAAAATGTCACAGCATTCATGAACTTTAAAATTGACTATAACGATGCCATGGTGAAAGCCCGCTTGTCAGCGGAAGTGAGCGCATTGAGAAGTGACCTTCAAAAAGAGATTGCCGGCGTTCAAGCCAATGTGGACGCAGTGAACAACAAACTCAATGAACACATTAAAACTTACCAAGCCAAAATGAAGGAACTTAACGATCTCGCCGAAAAGGAAGCGGATGAAGTTCGAGCCTTAATCTGCGCCTTACAAGTACAAGATGAACAAAATTTAAAGGCTCTCAATGAAAAGCTTGGAAAGTTGACCAACCGAGTGGCTGATGCCGAATCCTACGCTCAAGAGGTCCGCAAATCCCTGGGTAATAAAATTTTGGAATTAGAGCAGGCCGACGCTTATATTAAGCAAGATATTAAAGAGGCAACAGAAAATGCGTCCAAGCAGCTGGTTCAAGCCATCGCCGCAGAGCAAAATGAAAGACAAGCCCTTTCCAAAAAGGTAGACGAACTCGCCAAAGAAGTGAAACGGGTGAGTGATGTGGCAAACCAAGGGCTTCAACTGTCTCAAGCCAATGAAAAAGCGATTAAAGGTCTAGGTGACGAGCTTACCGCCGCTCGCAAAGAATTTGGAGCCAAATTAGACCAACTCAAATCAGAAGTTCAAGGCCAGATGAACGAAATCCGTGGCTACGCTGAGGAGATCACTGCAAACCTAGGAAAAGACATCCAAAAACAATTAGCGGAAGCCGCTGCTGGCGTGGCTGAATTGCGCGGAAAAGACGCTGCTGCGGGAGATGAAATCGCTCGGCAAATTTCCAAAATTGTGCCTGATGCAGACATCATTAAAACCTTCCGTAATGAAGCCAAACCACTCCAACAAAACCTAATTGACAAAGCGGCCGCTCTTTACTCTGGATTTGCCATGTCTGAAGGCGAATTTCTAAACGCCATCGATTACGTACACGGCAAAAAAGGAATCAGCCTCGCAGAACTCAATAAATCCTTCCAACCGATAGCCGCGCTGAGCATCTGCGGAGGGATCACAGGACTCGAACCCGAATTTCCCGGCCGAAACTCCACCGTAGCGGACCACGAATGGTATTTCCATCTGGCCCGAGAGTACAATCAACTTTTGATTGCCGGCGCGCGCACCGGAAAAGCAGACATCGACAATATCTTTTTTGGCATTTTACCCCTAGCCGATGGGGCAAGTTTGTCTTCCGCGGTTGCCCTACAGGGAATTCCTTCCCGAGCCACGGGAGCGGGTGGAACCTGCGTGTCCAAAGTCCAAGATTGGGCCCGGGGTCTCATTTTGGGAACCAGCCAACTTTCCATTGACCTTCGAAAAGCCCTTCTGGCCCATGCAGAGCTGCGCAACGTGGTCCAAAAACAAATTGAACCAAGATACAAAGCTCTCAAAAGTCCTGGCGATGCCTTGATTGCTTCCATCCGCAAAAGCGTCAGTGCGAGACTGAGTTCTCAAGCTTCCTTTGACGAATTTCTGGCCACCAAACCCGAACCAGGCATGATTGCAACCATCGCTCAAGTGGTGGCGGAGCGGGCAGAAGTTCAGTACCAAATCGCAGCAAACCAAAGCAACTCGGACAACATCATCTCATTAGCCAAAAGTGTGGCAAAAGTGGAGGATGAGGCCAACAAAACCGCCAATGCGGTGGCCAACGCCGTAAGCACCTTGGACAACAAAATCAAAGCACTCAACGACAGATTAAGTGCCATTGCCGATTCCCATGAAGAACGTCTAGACAAATTAGAAGGTTCCGTCACCAATGCCTTTAGCCTCATCGCAGGTATTGCCACCCGCCTGGGATACGCTGATATTGTTGCCTTGGCTAAAGCAGAGGCCGGAAAACTGGGGGGTGAAATTGATAAACGTCTTTTATTCCCCATTGAGTGTAAAGCCACGAGCCACTTTTTCAACTACGCCAATGAAAACCAACCTCTCCAGAGATGTGATACGGGCGTGGATACGGGCAACGGCGTCATTGGGGATAGCGGAAAGTGCCGCACGGTCATCCGAAATCACACCACCGTCACTCAGGTGGTGAACACCCATACAGACTACTACAATACCACCTATTATGGTGGTGTAAATTGGGTGAATCAGCGATGTCCCTCTACGTGCATCACTTGGAATGGCTCCTGGGACTATTTGGGATCTTACTGGTCTTCTTCCCAAAGATCCTGGGTAACAGGCTATAGCGTTTCCACTTCTTCGGACGTGCAGCATTCCTTTGTGGGCGTATTAAGGGCTCCCATCTTAAGTCCAGAACACCCTGAAGCCAAATCACTTTTGGCCCGTCCTGCGGGAGCGCCCTTCCCAGCGGATCGAAAAACCATGCTGGGACTTCGGGTTTTTGGCAATGCCTACTCTTGGAAAATCACCGATATGAGTGGAAAATCTGTTACGGTGGACGCTCAGTCCTTTCGAAAAACAGACAATAAATCAGGAATTGTTTACGAAATTCCGGCTTCTATGTTTTTAGCAAAAAGCGACGGTACTGCTGGATTTACGGAAACAGCGAGAGTGGAAGCCTTGGATGCAACTGGCAAATCCACTGGAGCTCAGTGTTTACACAACATGAATGGGGGAACGTACAACACCTCATCCAGTAACACGGTTAATACAAATACTTCCGCATCCTACTACACAACTCATTACTACTATAATTATCGAGCCCACTACTATTACAGCCCCATTGTGTTAGACTTAAGTGGTACAGGCACCCTTGAGACTACCCCTCCCAATCGGTCTGAAGCCCGATTTGACTTGCAAGGCGAGGGAACAACAGAAAAAGTGGGATGGATCAAACCAACAGCAGCCTTCCTAGCTATGGACTTAAATGGCAATGGCAAGATTGATTCAGGGGCTGAACTCTTTGGTAACCACACCAAATTACCCAGCGGCCAAAAGGCCATTCATGGTTATCAAGCCCTGGCCCAATATGACAAAACAGGAACGGGATTCCTTGATAAAACAAACCCTAGCTTTAGCAAGCTCTTGGTTTGGAGAGACATAAACGAAGATGGTGTGAGCCAGCCAAACGAACTCCTATCTTTGGCCAAAATGGGAATCACCAAAATCTCGGTGGAACAACAGGATGTCCCTCTAGCTCAGCAAACACAAGGCAGCGGCAGAAGTAAAAACCTAGTGCTGTATCAAAGCCGGTTCTGGGGTCCTAAAACCTGTGGCACAGAAGGTTGCAAGAGCTTTGATGTTTACTTCGGAGTGGATGCTAGCGTGGGAGTCGCCTCACGAAAATGAGCTCAAGAGAGGTTCTCTTCATCTACACCTGTCTTTTAGGGGCTTCTTGCACCGCCAAAAAGAAAGAACAGGTGCTCTTGGGAGGAGAATATCAGTTCCAGGGGAGTATGGATGCTCAGTCAGGAGTCTCCATCCCCAAAGACACCAAAGCCCTCAAAGGGTATCTCATTGGGGAAGACGGCCAGCGAGAGCCCATTCCCCGCTTCCACTATCAGCCAACCGATCATTCCATTTCTTTCGCCCTCAAAAAATCCGATTTGACCAAGCATCCCGGACTTAGCCTTCTAGAAGCCATGGCTAGCTTTGGAAAAGCCGAGTTTTTTCTAAAAAATACGGTTAAACCCTTTGGAGATACCGCACTTGGTTATGCTCGAGTTGAACTTTTCCCGGATGGAGCATTAGAGGGAACAGGGTCATTGTTTCCTTATTTTCAAGGTCTTGTGGCCGTTACCCAAGCCGCCGCCCTTTCTCCCAACCCAGTAATACAGTGGGTGAGCAACCAAACGGGCACTCTAGACTATTATCCCGTGGAGCGACTTAAAGTAAAAGTCATTAATTCTTCGGGTGAACCTTTAAACCAAGCAAGCGTTTCCATCGTAAACCTCACCGGGGATGTATCAAATCTGGGGTTTAACTTACCACTGGTTGACCCAATTCGGTCCAAATTTGGGCCAGTTTGGAGCAAAACCAATGCCAAAGGAGAGGCCATTGCATTTCCTTTGCCTTTTGGGACACCCGCCAGCTTTCAAATCCTAGCTCAAGCAGACGGCTATTGCCCCTACCTTTCCTCGCAGAAATTGTTTTCACCTACTGAGACTTCCACGGAAGTGGTGCTTGAAACATGTGACTCTGCCGAGATTCGAATCAAAGAACTCTCATGGAAAGCGAAATTTGGAAAATCCCTTTTCACGGAAGAGGAAACCGGGCACACCAACAAGGGATTTGTTAGCCTGAACCTAAAAACCTTCAGCAAACAGATTAGAGGTTTAAAGGTAAAGGTGTTTGAAGGAATCGGGATTGGTGGTACTTTATTCAGAGAAACCATTTATCCCACTTTTTCCAGCGAAATGACCACTCTGATTCCCACAAGCTTTGGCCAGAGTGATGGCTCTAAATCTCCTGATGGAAATTTTACCATAAGCATAGAAAGCATCCTAAATCCCGAAGATATTCCCTTGATCAGCGCTCCACCCCCTCAAATTTTAAAGGGAGTTAGGTACACCCAAAAACCCAAGGTACAAGCCACTCAAGCCCTCTTAAAGAGTAGCCTTGGCGTGGATGGCATCGTTTCTGGACTTCCCGGCAATGAAATGAAGCTTCAGTATGAAAAATGCTCAAAGGGTATGCAGATAGGTCTTAAGATGGGTAATTTTAGCGGTCTAGGCGCGGCACTGCAATTTGTGCCCTGTCCAGACGACGGATCAAAAAGTGTTACTTTAAAAACCGACGCGTTATTCGCTCTAAGCTGTTACTTATCATCCGACACGGAAGCTCAGATTTTCGTTAAAGATAAGTATGGAAATGAAAGCGAAGACGATATAGAAAAAAAATCAAATCATCTTAGTGTATTTATTGATTGTGAAAAGCCAGAATGGACCGCTGATTCCCTGCCATTGGGAGGAAGATTTGGATTCGCACCAACAAACGCAGCCATTCCTGCAGACGGAGTTTATGACTTTTATGCAAATCAACAAAGGATTTCAGCCACTCAACTCTCAAACCTAAGGTTGCGCTTCGATTCCTTGGGCGGCTGCAAACTGCCTGGAGTCTTAGACGAAAGATCATTAGGAATTGAAACCTTTGGGTTCAAGCAAGAAAATACGATTAAGCCTGACACTAACTGCGGTAACGACCGAGAAATCCTTCCCAATGACATTAAATTTCCAACACAACCTACGGAACCCGCCACCTTCCAACTCTGGCTTCAGGACAAAGCGGGCCACCTTTCAAACCCGGTTACCTACTCGATTCCAAGCTGTGCTATCATCTCTACAAATGCCAGTGAAGGAGTTTGCTGGGAACCCTAGGTAGGTGACTTTCAAAGACATGAATCGATTGGTCAAATGCAAGGAAAAGTCAGATGGGGTTCAATTTGCCACACCCGCTTATATCACTCTATTTTTCTGTTTTTTATTAGGTTTCTCTAAAATTTTAGCACAAACCATCACTCCTGTTCCCACGCCTGGAGTTTCGCCCACTCCCAGTGCATCGGTTCCGAATCCCCAGAATTCCCTTTCTTCGCCCTCACCCACCGTTACACCAAACCCAAAGGGAGAAGCTCTTTCCACCATTCGTCTCATTTCACTAAAAGACCAAGTGGCCCTTTTGAGCTATTCCAACCCCAAAAGTCCTCCAAAAATCGGACAGATTTTCACGATTAAAGATAAAGTAACAAAAGATGATTTACTTAAAATTGAAGTGACAAAATGGACTACACCTGGAAGAGCACTAGGAAAAGTGACATGGAAAAAAGAAGGATTCAATTTTAATATTTACAAAGGAAAATACATCATTCAAGATGAATTTAGTCAGAATGATCTTTCCAGTGTTAGTAAGACTCCTTTTCATTCATGGATGCAATGTAATGAAATGACAAAATATCAGTTTTCCTACTCCAAAGGAGTGGATTCCCATTTAAATCTGCTCGTTGGCTTTGATGTGAACCGCGAGGTCTCAAAATCCATCCACAGCCTCGAATTTCAACTCCCGTGCCCACGGGCCGCCACATGGATTAACTGGCTCCATTTGCAAGCCATCTACGAACAACAATCAGCTCTTAGTATCGAATTCCGTGAGCCGAGCACCGAGCTTCTTCAATCGGCGGATTATCAGTCAAAAGCCTACAGCCTTAGGTCGGGGCTTAAGGTTCCCTTTGCCTTTCCCATTCGAGGTTATGTTTCATTAGATTATCAATGGAAATCAGCACACACCTCCAGTCTAAAATTCAAATCTTCGGAAACGCAAAACAGTGTAAACTATCAATTTCAAACAGATGAAAACACGCCCATCCTAAAATTTGGACTTAATTTATGGTCCAATGTCTGGGTGGAGTCGGAAACTTTCTTCCCCGTAAACAACAAATACCAATACAAAGGTGACCTCGCTCAGCCAGTTCTAGGAACCTGGAAAAGGCTGGCCAACAAAACTCAAATCGGATTTCTCAATCTCGTCTGGAATCGTTCTTATAGCCCTATTTTGGCGTTTGGTTTGGGTGGCAATTGGAATAAAGAAACCTATAAAATTCTTGACCAACAAAAAGCCTATCAGTACTTCTCTCTGTACGGCTTCTTAGGGCTAGGCATTAGCTATTAAAGAAAAAGCAGAACATCTTCCGCCATCACCGCGATAGGCGCCGACAGAAACTCAATCTCCTTACCGGTGCCAGTGGTTTTATCCCGAACGATGTAGTTGGACGGACTCAGAACCACGGGAGGCTGGGAGGAGCGGTAGAGTAGCACCTTTGTAATACTATTGTTAGACAAATCAAACACCTTTTTGGTCTCTATTTTTTTCGCTATGTCAGAAAATTTTCCTGAAAAATCGGCCACATTCTTTGATGTATCTACCAAGCAGGAAGAGACTCCTCCTGAAAGTGCAGCCACCTTAGAGTATACCGTTCCGTTAGATTGATAGGGTTTATCCACAGGTGCCATACAATTGGACTCACCCGTGAAACCTATGAAATGGAGTTGAAACCCACGACTGGAATTGCCTTTCACTTGATTCACTAATCCCAAAAATTTAGAAGCTTTTTGATCATCTGTTTCAGAATCCAAAATGGTGGAATTAGGATATTGATAATAGGAATAAGCGCTAAAGGGTGCTTTTTGGGAGATAGGGTAGGTCTGAATTTCAGGGAGCCCTGCAATGTAACTAGCCACCACTGGACTGGTCTCACAGGATTCACCGGGAAACGACCGTTTCGCTTTTGGTAAAAAATCGCTGGATTTAGGCACTGTGGTTAAACATCTATCCGTCACTTGTCTACATCCAAATTCTCCGTTGTCCATGCGTACATCACACACGGTTTTATAAGACCAACTGGAACAATAGGTGTCATTTCCTCGAGCGGCCCGATGAACATAACACCCTTGAGCCACGTCTTTCTTCTCAATCAAATGCCGGCACCTATCAAAAGATTTTGCCCCTTCATCGGAAAACACAATGGTAGCAAATACGTCTGCGTTTTTGCGGAAGCTAGCCGACTGGGATCCTGTGGTGCTAAATGAATCCACAGACTGATACCCCAACAAAGCATGACACAAAGCGTTTTCATTTACATCGGCTTGAAAAAGAGGGGTCTGTGCCACCTGTCTTTTTAACCAATCCGAATTGGAGGAGACTTCAGGATCCACCACCACATTGGACTGCCAAAGGGGAACGTTGGAGGCCCACGAACTGCTGCCGGTGGCATGAAAAGGCAACATCTGAAGTCGATTGTAGCGAATAGCTCCCGAATTGGGTAACAGCGATCCAAAACTCCCTATATCTTGACTATTTTTGGACCAGGAGGTTTCGCTTTGATTCACATAAGTTAGACCCATACGAATGTTAGATTTTTTAAGCTTCTCAATCAAACTGGAAAGATGGGTTTTCACCTGAGCAATGGCGCCACTCATACTCCCAGAGTTGTCCAAGGCCAAAAGTAGGTCCACATTCAAAGTTCGTTCCGTCAACCCCACCACCGATCTCTGTATTACAATTGAATTACTAATTGTACTCAAATTCCCAGCACCATCTCGCGCCGCTCCCGGCATCACCAAAAGGCTCCCCACCGCTCCTCCTGAAACCTTCACTTGAGCCCGAGCTAATTTAGGATTAACCACCACTTTATTTTGAATCAATAGCTGATTCAATTGCACTTTATTCCAATCAAACTGAGAAACATCCTCATTGAAGCGAATCTCAACGGGAACCCATTCTTCTGCCAAAGGATTTTCTGCATTAAGTGTAGGCACGGGTGGCACCGCGTCAAAAATTAAATTTAAGACGTTGGATGCTAAAGATGGATTTCCCGCCCGGTCTACGGCGGCTCCCGCCAAAAGCTTAACTTCAATCAGGGCTTGAGACACCGAATTAGGAGGTACCACCTGGAACTGATAGGAATTTGAGTTTGTGGACTTAACAAATGACTGAACCGCATAGCCGCTGGGAAGAGTAACTTTTGAAGCATCAAATCCCGACACTGGCTCAGTGAAAGACACATTTACCAAAATTCCTCTAGAGTTGGTGGGATAAACAGAAGAATTTGAACTTAGAGTGGGGCTGGGCTGCGATCGATCGATTTCAATCACCAATTCATTGGAGGCTAAATTACCCAAGCCAGTAGTATCTAGTACCGAGTTTTCGGGAAGCTTTACTTTCACCGGTCCTTGAGAAACAGATGGCTGAATGGATACAGCATAAATTTGGGAGCCGGATCCTGCCGTTATATTTTTTACAGTGCCCCCTTCGAGTTTGAAATCCTCTTTGGTAAGGGAGCTAGCAACTAAAGTTTTATTGGTAAGTTGTAACTTAACATCTAAGAGCGTTGAGTTGGTGATGAGATTTGATGTTGTAGTGAGATTAGCCAGAAGCCGGTTGGAGTCAAATCGCTTAGAAACGGTGTTGCTACGCAGATTGAAATTCCCTGCAGAGTCTTTTGTTACATTAGAAGGAACGGTAATGCTCACTAAACCAACGTTTACAGGCTTTAAACCAAATGTTATACTATTGTCTGACTGAATCCAATTTTCTACAAGGCCATTCACCACCTCCAAGGAGGTAGGAGCCAACTTGTCTACCTTTTCACTAAATCGTACCTCCACGACCATGTTTCCAGAGCCAAACGGGTCGGAGGTAGGACTGGAAACAACCACACTGGGAGGGGTGAAATCCAAAGTGTTTTTCCAGCTGAATTCTTCCCGATTGGGATTTCCCACTTCATCTAAAACCACTTCTTTAGGAATTTTGATTTCAAATTCGCCATCTTGAGTAGGCAAAAAATCGAATTCAAAAAGTCCAGGACCCACGGCCCTAAAGTTTTCAACGGTACTCGTGGCCGGCACCACCAGGTCTTTTCCTTCGAAGCCTTCCACGGGCTCACTCCATTCCAAAACCACGGGGATTTTTTTCAAAGTGGAAGGAAAGGGCACGACCGAGCTCATCTTTAAAACCTTTGGAGGCGTCAGATCCGCCCATCGTTCCAGGGTATTAGAGGCTTTGCTTTTGATATCTCTTGAATTATGGGCGGCACCTTCTATAATGGATAGTTGAGTTTTTCCATCCTTCAGTGGCTTCCAATCGAGTTGATAAGCTTGTCCGCTTCCAGAAAGTCCGGAAACCTCCCCATTTTCTATTATAAAATCAGATACTTCCAACCCGTTCACAGACTCCGTAAAACGAACTTCCACTGGAATCACCCTGCCATTTCCCTTCAGAGGAGCGGTCGAGGCAATCTGAGCCTTAATTTCCGCAAGGGTAGGTAGAGCATTAGAATCATTGGAGAAAACCTCTCCTTCGCCCACCGTTCGTGGGGTTGGCCTGGAATTAGGAAGGTTTGTCCCTGCCGCCGAATTGGTAGAGCCATTGCTAAAACCCGTTTCGCTACAGTTAGAAAGTAAGAAAAACAAAGGGGAACACCACAATATACGCATCTGGGTCCTTTCTAAGACAGAAGTGATCCATTGATCCCACGCGGTCCGTGTAACTACTCTAACGGAATGGCCTGTGAGATCATTTAAGATTGGTGGGTAGGTGAGTGAATTCAATGATTAAGAAAAATCAAAAAGCGACTTAATTTAGATCAAGCCAAAACCTGTGCCAGCCAAAGGTGCACAGAGGAAGAGGCTGCAAATTGGGGGAATCTTAGAGCCTTGTTACCTTTAGTACTCCAAAAGGGAGGTTAAGGGTATGGGATTTCCCGGAATCCAATGTTTTGATTTGTAAAACCATGCCTTCAATCATCTGCACGGCAGCTCCCTCTTGGCCCTTCATATGGGGAGGAAGTTTGCCCATGGATTTATTAATATTTTTGTGCACTAGTTTCAGCCCTAAAAGGGTGAAAAATCGTGGAATGATAAAATGATTGTCACCTGGAAGCTTGCCCATTTCGTTTAACATTTCTTTAGGCAAAGCAAAGCCTTTAGGTGTTAGTTTTCTCCATTCCATTTCAATCCAAGTTCCCTTGCCGCTCAACCTGCTTTTCTTAAACTGCAAATGGGCCATCCCTTTCCATAAAACCAAGGGAACCACCCCTAAAAGGCCATAATAACTGTCGAAACCTAGTGCAAACATAAATCCCACCACGCCCAAAAGGATGTATTCATAGGTTTTAAGCTGAAAAGGAGGATTGGGCACTTTTTGAAACAGCTGCACCAAAATGTAAATTAAGCTCAATAGAAGAGCAATAGATACCAACAATCCTCGAACCAGAGCTAAAAAAATATCCATTCTATTCCTGCCTTTGCCATTTTTTTAGGAGTGACACACAAACCCAATCCAAGTTCCTAAGGGAGCCAAGCCCCCCAGCACCCTAATAAACTTTTATTAAAAGTCCAGGTTGCCAGTGCCAATTCCAAGAATCCAAGGTTCTAATCGAAGAGATTCTGTGTTACAAGGGGATCCTACAGACAGTGGTAGCTGAAGCCATGGGTAAGTCCCACGTTTCCCACGGATACATAGCTCCTCCATTTGACATAACGAGCAGGAAATTTTCTATGCCCAATGAGCTTTTTTCGGTGAATGAAAATCAACGATTTCCAAGACCAAGTGAAGGGCAAGAGCCTTCCCCCGCCAATTCAGCCGCTATTTTTGAATTGCTTTGCGAACAAACAGGGTTTCAACCGGTCCATCTGCCCACCATGACTCCCGTGGAACGTTTTCGGAGTGTGTTAAGCAACCAAAATCTGCTTCCCGATGGCCCTCGCTTCGTGGATCCCACCGGATTAAATTGGGCGCTTCGCTGCGATATGACTTTATTTCTAACCCAATGCATCTGTCAGAATCAAACGGACCTTCAGTTTCCCTTGAAGATATTCTATGCCGGCAAAACCTTCTCCTACGGCGAGCCAAAATCTCATCATTATAAATCCCACAGCACCAACGACCCCAATTGGGAAAAATTCGAGTTCGGAGTGGAATCGGTGGGGGATGGCTCTTGGCATTCCAACATGGAGATGATCGCTCTAGCCATTAAGCTTGTGAAAGGATTTGGGTTTAATCATGCGCGCCTTGCCTTTGGGGATTCTCGTATCCTAACCCGGCTCCTGCAGATCGTGGCCAACCACCCCACCCAACTGCGCACCCACATGACTCTGGACCTTAGAAAAGCCTTTGAACTTAGAGACTTAAGGCTTCTGGGCCGACTCTTTGTGGAGGATCCCCAGCTGGAGATTGTCTTTTGGGACAGTTATCGTGATGCGGTATCGAATTTCGAGCGGGTGGTAAGGGCCCATCTGCCGGAGGCATCCAGTGGAGATTTACCCACGGCTCCGCAGACTTTTACGTGGAGCTGGAATTTTGATCCTTTTTTGGTCAGAAAAAAAGATTATTACAGCGGATTTACATTTGAAATTTATGGTTCTTTTCCCCAAGGTCAGCGAGTACCATTTCACCTCGGTGGAGGGGGGCGCTATGATACCCTTTACAGCCATTTTGGAGTGGATCGAGAAGCCGTGGGATTTATGCTTAAAGATCCATCGGAAGGATTGTCCCACTTGCAGAAACCCACCCCTTTTCGAATTGCACTTCCCAAAGGAAGAATCATGGGACTGGCTTTAGATCTCTTCCAAAAAGTGGGAATTATTCCTGCAACCAATTTAAGCACCACACGAAAACTGGTGATTCCTAGTCAGTGTGGAAGATTTGAATTTTTAATTGTTAAAAATGCGGACGTGGGAAGTTACTTAGAAAAAGAAATGACCGCCATGGCCATTGTGGGCAGCGACACGCTTAATGAAAGCCAAAGTGCGGTGTTCCGTCCAGTTACCTTTTCTAAAGGGTCTTGCCGCATCTGTTTGGCCGGAAAACCCCAGGGTCAAGCGACTCTAAAATCAAAACGCAAGCCCGTCATTGCCACCAAATACGTTCAAAGCGCCAAAGAACTATTGGATAAATCTCAACTCGTGTCTGCCCACTATGAGCTATTGCCCCTTCAAGGGAGTGTGGAATTGGCTAGTGTGGTGGAAATCGCCGATGCCATATTGGATCTGGTGGAAACCGGTAATACTCTCCGGGAAAATGACCTAGAAATTTATGAAAATCTTGGGGTGACTTGCATTCACTTAGCTCTCACACCCGGCTTCTATTATCTCCTAGGAAATACTCTTAATGAATGGATTCAAGTATGGCATCAACAAGGTGATCTCATGGATCATATGCCCCAATCCATTCCCCTTCACGCCAGTGCAACACTTTTGTAATACAGAGATGAACGATGAAGCTAAACTCTCGAATTTTAAATTTTGAAGCCCAGCCCACCCAGGTCCAAGAATTTTGGAAAGTGCTCGAAAGCCGCAAACCCGGAATGGATGAAAAAATATCTCAAGCCACACAAAGCATACTTCACCAAGTTCAAAAAAATGGCTTAAAAGCCGTATTGGAATTTCGTCAACAATTCGAATCCATCCCTTCCACACATCCACTGATTTGGAACAGCCACGAGTTAAAACCCCCATTGGATGAGGTCAGCGAGTCCATCCAGCGAACCTTGAATCTAGCTAAAAATCGCATCACCGTTTATCATTCCATCCAAAAGGAAACCTCCAAAACTTGGAGCGACTCCGATTCCACCTTCACCAGTCATGTGGTGCCGCTTCAAAGAGTGGGAGTCTATGTTCCCGGAGGAAAAGCCTTTTACCCCAGTAGCGTATTGATGTCGGTGATACCAGCTCAAGTGGCCGGCGTGAAAGAAATCACTGTTTTTACTCCAGCAAGATCATTACAAAACCCCGTGTTCCTTTACACCATCCAGTTACTTAACGTAACACGCGTGGTGGCCACTGGCGGAGCTCAAGCGGTTGCTGCCGCCGCTTTCGGGCTAGGAGAACATCTTCCCAAACAAGATAAGATGGTGGGTCCTGGTAATATTTATGTGGCCACTGCCAAACATCTTTGTTCAGGAATCATGGGAACCGATGGGTTTGCCGGACCCAGTGAAATTTTAATCCTGGGAGATGGAAGCAGCAACCCCAAATGGATCGCGGCCGATCTCTTAGCTCAAGCAGAGCACGATCCCCAAGCCAGCAGTGTGTTGGTCACCACCAGCGCAAAAGAAGCTCAAGAGGTGTCTCAATGCCTAGAAGAGCTTCTCCCCCAATGCTTAGATAGGGCTAATATGGCAAAAGAGTCTTGGGAAAATTTTGGAGCCATCATTGTGGTGCCTCATTTTTCACAGTTGGTGGACATCGCCAATGAAATCTGCCCTGAACACCTTCAAGTCCATACTCAATGCGCCCAAACTCCCGAAGGTTATGAGTATTGGACTTCCCAGCTACGTACCGCTGGAGCCATTTTTTTAGGAAAATTCACGGCGGAAGCCTTTGGTGATTATCTGGCTGGACCCAGTCATGTTCTCCCCACAGCAGGCACAGCACGGTTTGCCTCCGCTTTGGGAGTATACGACTTCACCAGACGTTGCAGTGTTTTGAGCATGAGCCATCGGTTGGCCCAAGAACTGGCCCAGCCCACCAGTGACTTTGCACAAGCAGAGGAGCTTTGGGCCCATGGATTAAGTGCCAGAATGAGACAATAAGCACTTTTTAAACCATTCTTCCTGAGCCTTGCATAAGCTAGTGGAAGAAGATCAGGGAAAGCGAAAACACATGTTACCTTATCTAAATCCCTCCATGTCACAAGTGCGCGCCTATGAACTGCCTGAAATTCACGGGCCACAAGTTATTCGCTTGCATCAAAACGAAGGTTATTTTTGGGGAAAAGAACATTGGGACGTGAGCCATACAGATGCCACAACTGAATCAAGTCCTTTAAAAGATATGAGTGTTTATCCCTCTTTAAAGTTAGAAAAACTTCGTGTTACGTTAGAGAACTATTATGACTTACCAACCCAATGCCTAGAGATCACAAGCGGATCAAGTCAGGCCTTGAGCCTACTGGCCATGATGTGTTTTGGCCCAGGCAAACGTGTGGCTATCATGGACCCCACCTTTTCCCTTTACCGTGAGTTGGTTCAAATTTACGGCGCAAAGGCGGTGGATATTCCCCTCAACCCATCCATGGAATTGTCTCCAGACGCCTTGTTTAATCCGGCCGTTTTATCTGCCCACGTGGTGATCCTTTGCTCACCCAACAACCCCACCGGAACCACGGTTCCTTTAGAATGGATGGAAAGGCTGTTGGTGGAGAATCCCAATCGACTTCTTGCGGTGGACGAAGCTTACATCGAGTTTCAAGAGGGATATGATCTCCTGAAGCCAAAAGAGACTCCCAGTGCCATGTCCCTTTTAAAAAAGCATTCCAATTTGCTGGTGCTGCGCACCCTTTCCAAAGCTTGGTGCTGTGCCAATGGCCGCATTGGCATCGCAGTTGGAAATGAACGATTCATTGCGTTATTAGCTGCATTAAAGCCACCATATAGCATCAGCAGTCACAGCGAATGGGCCGCGCAAAGAGTTCTTACGGATGGATTTGATACCGTCCTGAAACAGGTGCATCAAATCCAAAAATCACGGCGAGAATTAGAGGAATGGATATCCCAACACTCTGATGTTTATTTCTATCCAAGCCAAGCTAATTTTGTTACTTTTATATCTCCCAGAAATGAAAAGCTGTTTCGATTTCTCACCCAAAATCAAATACTAGTGCGCTACTTTGGCTCTAAAGGTCCCATGGAAAATCACATCCGAGTGAGCGTGGCTGAGCCTTGGAAAATGGAACGATTTATTCAAAAATGTAAGGAATTTTGGAATGACAATTAAAAAAAGTCTCACTCAGCCTCAAATCGCCCAGATTTCAAGGCATACCAAGGAAACGCAGATTGAATGTCAGTTGCAGCTGCACCGTGATGGAACGGTACCCAATTCCTCCTCCATTCAAACTGGTATAGGGTTTTTAGACCATATGCTGGAATGCTTTGCTCGCCACGCTCAACTCTCACTCAAATTAACCGCAAAAGGGGATTTGCACATCGACCAACACCACACAGTGGAAGACGTGGGCATTACACTAGGACAAGCCTTTGCTGACTTACTTTTTGACTCCCAGGCTCCCCAAGGCATAGAGCGATTTGGATGTATGGAGTGCCCGCTGGATGAAGCCCTTTCCAAAGTGGTAATCGACATCTCAGGACGTCCGTTTCTCCACTGGGGTGTTAAATTTCATCGACCCTTTATTGGATCCCTAGATTCCAGCCTTCTCAAAGAATTTTTTGGTGGTTTTTGTTTGCACGCCAAATGGACGGTACACATTGATTCCATCAGAGGCGAAAATGATCATCATGTGGCAGAAAGCATTTTTAAGGCCTTTGCCCGAGCGGCGAAGCAAGCTATTTCCATCAGCGATCCCCTTGGTTTGCCTTCCACGAAAGGAATGCTCGTATGACGCCGTCTTCTAAACCCTTTATCGTGTTTCCTGCCATTGATTTGTTGGATGGAAAAAGCGTTCGTCTGGAAAAAGGACTGCGTTCTTCAGCGCAAGTCATGCATAAATCCCCATTAGATCAGCTTATATGGATTCATGATCAGGGTGCAAAATGGGTGCATATTGTAAATTTAAACGCTGCTTTTGGGGATAGTACCCGTGAGGAAGGCCATAAAGAAACACTTAAATTAATCGAACGAATGTGCGCCCTAAACCTACTAAAAATACAGCTGGGAGGGGGAATCCGCTCGGAATCCCAACTCAAAGACCAATTTTCCAGGGGAGTTTCCCGACTCATCGTGGGCACTTGGGCCTCTCAAGAAGCCTCTCTGGTGCAGGAGATGTGCAGCCAGTTCAAAGAGAAA
This sequence comes from Silvanigrellaceae bacterium, assembly GCA_044339525.1. Taxonomy (GTDB): domain Bacteria; phylum Bdellovibrionota_B; class Oligoflexia; order Silvanigrellales; family Silvanigrellaceae; genus JBIIVH01. Next base: position 22,789 of record JBIIVH010000035.1, on the reverse strand, counting down.
TTGGTGATAGGGCTTGATACAATGGGCGACCCTCCTAGAGTGGCTGTCAGAGGTTGGACTCAAATGAGTGCGCTGAGTCCACAAGAGTTTGCTTCCCCTTTCGTAACCGCAGGGTGTGTTCAATTTCTGCACACAGACATCGAGCGCGACGGACTCCTGCAAGGAGCCAATCTTTCTTTCTCAAAGAGGCTTGCCCAAGATATAAAGGCGCAAGTGATCTTAAGTGGGGGAATTCGTTCCCTTGATGAGATCCATGAAGCCCGCCTCACCGACGGCATTGGGGGAGTGATCATTGGTAAAGCCATGCATGCTGGTACCTTAAAACTCGCAGACTGCTTTTAAAAAATTACATTGTTGTTATTTCCTTCGCTCTGCGCCTTGACCTGCAAAAAAAAATAATTATTCTTTGGCACAGCTATCAGCCCGACTCTAACCCATTCCAAAGGATCATTCATGGTTTTGAAATCAAGGTATATTTCTTTTTGCATGACTTCTGTCATACTTTCTTCTTGTCAAGGAGTAGACAAAAAATCCGCTCTTGCAACTTTCTCAGGCAAATACAATAAAATGGAAAGTAAAACGTTAAAAGTAAATCCATTAGATCTTTCTTTTCACTTTCCTTTGCCCACTGAAAATCAGCTCCTTCAACTTCCTGTATCGAATGATCTGCTCCCTAAGGAATACTTCTCTAAATTCTTCCCCCAAAGATTTTTTGAGTTCCATGCTTGGTTATTCGATCAAAATGTAAAACAATCGTTTAACAACAAAGATCAATTCACAACCAAAAACAAAGCATTGATCGAACGTTTGCGAAAGTCCCCCGTTGAAATGGAGGCTTTAAAAGAGAATGTATGGAATCATTTGTTTGTAACGGGCGTGCGTTTCGAACCTTGTTTTCCCGTGATGCCCACCGCTAGCCAAGACAAAGATTTCATGAAATGCTCCATGCATGCCATTTTTTTGGTGGCCCAAGTGGTGGTGGATGGCAAAGCCTATGGCACTGTCAATACCCTAAATAGCCAACCTAAAGAAAAAGTAGAAGAAGCCCTAGTAGACTTTGCTTTACTTCGGGATGTGGCTGGGATTCAAACAGCAGGAGAACCTATTTACATCCATCCAGGGTTTTCCGGACCCAATTCCCAAGAATTCATGGCACAAGTTCAAAAGGTATTTAAAAAGTATTTTGGCCTTAAAACCCTTTTTGGCGCCGCATTTTCTGCCAAATCTTGGGAAACCACCCCCACCACCGTTAAGGAAATCTGGAACTTTAACGCCAATGCAGCTCCTTTAAAATACAAAGCCGGTCAGGTTACCTTACCAGATTACGCCCGCACCACAGATCAGATGCTTCAAATCGAAACCACTAAGCTGCAACCTGGCATCTCCGTAGCCTCTATTGATTTAGGTCCTCCCACCGTTGGACCTATGGGACCCTCCCTTTGGGAAACGGACATCGGGCCAGGGCTAGAGAAAAAACCAGTGCATAAAAGGGTTTTAGATTTGGCAAATCTTTCCAAAGGCGAAATCCCTACCAATGCTCAAATGAATGAATCCCATTTTGTGGATGACCCCTCCAAAACTCCCATTAATAAAGAAAACTGCGCCCTATGCCATCTTTCAGCTACAGCAAGACTACGTTCCTCTCCCTTCACTTTATCTCCGTCTTTTAGTTACGACGAACCCGGAGCCAACCCGCCACGGAGTTTCGGGTCCCCCGAACAATCCATGCATCCAGAGGTGTTAAGGTTTTTTCAAAACCAAAATTCAGGATGGTTGCCTTACCATCATGGGTACGCTTTTGGAACCCATCAACCCATTGTAAGTACAAGACACATCAATGAAATGTTTGCTGTGTCTCAAATGGTAAATTTAAAAAATATTCGCATTCCTTAAGTCTTTTCAGACTGATTAGATAGTTAAGGGTGTCAAAAAATTTACTTGATTAGGATCATCCTCTTCCCGACATGGGGTATAAGCACAACTTCTAAAGAGGATAATCCATGAAACATGCTTTTTTTTCAAATCGCCAACAAAAATCCATCAGCCTTAGTTTGGTTACCATTTTGTTAAGTGCTCCCCTCCTTCAGCAATGTGGAGCAGAAGAACAAAGAGTTACGGTAAACCGAGGAACTAATAGTGATACAAATGTAAAACACGACTCCAAGGAATCCGCCTATGATTCTAGCACAGAACCCTTGAAGTTACACAGTGAGTTGAGCCAAAACCTACAGGAATTTGGACTTACCCAAGGTGTGGCCCTGCGCATCTCTGATCAAGCCGTTAAAGGCTTAAAAAGCGAAGATCACAACGGACTCTTTCCAGGATTTCTATCCCTTTTCGTGACCCCAATTCTTAGACAATTGGCTGGATTTGTTTTTGGTGCCATTGAAGGGGCCGTGCAAAATGTGGCCCCGGGAAAAGCATGGGGAGGAATTGTGGGAGGTCTGCTCAGAACGGTGGCCAATGTGGTATTTAAGGGCTCCCCCCTTCAGCAAGACAATCATTGGGCACAAAATATGGGTCAGATGGTATTTGCTCAATTGCTAAAATTGAAGAAGTCAGGTCTACTGAACCCAAACCCCCCAGCCAATCCCCAGGCCGATTTTTTAAAGGAGTCCCTTTTTCCCGTTCTTAAAAAGTGCTTTGAAAAAAGAAACTCGGAGCTTTTTGGTAAAGTCCTGATGGAGTTTCTGCAGATGAACGGAAAAAACAAGAACTGGTCCGATGAACAGCGCAATGAGTTTAAAAAAATGGGTTTAAAAATATTTTTAAACGCCATATTAAATTATAATCCGTTAGATCTCACTCTAAAAGAAAATCTCATCAAAGATATCTTTAGTAAATGGCTCCAATTGGAAATGAATTTAAAGCATGATCCCCAAGTAAACCAAGAGAAATGGATGAAAGAAATGAAAGCCATAGTGGCAACCTGGATCCCTGAATTTAACTCCGACATCCTGGTGCAAAAAAAATGGCTTCTTATTCTAGACGAAACACGGCTCTCAGAATAGACTCCAATAAATACAAGGTAAAAACAAAGCGAGACACCCATGAATTTAGGGTCAAAAGATTCCACTCATTCCACTTCTGGTCCCGTTTATTCGAACGCCGCCTCCTCCAGACGATTTTTTCTCCACAAATTGGCTTGTCTACCTCTCATCGGGACGATGGGATGCACAAGCCGTCACTCGGACTCGGAAACGAATCAGTCAGCCAATACGCCTTCATTTCCTGCTCACTTTAAAGGCTCAAAGTCCTTCCGTGGAAGTCCTAAGCACCTAGAAGAATCACAGGTCTACAATCCCCGGATCCAGCTGAATCCCCAAGTGATAGCCCATGTTTCCTCCACGGAAGACGTTGTAACTTTAGTAAAATTTGCAAAGGAACAAAAAAGAAACCTAAGAATTCGATGCGGAGGTCATTCCTACGAAGGTTATTCAATGGGTGAAGACATCGTTCTGGACTTAAAAAACCTTAATCAGATTATCTTTCAACCTGAAAGAAACACAGTAACGGTAGGTGCGGGATGTAGGCAAGGTGACATATACAATGCCCTCATTCCCTTAGGTCAAACCATGGTGATGGGTACATGCAAATCCGTTGGGATTGGTGGATTTTCCCTCGGAGGGGGTTACTCCATGCTCTCTCGCCAGCATGGCATGGCCGTGGATAATTTGATTTCCGCAAATATAGTAGATGCACAGGGAAGGCCACTGCACTTATCAGAATCTTCCAATCGTGACCTTTTTTGGGCCATTCGAGGGGCCGGCACGGGGCAGTTTGGGGTGGTGACTCAGTTGGAGTTTAAAACACACCCGGCAAAACCTCAGTGCGTTTTCAAATACACTTGGAACCTAAGCGCTGCAACACAAGTTGTTCCAATTTGGTTTGAGTTTGTGAAACAATCTCCTGACCACCTAACTTGGCTAATGACCCTAACCTCCTTTAATGTCATGACTGTTTCTGGGCAAATGGAAGGCACAGATGCCAATTTTCGATCCCTAATTCAGAAGCTTGGAAACTGGCCCATTAAACCCACCAAGGAAGAAATCAATGCCTTTACTTACAAACAAGCCGTAGATTTTTTTGCAGGAAAAGACACTTCGGCCAGGCCAGCCCGGTTTAGAGCCCACGCAGGCTATTGGGAAAAGCCACCAAGTCTGGATGCCTTGACCACACTCCTGGCTTTAGTGGAAAAAGCAAAACAATTTGATTCCATGTTTTGCATGTTTGATAGTTATGGAGGGGCTATAAACCGGGTGGGAAGACAAGATACTGCATTTGTCCATCGATCCCCTATGCTAAGCAGCATGCAGACCCGTGTGGATTGGAAAGATCCAGCCAAAGACGACGATTCCATTCAGTACATTAAGGAATTCAATGAGACCATGGCACCCTTTTTAAGCAAAGAATCCTACCAAAATTATATGGATGCCACAAGACTCCACTGGGAAGAATCCTTCTATGCCGAAAACCTCCCAAAACTTCGGACCATTAAAAAACAATTCGATCCTGACTCATTCTTTAAGTTTGAACGGTCGATTTCTTAAAAACTTAAATTAGGTAACAAAAATAATTTCCATTGCATTCCAGATTCTATCTGTTACTTTAACTTTACCTCAATTCTGAGGCATATACCAGTTAGAGGAATAAGTATATGAAATTAAATCATTTTATAGGTGTTTTGTCTGTCCTAACCCTAGCCGCCTGCGGATCTCAAGATTCCAATGAGGAAACCAGCATCCAAGGGAATGCAGGAAAGGTTTTTACAGCACCCTTGAATTCTTACCGCATTAGCTCAGGTTATGGCAACCGTTCCCGGGGATTTCACCCAGGCGTTGACTTTGCGGCACCGGGCGGAACCCCCGTCAAATCCATTTCAGCCGGGGTCAAAAGATCTGGAAGTCCAGAGGGAGCCTGCGGCAACGTCGTTCGCATGTCCCATTCCCTGGCGGGTGCCAATTGGCAATCAAGATACTGTCACTTAAGCTCATTCGCCGGTATAAATGGCCGTTTTTATTCACAAAATACTACAATTGGGCGCGTGGGTAGCACGGGCAGGTCCACTGGTCCCCACCTCCATTTGGAGCTCTACCGTAACGGCGCCCTGCAAAATCCTTCGGGATGGATTCGTCTCTAAGAAGGCATGGAACCAATTACAAGACAATAAGTCATTAAATGGTGCTTAGCAAGTCCCCGACCTTCTTTTTGAGCTCTTCTGGATTGGGGAACCCAGGTAAAGGATCCCCAAAACGAACGAGCACCTTTTGTCTTTTTAGTAGTCCATTAAAATAGGATAACAACGACTTAGAAGTGAGTGAAAAAACACTCCCCCACAAACCATTTAAGCCAACAGGAACAAGTGGCACTTGAACCCTCTCCAGCATTTGTAGGTAGCCCGACTTAAAATCCGCCAGCTCACCATCGGAAGTTAATTTTCCCTCAGGGAATACACAAACCACTTCACCCGATTGTAATGCATTTGTAATGCAAATTAATGCGTCCTGTTTTAACTGGGAATTTTCTTTTTCAGAAGCAATGGCGATTCCGTCGATCAACTTACAAAACGGCTTCAACCAAAAAGACTGATAAACTTTGTAATGTATCAAGAACCGAATGGGGCGTTCCGAGGCAGCACTTAAAATAAACCAATCGATTAAAGAAACATGATTGGAAATCATCAACACACCTCCTTTGCTAGGAAGGAGATCACTCTTCTGAACTTTTAATTTTGTAAGACTATGGGTTAGAAGCCAAGCCACGCACTTCAAAGAAAACTCAGGTAGTTTCCCTAAACCATAAAACAAGGCCAAAAGGTTTAGGCCAGCCAAAATTTTAAAGATGTGAATGACATTGAAATTCATCGAATAAAGCAACATGGTCAATACCGCCGACCCAACCATAAACAATGCATTGTATACATTGTTAGCGGCTATCACCTGAGAGCAGGTTTTCTTTTGGCTCCTTTGTTGCAGGAGAGCATATAATGGCACCGTAAAAAACCCACCAAAAACCCCAATTAAAAACATACTTAACAGCACGGTCCAAGTGGCCACTTGGACTGGATAATCAAAATAAAGACCAATCTCAGAGGCACTCATTAACTGAAATACTGAAAAATCAACAAAAGACAGAAAAACCAAAAAAACACTCATGCCTATTGCCCCGATGGGAACCAGTCCCAAATCGTTGACTCCCTTAGTTAAAGAGCTACAAAGCAGGGAACCCAAAGCAATGCTTACGGTGAAAACAGCTAAAAGTAATGTGATGAGGTGCTCGCTGCCATTCATAAAATGTTTTACAAAATTAGGCAGTTGAGCCAAAATGGTGGCACCATAAAACCAAAACCATGAGATGGCATACACCCCTATTTTGACAGAACGCTCTTCCTTCAAAATGGAATTCATTTCGGAAAATTGTTTAAGAGGATTCCACTGAATCAAAGCTTCCTTATGTAAGGAAGGCAATGGAGGAATTTGGTAGGCGGAGAGGATCCCCAATACCGCTATCACCAGAAGCCCTCCACTCACCCACATCACGGATTCTTTCACCAGTATCCCGCCCAGCAGCGTACCCAAGAGGATCGCCACGAAAGTGGCCATTTCTACCAAAGCCGTGCCTTCCACCAATTCATGTTCCTTTAAAGCCTGGGGCATCAGGGAGTATTTGAGTGGCCCAAAAAAGGCGGAGTGGGTTCCCATTAAAAAGAGGGTGAAGAGCAAAAGATCCAATCGACTCCAAAGAAAGCCCACTCCTCCCAAAAGAACAATAAAAAGTTCTGCCCATTTAGTATACAAAATGAGATTGGGTTTGGAGTATTTATCAGCCAATTGCCCGGCGTAGGGAGAAAACAGAAAAAAGGGTAAAATAAAGAGTCCAGAGGCCAAATTGATCCATAATCCTGATTCTTTTTCACTTGTCACTTTAAATGCAATCAAGATCACTAATGCATTTTTAAAGATGTTATCGTTAAAAGCCCCAAAAAACTGGGTCCAGAAAAATCCAAAGTATCGTTTTTGAAAAAACAAGTTCTTCACTGGCCACCACCTCATCTAAAAGTCCTGTTTCATCTTACAACGGCTTTTGGAACGAGGGAATTTTAAGGCAAAACTGGTCAAGGTCCAAAAAACCTGCTAGAGGTGCGATTTTTAAGGTTTCGCGGTCCTGCATGGCCGCCATTGGGGATACGAATATGGGGTTGGCACAGGGACTTTCCAGCAAAACAAGGTCTATTCATCAACACTTCCTATCTAGTCTCCAAGACCAAAAAATCCTTTTGAGGCCGGGAGATACAGGATTTGCTAGCGCCCCAAGCAACATTGCCTTGCTGAAGTATTGGGGCAAGGTTCAGGGTAAACTGCAAGTGCCCGCCAACCCAAGTCTTAGCCTCACACTCCCCCTTCTGCGTAGCGAAACTCAGGTGGAGCTGGTGCGTGGGGTGTTGCCCTTTGACCCCATTCCGGGAGATTCTCCTTTGGTAGAATTTAAGTTAAACCAAAGTCCGGCCAAAGCAAATGAAACACTTAAGTTAAACCATTTTTTAGAGAGCCTCTTTGAGGGGATTTCCTTTAAACCTCAATTTAAAGTGCATTCCCTCAACCAATTTCCCACGGGGTGCGGCATTGCCTCCAGCGCCAGCGGTTGGGCGGCATTGGTAGGGGCACTTGCCGATACCATGGGTCTGGCACAAATTTGGCCACAGGATCATCTCCAGCTTTGGATCAGTGAATGGGCCAGGCTGGGAAGTGGTTCTGCCTCTCGCAGCTCTTTGTTGGGTCTTATAGATACCCAAGAAGAACAGGGGTCCCAAACTCCTTCGGCATTCGTGAGCTGGACCTATCAAGCTGGGGAAAATCGAAATGCCTGGGAACCTGCCCACCCACAGTTTCAAGCGTGGTCTCATGTGGTTTTGGTGGTCGATCCCCACCCCAAAACCACCTCTAGTTCCCAAGGGCATCAATCCGCTTGGTCAAGTCCTTTCTTTGAACTAAGACTTTCTCAAATGACGGAAAGGTATCTAAACCTAAAAAAAGCCTTACTAGAAGGTGATTTTAATTTGGCTCGTTACTTTACAGAAAAAGACGCCTGGGACATGCACACGGTGATGGCCACGTCAGCGCCTCCTATCTTGTACCCCACTGCCACCACGTTTGCTTATTTATCTCATCTGGAACAGGAGCGTATGCAACGACAATGGCAATTGATGTGGACACTAGATGCCGGACCCAATATCCATGTGCTGGGAAATGCCACTCATCTGGAAGAGTTTTTATTGTGGCTAAAAGCTCAATTTAGATTTGTAGAAAAGCAACCTGATGCTTCCCCTAGTTCCAAAGACACTTCGGAACCCTATTATTTAAGAGGAAGAGTCGAGCGTCTAAACAAGACAAGAGATCAAAGTACCAGGTGTTTTCCCACGGGAGACCTCATTCTTGGAAAGCAATAACCAAACGGAGATTAAATCAAAATGATACAATTGTTTTTAGAACCAACTTTCTCTCAAGCTGGTTGTAAATGCATACTATTGGGTGAACATTCCGCCATATATGGTCATCTGGCCATTGCTTGCTCCCTCAAAGAGCCTAAATTAACACTTCAGGCCACTCCCTTCCCAGCCGGAAAAAACACCTGGCAAGACAGTTTTGAGCTGTTGGCGCAAGGGAAAAAAATGGCTTTAGATTCTTCCTGGCTCCACAAACTTCATCAGGCGTTTGACCTAGTGACCCAAAAAATATGTCGAGTCTCCCTTGATGAAATCACTCCCGCAAAAATTCAAATCATCAGTGAAATTCCCATTGGAGCGGGGTTGGGAGGAAGTGCTTCTTTGGCCGTTTCCATCATTAGATTAGTGGAAAAAGCCGCTCAGGCGAGTCTTTCTCTAGATACCTGTCAAGCTTTAGCTCTAGAAATTGACACCCTTTTTCACGGCAGTGCCAGTGGAATTGATACCCTAACGATCTTACAAGAAAAGGCCATCTCCTTCAGACGTTCCGGAGTTTCCGAGCCTCTTGTGGTGGGAAAGCCGTTCCATTTGGTGGTGGTGGATAGCCAAGAACGATGCGCCACGTCCCATATGGTGCAAAAGGTTTCCCAGCTTTTTGCCCAGAAGAAAACGATGGTCTGCGAGTCTTTAGACCATTTAGGAGCCATTGCCCAGCAGGGGCTTACCGCCATTGCCGAGGGAAATTTACCCTTCTTAGCTCAGGGGTTTCGCCAAGCCCACCATGAATTGCAAAAGTTGGGGGTTTCCACTCAAAAGCTCAACGCCATCGTTGAAGACCTGGAACACTCGGGCGCACTAGGAGCCAAACTATCGGGGGGAGGCGGAGGCGGTGTGGCACTGGGGCTTTTGGATGAGCTGCCTAGTCCCCAGCAAATTCAACTTTGGAAAAAATGGGGAGATTGCTTTATTGTAACCATTGAAAAAACAACGGTTTCAAATTGACATCATTTAGGGCAATTAGCAAAAAAGGAACCCAACCCCGTGTCGCGATACCAAGTTGTATACATTGGACATCCCCAAACCATTGCTAATTTACTTCACCTTTTGGAAAGATTTGGAATGGCCAATCAAAGTAAAGATTCCATTCCCATGGTGGAAATTTCAGCGCTTTTGGCCCGCACGATTGCTAGGCGCACCAAACGAAACTCTCTTCAATATCTGAAGTCTCGAGTTTATTTTGCTTCCGATCTCCTAACTTTGGTGCGATATTTGCCTCAAATAGATGCAAGTCTTATTCTCTTGGATGAACGCTCTCAGGTTCAATATCATTCCCCAAAAGCTCCCACGGTGGAAACGCCTCAAAACACATCAAAATCTGAAGAGGTGTTGCAAAAACAAACCCAAAACCCCTCTCCCGTATCCTCTTTCCCCATTTACTATGAGGATTTTATTTCCTTTTTAAAGCGCTATTCCCCAGACGAATTTTACTTTCCCACCCGACGTGTCTGCGTGGTGTTGGCACAAGGTCCGCAGGTCACCAAACGGATTTTTGAATTGGGCCTTGCCAACGTGAGAGGGTGTATCGTAGATCCCCAAGACCCAAGCGAGCTATTCTTTGATGCCATTGATAAATTAGCTTTATTTGCAGAGGCTCAAAAGAAAAGTTCCCTTTGTGTGTCAGGGGGAGGATTGGATGGTTACCTTTACTCCGTGGGCGTTATAAACGCTTTAAATCAGGTGTTTACCAATAAATCAGTCAATGACTTCGACATTTACGCAGGAGTTTCCAGTGGAGCACTGGCGGTTGCACCCCTAGCCATGGGGGTGAATGCAACCCATCTTTGGAACCAACTCGACGGCCAGTCCAGCGTTTTAGAGTCATTTACCATCAAAGATATCTTTGATTTTGGCCTAGCTGATAAATTCCAGCCATTGTTTAGGCTCACCCGAAAGCTCACAAAGTTTCACTGGGAAAATACGATTTCCGAACTTCAGTCTCTAGTTCCCTTAGGGTTTTTCAAGGGAGATAAAATGAGGCTTTACTTTGAAAGACAGCTAAAAAGAATTGGAATTCAAGATAACATTGCAACCCTAAAAAAAGAACTCTACGTCAGTGCCACAGACCAAGACACAGGAGAGCATGTGGTGTTTGGCGAAGACCCCTGGCGAAACATTAAGATCAGCCAGGCGGTTAGAGCCAGCTCGGCTTTACCCCCGTTTTTTCTACCAGAAAAAATCAATGGTCATTGGTTTACGGATGGTCAACTCACCAGCTCCAGCGATTTTAATACCGCTATAAAAAAAGGGGCCAGTCTTGTGATTTATGTGGATCCCATGGTGGCCTATACCTCGATTTTACCTGGGGAGCTTCAAAACCACGGAGGTTTTTTTGCAACGCTTCAAGCTGTGAAGAGCCTGGTTCAAACCCGATCCCGAAGCATGCTCCGGCACACCATGGATCGCAATCCAGATGTGGATTTTGTGGTCTTTAGACCAACGGACGATGTTATGAGATCCATGGCCGGAAATCCGATGCACCTAAGACTACGCACGGAACTCACCCAGCTTGGATATTGTGGCACACTCACCCAAATTTTAGCCCAGTATCAGCCCCTGCGTCAGAGATTTCAAAAGCATGGCTGGGAGTTAAAGTCAAAGGAATCCCTAAAAGATTTGTTATCAAAATCTGCGCCTTAAAAAAGGCATTCTTATGCGCTTTTACCCTGGATTTCCTCATTAGTATGGCCCCAATACCCAAAAGGAAATTTGAGCAGCTGTCCTGACATCTCTTGTCTGGAAACTGGTTTGGTCCAATTTAAAATCAGCACGGAAATGTCATCATCCAATTGATGGTTACTCCAGAGCCGCTCCACCAGCTGATAAACCTGATCGCATTGTTCCTTAGGATTTTTCACGTTGGAATGCATGGCTATTTTTAGATCAGACAAGGTAAGGCCCATGCCATCCGTATCTGTGTTTTCAAACAAACCATCAGAAAACATAAATAGGGCATCTCCAGGCTGCAGCTGAAAGGATTTTATTTGAAAAACGGGGCTCACCTTTGAACCAAGCCTGGTTCCCATGCCCGTGAGAGATTTCCAATTGGAACGCTTTGAGGGTGCTGAATCTGGATCTGTGGATCCTGTTTCGTTATTGATAGGAGATACAATAAAGGGGAGATTGTGTCCAGCGTTGAGCATCAACAAATGACCCGTCTGCAAATCCAAAGAAAGAAACGCCATCGTCATATTCTTTTCGCCTTTGGCACTCTGAAGGATGGTACGATTGGCGGCCTCGGCCAGGATTTTGAGTCTTGCTTCAGCCTCTAAATCCACCTGAGCGTGCAAGGATTCCATAACGGTTCTGGCCCCATAAATCGAACCAAATGCCACACCGGTCAATAGAGAAGAGGCAAAACCATGGCCCGTGACGTCACCAATGTATGCCTCCAAACGGTGATTTTGGGCATCATAATAATAGCCATACCAGTCTCCCCCCGTTTCTTGTGCGGCCTGGTAAAAGCCATGAAGGGATACGGCTGGCGTGTCCAATGCAAAGGGAAACAGCGATTGTTGAAGTGTTTTTGCGGCTTCCAGCTCTGTTTCTTTTTTGAGTCGTTCCTGATAGGTCCTTGTGTGTTCAATGTTTTCCATACACACACGCATACTCTGCAATAAACTCTTCAACACATCCATATGAATCTGAGTAAACTGGGATGGCACCACACCCTGAAATTCAATGAGCCCATGGAATTTTTCCCCCCAAAAAGCAGTCAAATTGAGCGTGTTATTTTGGAGTAAAAACCCAGTCTCTACCCCGTTCTTATTTTTCTGCTGAATGTATTCCCAGGATTCTCGAGTGACCCCTGAAGTGTTGACGATTTTCAGAGAATCCGATTCGGGCGAATCTGGAGAACGATTCAACCTAACGAGATAACTCTGCTTAAGAGGTTGGTCTGTTTCAGACGAAAGATACCATAAATTCACCTGCGTCCTAGGGGTCACTGGCAAGAGCGACAACACAGACTGTGAGGCCACTTTGAGAACCTCACCCTTTGTCTTGGCGGCTGCCATCCCTTTGGTGCTCTCCAACAGAAAATGAAGAAGTCGTTTTTTCTCAGCTTCTTCGTCGGCTCTTTTTTCAGTCTCAATCACTCTTTTTTGTTCGGTTTCGGCCTGCAATTGCCTCAATTGAATGAGCTCATGGAGTCCTCGAGTATTCTCACTGATGCGCCTTCTCATCAATTCAAACACGCGGCCCAACTCAGCCATCTCATCAGCTCCGCTTTCCACAAAGGGGACATCGTAATTTCCTTTGGTAAAGGTACCTACCGCAGAGGATAATTTTTTCAGGCGGTCGGCAAACTGATTGCTCAACCACACCGCCAATCCCGACGCCACGCCAATCATGATCACCGTTGCAATAAACACAAGTCCACCAAATCGGCTTAATTCTGCATAAATCTTAGACTTCGCAACGGAGATTCCCACCACCCAGCCAAACAAGGGCAGCTGTTTAACTAGAAAAGTAAAATTTTCCCCATAATCCGTCTCAAAGTATTCCATTACAGTGGGTCGTTGAAGTTCTGATTCGGAGAGGTCATGCAAAACTTTATTAATATTATTTTTTTGCCACATTAAACCAGTCATTTGGTGAGGCAAAAAAATGGGATTTTTAGACTTTTCCAAAACAAATCCAAAACTCGTTTCCATTCCGATCCCGTTTTTTAAGTTCTTAAACATGGGAAGTGGATCGAGATCAATGGCCAAAATGCCCACGGGATTTTTAGCGATATCAAAAGTTCGTTTCGCTAAAGTGATAGCGTACTGCTTCAATAAGGGATCCGAAGGGTTTTCCTTGATAAAAATTTCAGAGGAACTGCTCTGGAGTTCTCTCACAAGCTCCGCGTCTACGCGATTACTGGGAAGCCCACCAGGGGTATCTTTGGGTTGTGTGCTTAAGACTTCTTTCCCATCTAAAGTGAGAAGCCTTATCTGCAAGATATCCGGAAAATTTTTGCGTGCTTCTTCCAAAAAGGCGGGGTCTCGAATCAGTTCATAGTTGTACTGGGTAAACGTGATAGAAACCATGGGATTCACGCTCACCACATTTAGGTAATGCCCCACCTGCTCAATGGAATTTTCGATTTTTGCGCTGGCCACCATGATCTGATTTTCAAATCGTTCCCTCACGGAATTTTCCAAGGTTTTAGAGAAGACACTAAAGGAAAACAGGCTTAATACGGTAAGTGGCAACACGGCACTGATGAGACACGCCAGCACCAATTTAACCGCAATGCTCTGTTTTTCCCAAAGTTGGATCCAAAAAAGCACCTTTGTCTCCCGTCTTTATAAGGACTGACCTAATCTGGATGGTTTACTCAAAAGGCGGCTCCCGATAGTATTTCTTCGCAGGTATTTCCACGAGTTTATCCAAAACAGGGATATCAAAATCAGAATTGTTTTGCACAATTCCAGCGGCTACTGAATAAATGGCTTGATGATCTTCAGGCCGAATGGTGCGTTTTCCAGCGGGCGTTTCCAGACTCAGACCTTCTAAAGCCTTAATCACCTTTGCCGTGTCTACACTTTTTGCCTTTTCCACCGCCGCTTTATAGAAATACACAGCAGAATAGGCTGTTTCAGCCGAATAACTAGGGTACTGAATCCATCTATCCCTAAATTTCTTGACAAACTTTTGGTTGGCAGGGGAAGCCGGGTGATTGTGTAAATACCTGGCCGTGCCCCAAAGTTTATCTTTGAATTTACCCGCATTAACCTCCCGAGCAATGCCCTGGAGGATGTCGGTGGCCCCTCCGGTTGCCTGCCACCAAACTTGCACCTGCTCAAACACCCCCAGAAGCAGGGCCTGGTTTAGCAACACCACGGCTTCCCCAGCCCAAGGGGTTGCAAAGACGGCATCGGGTTTTTTCTGGATGATGGGCATCAGTAAGGGATTAAAGTCTGTGGTCCAAAAGGGGGCCCACCTTTCCTCCACGAATTCCACATCTGGGCGGTGTTTGCTCAATTCCTCTTTAAAAAGCTTCCAAGAGCTTTTACCATACCCATAATCTGCGTTTATCCCAGCCCATTTTACGATATCTTTTCGGTCTTTGAAAATCTGCGCTGCTAAAATCCCATCTTGATAAGTGGGTGATCCAATTCTAAAAACATGCTTATTTTTCTCTTTAAATACAATCACTTCATTTAACTCTTCTGTGGCGGCATGGGTCACAAGCGCCACTCGGTCCCACTTGGGCAATTCTCTGGCCACTTTGGTGGCAACACCGCTGCTATCAATTCCAATGAGGACATGGGCCCCCCAGTTTTTAACCAGAGATTCAAAATTCTTTAGGCCCACATCCGGATTCAACTTTTCATCCAAAATTTGAAGTTCCACTTTTTTACCTAAGATGCCGCCACCCTCATTGATTTCATCCACCGCCATGGTGGCTCCCATTTTCATTTGGCGGCCATAATCGGCATGGGCTCCGGATAGCACTCCCTGGCCTCCGATACGGATGACCTTGGGCAGCTCCCCATGACCCATTGAGGGAAGGAGCGAACCTAAAATCAGAAGACCCGTGCGAAGAAAAGGAACCTTTCGAAACCTAAACCCAAATTTCATTTTTCCACCCAATTTAAAGAACATATGGTTTCCACAATTAAAAAACGTCTCCTTGAATCTACCCCCCTACCCGCAGATCCACTGGAGAAAGGAATGCCTGTCAGAGTCAAAAAATCGATCCCTATGATTTCCAATATTTAGCTTTAAGGTCGCCGTTCTTTTGAATGCCTTGTCAAGGTGTGTCAGGGGGAGTACAAGGGAATTACAAAGGGATGTTTTGGGATTTGATGTATTTTTTTATAGCATAAGGAATCAATCAGAATGGGGTTTAATTGCGGGATTGTGGGATTACCAAACGTGGGCAAATCAACCTTATTTAATGCTCTGACGAAGGCTGGAGCACAATCAGCCAATTACCCCTTTTGCACCATCGAACCCAACGTGGGGCGCGTGCCCGTTCCCGATCCCAGGCTGGGACACATCGATGCCATCGTCAAATCCAAAAGAGTGCTGCCCACATTCATGGAGTTTGTGGACATCGCTGGACTCGTGAAGGGAGCCAGCCGAGGGGAGGGCTTGGGAAACCAATTTTTAGGACATATCCGGCAGGTGGATGCCATTGTCCATGTGGTGCGGTGTTTTGAAGACTCCGATATCATTCATGTGGATGGGTCTACCGATCCCATTCGGGATGTGGAAACCATCAATGCGGAGCTCATCTTTGCCGATTTTGAAACCGTAAGTAAAGTGGCAGATCGCCTAGGTAAAAACACCAAACATGGGGATAAAAAAATCATTGCCCAACATGAATGTGCTTTAAAATTAAAGCAGCACCTTGACAATCTCCAACCCGCCCGCACCTTTAACATAGGGCTACCGGAGGAGCTGGAACTCCTGCAATCCATGCATCTCATCACGAGGAAGCCTGTGTTGTATGCAGCCAATGTGGAAGAAAGTCATTTGAGCACGTTGGGAGCGGATTCCAAGCACGTTCAGTCTTTAATGGGTTTGGCCCAAAAAGAAGGCTCCAAAGTGGTTGTGGTGAGCGCTCGATTTGAGGAAGAACTGGGTCAACTGGAAGAGGCAGAGGCTAAGGAATATTTAGCCAATTTTCAAGTGGAAGAGCCCGGATTAAATCGGCTTATTCGTTCCGGCTATGAATTGCTTGAGCTTATGACCTATTTTACGGCGGGGGTGCAGGAAGTGCGAGCTTGGACCATCCCAAAAGGCACCAAAGCCCCCCAGGCCGCTGGGGTGATTCACAGTGATTTTGAAAAGGGCTTTATTTGCGCCGAAGTGTATCACTATGATGATTTGATGCGCCATGGAACGGAAGCCAAAGTGAGGGAAGCTGGTCTCTACCGTAAGGAAGGAAAAGAGTACGTTGTAAAAGATGCCGATATTTTGCACTTCTTGTTTAATGTCTAAACCGTGCCTTAAGTCCCTGCCTTTGGATAAAGCCAGTGGAAGTTGGCACTAAAAAGTTGCGGGGGAATTCATGCTTCACGCCAAACTCTTTGCTCATACACTCGGTAAGTTCCATTCCTATGGGATTCGGTCACGCTTAGGAGCTAGCGTCTTCTTCATTAGTCCTCTCTTTTGGAACCCTTCGGCTCTAGGAGCCCCCAAAGTGGACTGGGATCCTCCGGCCAGCACCGTCACGTCATCCTCCTTAAACCAGGAGATACCTTCCTTTTCCCAACTCTTTGCTCAAGTTTCTGCAGAGGTGGGTGCCAAAAAACCCAAAACAGACATGGTCCCCCAAACGAAAGATCTGTATTACAAATGCATCACCACGCCTGTGGCTCAATCTTTGCTTTGTGTTTTTAATGTAAGGTATTTAATGAGTGCTGCTTTAGCTAGGGCCTCGTATTTCTATGAGGTAGAACCTAAAGTATTGGTGGGTGAAGAAGCCCTTCGGGAGGTTCAAAATTCAAAAGCCCTAGGCTACAATCTGCCTTCCTCCGTGGCCATCCAATTTAAACAACTCGCCTTGCCCCAAGCGGAGGCCCCCCAAGAAAGTCGCACCTTTAAAACACTTCGAGACACCGAAAATCTGTTTTGGGAACGCACCTTGAGCCCCTTTCTGGCGGAACACCCCCAAGGGTATCTGATCTCCATTGCCTATGACGATGTGGATCTCTGGCCGGAAGCCACCCATGAAATCTGGCATGCCGTCTGGAATGAAAACTCCAAGATGAGAGAGGCACTCGTGGGGGCTTTTTGGCAGAACCGTGTGAGTGAAACCGACCGCAAGGCCATTCTTGAGACCCTTAAACCCTACTATAACACCAACCTCACCTCCATTGTTTTGGATGAGTTTCATGCTTATATGTTGATGGTAAATGCCTCTACCCATCTCCTTGGACCATGGGTGCCCAAATACGCCGCCGCTTTGAAAGAACTCGTGACTCCCATCACGTCGCAGGAGGTTTTCCAATTGGCCCACGAGGCTCCCTTGCTAGCTCAAAACACCCCCTCAAAGACGCCCAAAACGCGATGGCTAACAGGCCACCACAAACACGTTTCCCCCGGAACCTCTCCTATGGCCAGAAAAGAGGCAATGAGAGAAATCTTTCCCAGGAAACCAGAACCGAGGTGGAGCAACCGCTGGACGCTTTGGCCCCAAAGGGTGGGAGGTATGCAATTCAAATAGGGAAATCCCCATGGGAAAATGGAATACCCCAGCTTTCGAGTTCTTTAAAAAAGTGCGGTGCTGTTTTTTGGCAACAGGAGGGATCTTCAATGCCAATCTGTCTGGGAAACAGGCACGCTAATATGGCTCCCGTCATGGCAAATCGGTGGTCGTGGTGGGTGCGCCAGAGTTTAGGCGAACCTAGCGAATCAAATGTGGGCAAGGGTCCCACTTCAAAGCCAT
Source organism: Silvanigrellaceae bacterium (assembly GCA_044339525.1). Taxonomy (GTDB): domain Bacteria; phylum Bdellovibrionota_B; class Oligoflexia; order Silvanigrellales; family Silvanigrellaceae; genus JBIIVH01. The sequence goes on along the minus strand of JBIIVH010000035.1, from coordinate 4,901 downwards.
CTGCCATTTCCCACACCTGTGCCCCCAGTTCTTTGGCGTTTTGACAAAAGGAAGCAATTCTATCACTTTCGTGATGCCGAATGTGTGCCACGCCTGTTACCTTAATCCCCGTAGGAAACAACAAACCTAGAATTCCCATGGTGAGTGCCTGGTCGGAACACAGTTCCATATTAAAACAAGGTCGATTGCCTTTAGGATGTTCTTCCCAGCGGGACAAAACCCTAATTTCATTTGGTAAACATTCCACTGGGGCGCCTAGTTGTTTAATCATTTTGCAAAACTGAACATCGGGCTGTAGACTATCCGTTCCTATCCCTTGAAACCGAACCGGAAAGCCCAAAAGGGCCGCAAGCAGCACAAAGTAACACAGTGTAGAAGCGTCGGGCTCCACTTGAAACACCCCAGGACTCGTCAACAAACCTCCGCCCAATCGAAAGCGATGCAGCTGTGAGTCACTTTCCAGACGTGCCCCAAAAGCCTCTAGAGACTCAATGGTCATGCGCACATAATCGGGCTGAACCAGGTTTTCCACACGCTCCAACTCCAAGGGATTGGGTTGGGAGGCTCCCGCAAGCAGTAAGCCACTCAAAAACTGCCCTGATTTGGCTCCGCTAATCTTTGCTGAGGCGCTTAACGAAGTGCTGACTAGCTTAAGTGGGAGAGAATTCCCTGAGATGATGACTCCCCACTGGCGTAATGCGTCTAGAAGGGGGGCCAGGGGTCTTCCCATTAATTGGGTGTGTCCTAATAGGTGAGCCTCTATCCTAATGCCATGCACCTTTTCAAAATTTAATATCACAGCAGGAAAAAATCGAGCGAGAGTGCCTGCCTGCCCCAAATACAAAGAAGTTTCGGTCGTGTTTGGATTCACACTCTCTGGTGGTATGAGATTCACCCGTTTTAGTGAGGGACTCAATTGAACCTGAAACCCAAGGTTAGCCAATGAATTTAGACCCCAAAACGAGTCATCGGAAAACAACACCCCCTCTAAAGTAACTGGAGAGCGGGTCATTCCCGCTAAAACTAAGCTTCTGTTGGTGAAACTTTTGGATCCTGAAATCAGCTGAATTTCGGGAATTGCGATCTGTTGAAGGTTTTCCACCCACAAGCTTCCCCCAATCCCCCCTGGAGCGCTATATTGAAAGTGGCTCCAGTGGCTTTTCATCGAAGGATGGGTATGATCATTTTGTTCCATTTTTTCACCACCGGGAAGGGTTTAAAAGGCATTAGGAATTTTGAATGCGATTCCAATTTAGCCTTAAAAATCGGACCATACCCAGTGCCATAAAGGCCAAAGCCCCACCTAAAAAAGCTCCCAGCACCAACATACCCACCTTGCTCTTGGTACCACTCACCTTTTGAAACCCAGGTTCATCTCCAATGGTGTTCAACTCAAATTTTGGCAAAAATTGAGAGCTCTTATCAAAAGGAAAAGCCTTCTTTTTCATGGATTCTGATAACTTCTCGCTTAGGCTGATCTCCACGGCATTGATGCGGGAAATAAAGCTGTGCTCTGATTGCATCTCTAGGCTGATTTTAGCCACTTGCTCACCAAAGTTTAAATATTCCTTCTCTCCGATCTGATTTTCCTCCCTCAAGATACCAGAGAGTCTAATGATGTTCTCCAAACGCAATCGACTTTCAAAATGGTCCTGAGTGAGTCCCCTAAATCCTATCATCTCCGGCGACGAAGCCCGAGACAACATGCCAATCAATGAACCCAATTGCCAAACATTTGCATTACCGTCGTTTAGCTTCTGATCCGTACCACGTAATTTAGATTTGAGGCGATGCTCTAACATGGAAAGTTTTTGCCTAATTTGAACCACTCGGACTTCGTGCTTATACCGCTCTTTAGAGAGCTCTTCCTGGGCGGCCGTAAGTCCCTTCTGTGTTTCATTCAATACGGTTTGGGTGGTAAAAAGCGCCTGACTCTCCACCTCTGAATTATAGGTTTCCACCATTTGGTTGAGGGAATCGGATAGAACTTTTGGAGGCACAACCAAAAATTGAGCCACGGGGAGTTGAAACTGAAACACATAATCTCTGGCACTAGGACTGGCTCCGGAATCGGACTGTTTGAAGGAGATCACGAGGTCTTTCGGTTTTTCTGCTTTTAATTGAGTGCTAATCAATCTTCGCACATCCCACTTAGATTCTTCCAATTGGGTTTGAAATTCGGGGGATTTGGTTTTCACTTGATTCCAAAATTTCTCCAAAAGTCCGGGAGAAGAAAGCGCCCCAGACAGCACCCCCATTAATACCTTAGGCTCATTGATGGCGGGCAAAGAGGAAATGTCCATTCTCATATTTAAAGAATACACATGACTTTCACGCATGAGTACTGAACTTAAGACACCTGTACCCAAGATCCCTGTGGTTGCCCCCACCAAAATCCCCACTCGGTTTCTCCAGGCAAACGCCAGCAAATCCAGTAGATCCAGTTCCTGATGGGCATCTGAAAGAGGAGCTTGCTCCTGTGCTAAAATTTCCTTACCCACGCCGCTGGTTAAGGGAACGGGAGCTGCTTCCATGGAAATACCAAATGTCTGGGCCATTGCATCACCTTTACTTTCTGGCTAGAATTTCAATTCTCAACTCCACGAATGAAGCCATTTATCTGGACCAATCTCTTTTAAAAAATCTTCTAATCCTATCCTTTTCCATTCCGGAAATCCCTTGCAAAAATCTGGGAGAGCACCGAGTCTAAACTGAGAAAACTCAGGAGCCTGTGTTAACAGCGGATTCAGATTAATGTGCTTTAAATTTGGAACTTGAATCCAAAACCACATCTGCTCCTGACCCACATAGGCTGCCTTTTTGGGATCTTGCCTCGCCATTTTCTCCAAGATAGTTTGGGGAAAACGATAGCGCCTCCAGAATTGGGATGCCACACAAAGCCGAACCTGATTCCAGGAAAGCCCCACCTCTTCCATCAACTCCCTCCGGAGGGCTTGTAGGGCGGTTTCTTGGGGCTCCATGCCTCCCTGGCACGTTTGCCAAACTCCGGGCAGATCCATCCTCTCAAAAGACAAAATCTGGGATTGGTGCTGCAAAACCGCAATGACGTTGGGTCTAAATCGCTCCCCTTTTTCCACTGAGTCCTCCGAGACCATCACTTTTAGCCAACCACACAATAACTCTGGTTGACAAAAATGATCCAATATTAAGCAGCTACAATCCGTTATTTACAAACATGATTGCTTTAAGAACGCATAAAAGTCAATAGGATCTCCCTGTACGGAGCGCAATTCCACGTCCAGCTCCACAACAAACCAAATCGGAGAGCGGGAAACATGGGGTTGGCCAGCCCATTTGGGCCAATAAACCGGTAATTGGCTTCGCCAACGGCAGAAATCTTTTAAAGTAAAAAAGGCTAATGAGTTCAGCTTTTCAGTTTCCAGTTTTTTTAAGTCCGATTTAAGATCCCCATGGTCCAGATGTTCATCCCACACCATTTGAAGTGATGGGAAAACCTTTTCGAGCTCTTTTACAAATTTAGCCCCTTGGGCAATGCCTGTGGGCACCCAAGCACGATTCCCATTCAAAATCTGCTGCTTGACCCACTCCAGGTCCACTTCTTGAAGATCTCCTGCTCCTTTCCAAACCCAGAACTTCCATCCTGCCCATACCACCCAATCATCACGCACGGTCTGGGGGTAGACCTTGGAAAGATGATGTAACGTGGACTTATATTTTTGCCAGCAAGTTTCCAGATCCTCGCCCGGTAACACCACAAAACGACTCCATACCGTTTTCACTTGGGAAGGAAACAATCTGCCCACCCCCATGGGAAATCCCTCTCGATAAAGCCCCAAAGGCAGGCACCAAAAGGGCGGCATAGGATTCGAATGGGGATCCCATAAACACAGATCCAGGGAAGGTTTGCCTTCGGGACGCAATTTAAAATGCTGCAGCCCATCGTCCATGATCAAGATTTTGGGAACAGGCTCTTCTCCAAAGCGAAGATCAAGTAGATTCAACCAATCCCTAATCCCACGATGTCTTTGAGCTCCCTGAATGATATAAACATTTTTCGCATGAGGGCGTTGTTTAAATTTAAATGCCATTTCACGGGCTTCATCACAGAGTCCATCCTCTCCAAAACCCACAGGCACCACTAGCCGTTTAGGCAGACCGCTTCCTACGCCTCTGCAAACCACTCCCACCTGATAACCCTTTTCAACAAAAGACAACGCCAACTTAAACACAACAGGGCTTTTCCCCGTTCCTCCGGCCACTCGATTTCCCACACGTATCAGCGGGCAAGGCACTTTAAAGAGGCCTGACATCTCAGGAGAATGGATTGCCCGTTCATACCAGGCACGACGCCAAGCGGCCACCAAGCCCCAAATGAGACTCAAGGGAAGTAAAATCAGATAGGAGGGCCAAGTCAAAATAGGCCGATTTGCCAAGGGTGTCTCAAGCCACTTCCGTACCGAATTTATCACCGTTCCATTCCCATCTAGGATTTATTCCCATCCTTGTTTCTTTAAAAAATCCAGAGGAACGCCATCAAACTGGATCACTCCCTTTTCTAAATACACCACACGAGAAAACGTGATTTCGGGTCGCATGAGGTCCTGCTTAAGATGGGAGATCACCACACAGGTTCTACTCGGATTGGAATGCTGCCATTGAGCCACCAATCTCCAAAAATCCTGGCTGGATTTGGGATCCAAATTGGCGGTTGGTTCATCCAACAATAGAAGTTCCGGCTCCTGCAACAAAACTCGACCTAGGGCCACCCTCGCCTTTTCCCCACCCGACAAGCCCTCACCTAAAAAGCCCAATTTTTTTTGCAGCCAAATCTTGGCACCCCCTTCGGAATGGCACAATCCCAGATGGATGAGTAGTTCCGTTAGTCTATCCATTGCACGGGGTGAATCCCATCGATTCCA
>JBIIVH010000034.1:0-44659 GCA_044339525.1 Silvanigrellaceae bacterium | reverse complement strand
CGAGCCCCTTCACATTTTTTTTTCAACCACTCCAATTCCATCTTGAGGCGGCCAATTTGTTCGTAAAGTGCGGTTGTCTCCTCATTTACTCCTATCCCTTTGCGCCGCTTGTCCTGAAAAATTTCGCTAGCCCGAGACACCAGTTCTTTCTTCCACTGACTCACCTGAATGGGGTGTACGCCCACTTCGCTGGCAATCTGTGATGCCGTCTTAGCTTCCCTCAGCGCCTCTATAGCAGCATTCGCTTTGGTAGATGGACTATGCTGCTTTCGAATCCCTGTCATGTCTGCCATTCCTCCTAGACCGGACCTTAACATAAAGGGTGGTCTGAAATCTGGGGTCCATTATAGGTTCCATCTCAGGACAACAGAAGGAGTTCGTGTGCACACCCCCTTCTCAAGAAGGTCTTAAAATAATTCGTGCATGCTTAGAGTCTGGAAATATGCGCACCAAATCTGAAGATGCACTTAACTATTTCCCAGTTTATGCTAGCTTTCCAGACTCAGATGGCATTAAGCCTTTTGACATTGGATTGAATAAAAAAGTTCAAGTGAAACGCCTCCAGACATGTTTGGGTTCAAACACAAAAACCCATTATTCCCGAATCCGAATCGTAGATAAAAGCCAGTCCAGCCTAGATGCTTCTAAGGATTACTGGATACGTTTGAATCAACTGGAATGTAACTGAGGACTTTTCTATTGAATATTTATCAACCGTCTTTTATATCTTAAGTGTCAGTAAATTAAACCAATAGAATACTTTAAATGATTATGATATCCTTTTCTAAATTTTCAATAGTACGATTCACATATTTAGGAGAACCATCATGAAAACCAGAATTTTGATTGCTTGTCTGCAAATTGGGTACTTCGGAAACTGTACACCAAAGACTACAAATAAAGGGACCGTTTCAAACAGTCGCCAGACCAAGGAAGAGGTAACTCAGGAGAAAGAGGATCTACCAAGTGCCTACCTACAGGCAGCACAAGGTAACGTTGATTTTTTTAAAAACGCCGCAAAGTCTGTTTTTGCAGACATCGACTCCCAGGGCCGAAGTGTTCTTCTATTTGCCGCACAAAATGTGAGCAGAGGTGTTGACATATTGAAGCAAGCTCAGTCTGTACTCTCTAAGGAAGAGCTTCTTAAAGTGTGTAATTCCCATTATGAACTAAATGGGCATACCCCCTTAACGGAGGCGGTCTTTCAAAACAATGAGGCCATGGGGAAAGTTTTGATCGAGATCAGCGGAATAGACACACGCTCCAGAAACGTCATGGGATGGACGCCTAGGGCCCTAGCAGAGCGCAATGGACTATCATGGGCCAAACAGGTCCCTGCTGAACCGGGGTTTAGCTTTCCCGAGCCCTACCTTCAGGATAGAATAAAATGGATCTCAGAGCAGCAAGAGACCTGGGTAAAGAGTCAAGCAGATCAGGAAAAGGCACGGCTTGGACTGGACCTTCTGAACACCGCCACAACGTTTGATATCTCGGCGGTGGATGCATTGCTGAAAAAGGGAGTTAATATCAATGGCCGATACGGTTATCTCCAAACAACTGTACTTATAGCCGTTGCCAATGGCTTAGGAGTTGGTCCGAAAGAAGATGCAATGGAACGAGGTAACGTGTTTCAAAAGCAACTTCTACAAAGAGGTGCGGATCCTCTGATTTCCGAGGAGTTTCCAATGGGAGTGCACGCAGGATATCGAGAGGCTGTCTTTGGTATTGATCCGCTTTTAGAGAACATTATAGCTCATTTAAAGAGTAAAAATGCTAATGTTAAAGATTATTTAGACACACGTGGAGTGGCCAATGGATATACCAAACTAATAGACGCTGCCTTCAACGGAAGAATCGGAATTTTACGCATGCTGTTAGCAGAGGGTGTCAACACTCAAACCAAAGGCTACAATGGACTTAACGCAAGAGAGGCCGCTCTTGATTTTAACAACCGAGCGAAAACCAACGGGCGTGCGCTCATTCCTGACGATATTTTGGAAAAATTATAATGTTTATACTTCCCTAGTCAGCGGACATTTCGGTCGGTAAAATCCACTATGGAAATCCAGATTCGTTCCCGTCTCATCACCACTTTTGCTGACGCTGGTCCGGAACCTTGGCCGGTTCATTTTGTCTACACCTCTAGCAGAGCTATGCCTTTAAAGCTAAGGGCGTTCTTGGAGTTTGCTAAACCAAGGATTCAATCGATTCTGAACGAACCCATCGAAAGATGAAATGGGTTACCTTTAACTAAGACATGCTGAATAACTTATTTCAATTCAAAGGAATTAGCCACTGGAAAAAAATCTGCACCTCGAAGTCCTACTGTTTTTTGAGCTTCAAATTTGAAATGTTTGCTAAAATAGATTTGATCCCAGAGGATTAGGGAAAAAGGGCTTGGTAGTTCCAAGTCAAACAAAGTTGCAGGCCCATTTCCATAGGGCAAAGTCCGCAGATTGGGAGCGCCAAAGTGCAGTAATTGATGCAGACCTCTTAAGGATTCAGACCAAGGAACCAGATTAAAATTCCCGGCAACCACCAAAGGCATCTTGATGGCAGATACCCAGGTTTCAAGCTGTTTGAGGTGCTGACCCTGTGTGATGGCAGCACCCCAGGGCCAAGATTTGGGTAACTCCACATTGATCAAAGTTCCTAGCTGCGTTTCTTTAATCTGAAATCGGGCAATGATGGCGTTTGGTGCTGTTTTTAAGTCGGGTTGCACTAAGGGAAACTTGGAAAAAATGGAAAGTTGAGCCGTTTCGTGAAAAACAGTGTAATATCCTTCTTTTGCTAGTGAGTTACTTAAAAAGGAGAAGCATTTTGATGAGCAGGATTGAACGGTCAGAATTTGGATCTTTTTGCCCAGAATACGCTCTGGCAAAAACTTCAAATTTCCTTCCGATGCACCTCTCAAATTAAATTGAAGGATTTCATGGGATCTACCTGAAACCAATTCAGGCCAAGGGTCTACAAGATTAGGTTTTACTTTAAGAAACATTGATACTAATCCCAGTAATGGAAACAGAGTCAATTTCCAATGCCCAAGTATAAATAAACAACACAAATTAAGAATAGACAAACAAAATAAGGGCAATGCCATTTGTGCCAGGAACGATGAGAGAGAGGATTGGTAAGCCTCCGTTCCTAAGAACAAGATAAAAAAGTTTCCAACGGCGATGACCCAAATGGGCCAGGGGTTGGTTGATCTCATTTTCAAAGGTAAGGTCTCCCGGATACACTTCAGCCATATTTCCACATAAACGGGAGAGGATCAATGTCCAAAAGTAGACTGGGAAAATTGGCCCAGTTCCTTTGCCAGCAAACGTTCAAATTTCAAGGCTGAATCACTCAAGCATTATAGAATTTACCAAATTGATTTTCCAGAAAGGAATTTAAGCTTACGTCCTCTTGTTTAATGAATCCTGTTTTGGGAAGCATGCCCTGCACATGCAAATCCAGCACCCCACAAATTCCGGCCGCAGTGGTGATTTGAATGGCGCCCCACTTTTCGCCGTCTATTTCCCGATGGTATATTTTTTTTGCAAAACTGGACTGGGAAAGCTTAGTGCCCATTACCCCAGTAACGGTTACGAAAACGATCACCACGTCCTGATAGGTATGTGGCAATGCGTTATCCAACATACGGCACAAGGAATTTCGATCGTCAATTAGCTTTAAATCATGCAATAAAAGAGCAATGATGTCGCGATGACCAGGGTATCGAATGCTTTTATAGTCTGCGTTTCGTACCCTACCACACAAAGTTTCCGCCAAGGTACCAAGACCTCCAGAAGTATTAAAAGCTTCATACTCTTGGCCATCCAAGCTAAAAAGCTCTAAACCTTCCAGTGGGGGTAAGCTGCAAAACTTACCATCCACCACGGCCTCACAAGGGTTGCAGTATTCGTTGATCAAACCTTCGGTGCTCCATGTCAGGTTGTATTTTAGGCGATTGTGGGGAAACATGGGGAGAGCTCCCACCCTCATCTTTACGCTATCCAACTGTGTGAATTGGGCCGCCAGGTCATGAGCCACGATGCTAATAAATCCAGGAGCCAAGCCACATTGCGGAATGAACGCACAAGGGGCTTGATGGGCCAATTGTTTGATGTGTTTTGTGGTGGCTACATCTTCGGTAAGATCCAAATAATTTACGCCTTTTTCCAAGCACACTTCTGCAATTAACTGATTGCAGTGAAACGGCGCGCAGCTAAGCACGTACTGCTTGTTATGAATGACGCGAGTGAGATCTTGGTAGCTAGAAAAATCGCAGCTGACGCTTTGCGTTAAGGCAAGTTTTTGGCCGTTGGAGCGTTTGATGCCGTCTTCAGCGGACTGGGGGTTTGCGTCGGCAAGGGTGACCTCATACCGACCGGATTGCGACAGCAAAAAACAAACCAATCTACCAATTTTTCCTGCGCCCAAGACCAAAACACGAACCGGTTGCGACATAAACTTGCCTCCAAAGTGGGTAAATGGCGATTAAGCTCAAAGGATTAGAGGAATTTTTAGTTTCGATCAATCTAATCGATTAAAATCTTGCCAAAATCATTTGGGGATACTAGATTGCTCCTGCAAATGCCAAAAAGGGATAATTCACTTTTTTACTGTTAAACCAATCACTTAAAAAGAGTTGCTATGAGTTTAGAACTGGGAATCGATTCTTCTGCTAAAAACAACACCCGAGAAAGTCTTTCTTCTCCTCCCAATCGGAAACCTCCTAGCCGCCAAAAACGCATCTCTTCTGACTTTCAAAAAACCCCCGGATCATGGGATTCGTTGCTTCACGACTCTTCACTGGAGACGTCGGGCTCAGAAACGGTTCATGTGGGGGTCGACTCGGAAATAGGCAGATTACGCAAGGTGATTGTGCATTCTCCCGGGTCGGAAGTGGAGCTCATGACTCCCAAAACTGCTACGGAACTCCTTTACAATGATATCATCCACACCCCACAGGTTCGGGAAGGGCACGCGCAGCTCAAAGGGGTGCTCTCCATTGTGGCAGAGGTTTTGGAAGTTTCGGAATGCCTGGAAGATGTATTACATATGTCTCACGCTAAGGCACAGTTGGTGTCAGAACTCACCACCTATTACAAGTGTCCTGAAATGTTTAGATCGCTCTATCAAATGCCAGCAGACCAACTGGCACGCTCCATTATTTCTGGCGTTTCTTTGTCAAGAGATTCTTTGGAAACGTACTTATCTCCGAAAAGCTTTTCTTTGGTTCCATTGCCAAATATGTATTTTATGAGAGATAGCAGCGTGGTGGTAGGAGATCGCATGATAGCCTCCGGCATGGCCAGCTCCGTGAGATCGGCGGAGGCGCTCATCATGAGGGCTTTGTTTCGTTATCATCCCAATCTGAAATGCCAGGGAACTTTACTGGATGCCACGTCCATCAATAGCGCCGATCCCACGGTGACCATTGAAGGCGGCGATGTATTGGTGATCAATAAAGATCTATTATTAATAGGCATTAGCGAGCGCACCACACCACGCGCCATTGATAAACTCATACAAGCCATGGTGGACGCCCGAAAAGCCGATGGAAGAGCTGAGCCCTTCAATATCTTGGCCGTACAATTGCCCCAAGAAAGAAGCACCATTCATTTAGACATGGTGTTTACAATTGTTAATACGGAACAAGCTCTCGTGTATGCACCTTATATTTTGGAAAGAGAAAGAGCACGCGTAATCCGCATTCGGGTAAATCCAGATGGGGATAAGAAGTTTAAAGAGGTAGATGATCTTTTACTTGGACTCCGAAGCGTGGGTGTGCGAATGGATCCTATCCTGTGCGGGGGAGACAATCCCCTCTATCAGCAAAGGGAGCAATGGAACAGCGGAGCCAACATGTTTGCGTTTGGGCCTGGCAAGGTGTTGAGTTATGAGATGCACGAACACACGGTAAAGTCCTGTGAGAATGCGGGCTTTAAATCGTATCACGCCAATGAGATCATTAAAAATCCATCCCTTTTGGATTCCAAGCAACCCATGGTGGTGCTGGTGTCCGGCACAGAGCTCGCCCGGGGAGGGGGCGGACCTAGATGCATGACTTGCCCCGTTTTAAGAGATCCCCTGCCATATTAGAGACATACCATTTAAATTTCCATCAGGAGCGGTGTCCTTTCGTTTTTAGAAAGTGACACCTTTCCCATTTTGGTTTATTCCAAGAAAGGGGAGAAATGCTATGATCAATCAATCTATCTCGATTCAAAATAAAAACGTGCGCAACCGTGTGATCGTTCCCGCCATGGCCTCTCAAACGGCTGATGCAAACGGTTTTGTTACCTTACAAACCTTAAATCACTACGAAAGACTGAGCGAATCAGGGGCAGGGATTTTGTTTGTGGAATATAGTTTTGTAGATGTATCAGGTAGATCCGAACCCAACCAGCTTGGCGCGAGTTCGGATGCCCATTTTGAGGGCTTGGCCCAGGTGGCTGAAGTCATTAAAAAATCAGGAGCAATAGCAGGCCTTCAAATCACCCATGCGGGAGGCAAAGCGCAAAAGATTTACTCCCAAGGGGATTTGTGGGGACCTAGTGATGTTAAAGTTCCTGTTAAAAACTTGGAATTGGACGACCCAAATCCGCTCCCTTTGGAAAAAATGGAGTGGTTTCAACAGTGTTTTTTGAACGCTGCTAGAAACGCTTGGTTAGCTGGATTTGAATTCATTGAACTTCATGTGGCACATGGATATGGATTGAATCAATGGGTGAGTGGATACACCAATCAACGTAACGATTCCTATGGCGGAACCAAAGAAAATCGATTTCGAATATTACTAGAGCTTATTCAAAAAATCAAAGCTCAAAATCCGGAGCTTTTGATTTCCCTTCGATTTCCAGGAACGGATTTTTTGGAAGGAGGGCTGACCGCGTTAGAGGCTCAAATATTAGCTCAGAACGTGGAAAAGTCTGGCGCTCATCTTCTAAACGTGTCATCAGGGTTAGGGGGATGGAGACGACCGAACGAGCGACTTCATGAGGGATACTTGGTGCCTGAGGCAATTGAAATCGCAAAGAAGGTTTCCATACCTGTATCCGGTGTGGGCGGCATTCAGACACGTGAATACATTGATTCTTTATTAGAAGGAAGTAAATTGCAGTTTGTGAGCATCGGAAGGGCTATTTTAAACGATCCCAGAGCGGCTAGGTGGTCATTGGGGTTGCGCTAGCTGGGGAACCAAAAATCGGAAAGAATTGTTTTGTAATACTTCTTTCCATAGACGTTCAAAAACGATTTTCTCTTGAATGGCTACAGATTTTAAAATTTGGTCGATTTTAGACAACATATCTTGTAATGGTGCGCCTGATAGGTCTTTATTTTTACAGATTCGACTTGCAATCAATGCAAATTCTCGCCACCTATCTCCCGCTTCCACCAGCTGAGAGGAAAGCTCTTTAAGCACAATGGAATGGCCAATGTGTTGTTCACTTTCCTGCAAAAAGGCCGCATAAAGATATCTAAATCCCGCGCCACCCGTTCCAATTTCTTCCTGCATGCGTATCACTTGTGCCAACATCAAACGTGCTTTTTTGGGACTTTCGCTTTGGAACCATGCTGTAACGCGAGCTCCCATGGTAAAAATACCTCTGATTCCCATGAAAGAAAAAGGGTTAAAAAGCATCGACCACACCACGTGTCGCATGGACTGAAGTATGGGTTTTTCCAAGTGGATGGAAGAGGGTGCTTGTCCCGGAAAATAATAAAGTCCTCGGGGCGACATGGGCCCCCCTTTTGAAAAACGTGCGCGGTTCAAATCGTTTTCAGAACACCAGAAGAGTTGATCAGAAACAGGATCGCTAATTTTAAATTCAAGCCCTTGGGAGTTTCTTTGATATCCTATGACAATTAAATTATGGGCATTAAAATGAATGCGCATGGCATCCGGCACATAGGGTAGCCAGTAGATGTTCACCTGCATTCCTACGGGTTGTCCAGAATCCAAAAGCTGGATCAGATGAGTGTTGGCTAAATCAGGCTTTTTTTCCCTTAATTTCTGGTAAGGCACGCCTAAGGAACCGCACACTTTACTAAACATACTCCCTGGCATGGTGCGAAAGGTGGTAATGGGTAGTCCCATGACCTTCAAGTATTTAAAATGCCCAAAAAAAAACGCCGCTCCTAGGCCAAAAACCATGGGTTCTGAGAGGTTTAGCCCGATGTGTTGAAGCAGTGCAGCGGTAACACCACTTTCGCAGTGTCCAGCGTGAAGATGGTTCCATGATTTAATTTCCATGTGATGATTCATTTCAAACCTCTGAGCTCCTTGATTCAAAGCTTGTTTACCTTTGGGGCAGTGCACATAGGGATTCCCAAGGCATGCCCAATGCTTTACTATAAGCCTGCTTCTGTTTAACGGTCACAAACTTAAAAAACATATTTTTACGGTGAAGCCAAATCAAAACAATGGGTATTCCCGTGAGAGAAGATGCCAAATTTAAATTGAGCTGCATTGAGGCAAGGTAATAGGCAAGTGGCGACAAAAACCCTTTTTCCACCCGATTTCTCATTTCTAGGCAGTGGTCTCTAAAATGGTCATAGGCTAGTGTAGTGGCCTCAATTTCTGGCTGCCATCCTATGGAAGCCACTCTTTGTAACGTTAAGTTATTATCTTGAGCGTAGCAAACTCTTTTAAAGCCAGAATAACAGGCCCCTGGGTCTTGCGGTACTTGATCTATTTTCACAGCAATGTTTTCCTGTTACCTTTCAGTGGAGAATTACTGCACCCTAGTCAGGTGGAAGTAGTGTCCAGACATTCTCCCGCTTTCGGGTACGAAACAAAGTACATTTTGATTAGGTTGACACAGTGACCTATGAACAAATTCATTTAATGCAACATAAATACTCGCGGATCCAATGTTTCCAACTTGATTCAGATTTGTAAACCATTTTTCCAAGGGAATTTCAAATCCCACTTCCTTCAGATTTTCAAACAAATCCTTTTTAAAATAATCTGAAGAATAATGAGGGATAAACCAATCAATATCGCCAGGAGTTAAATTTCTCTTTGCCTGAACCCTTTGCATGGTTCGAGCTGCGGTAACCTGGATGACATGTTTTTGAAGTAGTTTAACATCCTGTTGAACATTTAAAACCCCTTCGCTTAAGGCCTGAGTGAGGGGTTCGAATTCTTTCCAGAATTTAAGTCCTCCACCAGGCGATTTTTGTAGGCCCATATACATACAAGGTTCAAACTCACCAGAATAGCTGATACTTTCCATCCAGTTCAATCGAAATGCGGGGGTGTGTTTCGGCAGCTGGTTAGAGAGAATAAAGGCACCTGCACCGTCCGACAACATCCATCGGAGAAAATCGCTTTCAAACGCAAGTGCAGGGTCTTTCTCCAACGCCTCTGCTTTGAGATCGAGTTCTGCTCTAAAGTATTTTCCTCGAGCATGGGCGGAAGAATTTTCCGATCCCACACTCACAGCACACTGAGCGTCTCCTGATTTTATGGCCAGATACGCGTGTTTCAAGGCTCCCACACCGGCACCGCAAACCCCAGACACGGAGATGGTCTCAAGTGCCTTCATTTTAAGCTCACCTTGCACCATATTGGCATGGGCAGGCATCATAGCATCGGGAAGTGACGTACCGCAGGTGAGAAGATCAAGAGAATCTAAGGAAACATCCGCAGAAGCACAAGAATTAATCACAGCCTGAGCGGCTAATTCGGCATTAGAGTGAGTTTTAAGACCTGTTTGTGGATCGATTGCATAATACCGCTGTTTGATCCCGTTGTTTCTTAGGACGATACTTCTGGTTCGAGATGGTTTACCACCAGCCACACCCAAAATCTCTTCCAATTTTTCATTAGAAACAGGATTGCCTGGTAAAAATGTTCCAAACCCAACTAAATAAACAGGGTTCATGTGTGCAACTTCTCCCTCTCAAAAAGAATATTTTGGTTTGAGCGACCCAATTGTAATACTTTAGTAACACATTGTATAATCGGTATCATGAAAACGATCATAAAGATTAAATATCCGAGAAACGATAGGATTGCCAATCGATGGACCAACTTCCAGAGGAATCCTTTTTTTGACGCTGTGTTAATGAGTCTAGCAAAAAACGGAAAACCCAATCGAGCCCATTTTTCAGCATAATGGTAAGTGAATTGCCACTCCATGGAAGAACACTGGGCAAAAATGTCCGCTTTTTGACCATCCTTTATTTTAGCCTGATGGAGCACCATCTGAGCACCATACTCTTCATACAAAAGAAAAAGATCTTCTGATAAAGCCCCTGAAGGAATGAGTTTGCCACCGATGTTTTTTTTGCCGGTGAGCAACCACAAGGGGGTGGTCAGATGGGACAAAAACGCCCCCTTTTTGAGCGATATCACCCCATATCCCTTCCATATACCGCCCAATCGGTCCACATGATAGGCTACCCTCTGAACGGCGTTCCACCACATTTTCCGGCAGGCCACTATCGCCACCACTGGCTTGCCGCAAAGCTCTCGAGCACATCTTGAGTTTAAAAAGCTATTCACAGGCACACTGGGGCTTAAAAACCACGGTTGTAAGCCGAGCACCACCAGCTGAGATTCTTTTATTTTTTCAGTGGCATGCGCTTCCATTTCGTATTCTAGATCATACGATTTTTCCAACACACACGAGGGCATGGTTTCAAAAAATCGCCAAAATGACCAAGGATAAGGAAAACCTGTTTTGCATTTTATCTCAACAAATTCAATTTCCCATCCCGCTTTTTTGAGAGGTTTACAAAAATGTTCCAAGGCGAGTTTTAGCTGCCCGGTTTGAGAAAAGCTAACCACTACGCACTTCAAAACAACCTCCCAAGAGGATTCAAACCTCTGACCCCTAAAACACCTTAACTCAAGCCTCAGCACCTGCCAACGAATCTCTTAGCGCTTCCCCACAATGATTTGACTTGAACCAAATCTTAGCCCTAAGGTATCATAAGTTTGGTTTCTTGAGGAGCTAAAAGTTATGGACACCCACCATTTGGGTTTTGTAGAGATTGTGGATGGAGTGAAGAAGATCATTTTAGCGGCAACCAATCGATTGGATTTAAACCCAGATGATCTTCAAGAGGATGCTCAATTGATTAACAATCCCAAGCTCGGTCTCACCATGGATAGTTTGGATGCTGTGGAAATTGCCATGATGATTCAAAAGCAATATGGAGTTCGATTGAAAGACATCAGCAGCGCTAAAGATGCCTTTCAGTCCGTTCATTCCCTAGCTTTACACATCCAGTCCCAGCTTCCTACGTCCGAACCTAGAGCGTATACATGAGTGCGGATTCCTACTATTGGTGGGGCACCGTTCATTGTGGACTAGGAGCTCAGATTCAAGATTGTGTGAATCAACTCCTAAACCAAAAAACCGCCATTGCGTTACAAAGCCGAGAGAATCCCCCTTTCCATTTTTTTCCTGAGGAATTTTGGGCGGCTCGATGTCAAATACCCACGGACACAAAAACCTGGGTAAAATCACAGATAGATATGGCACTCCATGAGCTAAATGCCCAGGGTGTGCTTGAAAAATCGTTTCGTTTTGGATTGTTTGTGGCCACTTCCGGAGGGTTTTCCTTCGACAGCGAAAAGTCATTTACTTCAGAATATCTAAACTTCTCTCAACCCAATTTTGCTCCAACCTTACATGATGATACCCCTTTTCACCTGTCCCAATTTCTAAGAGATTATGTTAAAGAAACACATGGCGTCATTTTTAACCGTTCCAACACCTCTGTTTCAAGCTGTTCCGCCGGACAACACGCCATGCATCAAGCACACCTTGCCCTGAACTCAGGCTCCATTGATTTTGCCATTTGCCTGGGGATGGACCGTGTTCAGTTAATCAATCTCAGTGGGTTTCGAGATCTGTTGATTTACAGCTCTTCTCCCTGCGCCCCCTTTGATGCACGCCGCAACGGAATTAGTTTGGGAGATGCCTGTGCTACCATAATTCTTTCAAAAAAAGCTCCTCCCAAAGAGCGTCAGCTACGCATCAAAAGTTCGATCACCCTTACGGATTTTACCCATCTCACTGCTCCAAGTGCGGGTGGGAAATGCATCACCGATGCTTGCGCGCAAGCCCTTCAAAAAGCACAGTTGTTACCACTTCAATTAACACTCATAAAATCCCATGGCACCGCCACAATTGAAAATGATAATAGTGAAATTAAGGGTATTAAGTCTCTCTTTAAATCGGGAGAAAAAAGAGGAAATCCATTGCCTCCTGTTTTGGGATTCAAGGGAGCCATTGGACATACTCTTGCTGCCAGTGCCATAACCGAGGTGGTTTTATTAAAGGCGTGTTTAGATCGGGGAGTGATTCCACCCACAGTTGGGTTTAAAACGCCCGACCCAGAGCTGGATTTTTTTTCCCCCACCACTTCATCCATTCCCTTGGGTTCAAAGCAAAATATACTCTTTAATTCCTTTGGCTTTGGAGGCGCTAACGCCGCAATGGTGCTAGAATATGAATGAACTAGATTGGTCTTTGCCCGCTTCAATCACCAAATTTTTGATGCATGATCATATTTATTCCAGAAAGCATTTGAAGTCCTCACTTCCCGATATCAAAAATCGAGACACGGAGTTAGAACCCGAATTTAATCAGCTCGTGGGATCTCACTTTAGACGTTGTACTTATTTTCAAAAATTAACATTGATGGGGGCCAAACAATTTCTTCAAACTTTGGGTGTTCCCCTAAAATGGAACAAAAAAACGCATCTCCTTTTTTCCACAGGGACGGGAAATTTTGTTGATTTAGAAAGATACGCCAAATGCATATTTAGTGAATCTTATGGCATTGCGAGTCCCATGGCATTTGCTTCTAGTGTGGGAAACTCCGTGTTTGGTAATTTGGGTAAAGTCTTGGGAATCGATTCAGATACCTTTCTTGATGCCATTGCCTTGGGTGATGCAGAATTTGGATTAAAATGCGCAGTTGAGGCCGCAGAAGATATTCTTTCACAGAATCTTAGTGCCCAGGTGTTAATTGGTTATACAAATGCAATACAAAACTCAACAGTTCTCTTAGATGGTTCGACAGAAAAAGAAGTGATACTGGAAGAAGGCTCCAGGTGGATCTTACTTCAAACTTAGAATTTTACAGCTCCTTTTTTAATGACATGGTGTATTGAACACACCATTCTCTCCATTTTTGAACATCAATGGTGCCTTGATAGCAAAAAATCCGCGGATTTTCTGAAGTTTCTAAACATTTTAATTCTTTTCCTAGGCTTAAATCCACCATCAAACAAACACTAGAGTTGCTAAAAGACTCCAACACCAAAAGCTTTTTACGTAAAAACGCCTCGGTCCAAAACCCAACCCATTCAAAGTAGATGGGCCTTTCTTCTACTTCCATCCAGACTTCAAAGTCTGCCATGATCTGCCCCAATGGGCTTTGGAAGCGACAAGTGGAGGGTGTGAGATCAAAGGGAGTCAAAGGATTTTGCTTTTGCCAGCGTTTCACCTTTTTCATCAACTGGAACACGGGTTCTGAATTTCTGGATTTGGGTGGTTTAAAATAGGGATCCGAACCTACTATTTCAAAATACCTTTTGCTGGTTTCATGGGTAAAAATTCTCACATAAACGTCTGAAAATTCCAACACACTAAACACAACATTGCAGAGTTCTCTGGCATACAACACACTTCGTTCATGCACTCTCAATGGGCCTGCCACCACCATTTTGAATCCATCTTCAGTGGGCAAATTCCATACCATAAGCCTAGATGTTTTGCATACTTTTAACACCTCTGGAGCACAAATGGTGCCTGAAACTTCAATCATCCAAGCACAACAAATGATACGACTCAGCCTTCGTCGATTGGTGCGCAGAAGCAGCTCTTCCCCATCCATCGGCCAATTTTGAGACTGAACCTTTTTAAAAAAGGAAACGTCTTCATAAAGTTGTTGAGGATCACATTTTGAAGAAGAAGAGGAAAAGAATTTGGCCCTAAGCGCTTTCGTTTCCTTAAAATCTTTTTCTTCTTTGGGAACGAGAAGCAGTGCCATATTTATCAATTCCCGTTCCGTAGGGGTCCCCCCCCTATCGAAGTGCCAAAGGATCATATTCTGATTGGCTTTGTAATACTCCCATTCATTCAAGTCTCTGAGCTTCAAAAGCACATCCCTTGCTAAATGAATTTCCCTTTCAGTCAAATAATGTGGCTTCATGAAGTGTTCCGTATTGCGACTTTAAAAATTTCGAATCGAGGATCTGGTTAAAGGAAGAGTGAAGATTTTGCACAAGTATCGTATGGATTTCGCATTGCTTTCCTTTCTCATACCTTAGAGCTCTTCCTAGTCTTTGCATAAACTCCACTCTTTGATTGCTACCTCCAAATAATATGCACCGATTAATAGCGGGAAGGTCGAAACCCTCATTGAGCACTTTGCAGGTGATGAGTTCGCTGATTTGACCTTCACGAAATTCGCTAAGCCATAGCATGCGTTCCGATTTTGAGATCTCTGCTAAAATGGCCGGAATTTTAAGGGCATGAGAAAGGTAACAGGCGGTGATGGAGTCTGGGCAAAAGATTAAAGTTTTGGTGTCTCTTGGCCTGGAATTTAAAATGGACCTGCAGGCACTCAAGGTTTCTTCACTCAGCCAAACTTGTTGTTTAAGAAGCTTCCATCGATAGATGACCTTTGCGTGTTCAATCTCTATCTTTCCCTGTTTGTTTTTGCTTTTTAATTGATGGATCGATTCAAAAGATGATTTGAGTTTTGGCTTTAGCTCATTAAAAGACTGCGCGAATCTATCATTCATAGTAACAGAATGATATTTAGTCACAAAAGGTTTAAGAATGTTTTTAGGCAGCTCTTTTGGCATGATCCTATACACAATATTTCCCAGGGGCTGCAAACACTGTTTCGGTAAACCTTCTAACTTTAATGAAAAGGAAGCAGACAAAGAAAGTCTGAAAATCGCAGCCGACATTTTGGGAAGTTGATGAAGATTTCCCGACATAAGATGATGAGCTTCATCGGATACTAAAAACTCAAAGGGATCTTTTTGAGATTTAAAGAACTGTGTGGCCGATGCATAAGTAGACACCGTATACTTTTTGAGTAACCTTTCCCCATCCCCAAGCACTCCCACCTCCTCTCCAAAATGAGTGATGAGTTCTTCTTGCCATTGGCGCATGAGAATGATCGTTGGCACCAAAATCAGGGTAGGCCGTTTCATAAAGGCAATGATGTGAATGGCTAGCCACGTTTTACCTGCACCCGTGGGAAGCTCAACACTTCCCCACCCACCCGACTTTATCCAAGCCTGCATGGCTAATTTTTGAAAGGGGCGAAGTGGGGGACCTTTTAAGGGAGGGTTTTCCAAATGGCTCAAAAGAGCACTTTTAGAAATCTTCCAATGGGGTTGGCAGATCCACCTCCACCGATAGGCTTCTGCCACCCACAGATTGCGTCTGGAATCCACGGAAAAAAAAGGTAGCAGTAGGGGATCAATGGGACCAAGGCTAACCACTTCTCCCGCCAATCTCTGATATTTATAATCCTGAATTTCCATTGAATAAAATAAAAACCCTGTTTTAAATTAGAGATAAAAACTGGCACAAGCCCGGAAGAATGGCAACAAAAAAAGATTTCTCTGGTCTTTTTTTGCTCTTCGTGGCAAAAAAGAGGCGAATGAGGTGAATTTTTAAAAAACTCCTTGAAAGGAAATCATTATGAACACAATCGACCGACGCTCCCTCCTTGGTCTGAGTGGTCTAGCTGGATTATTTTTAGCCACCCAGAACTCCACCGCAGAGGCTCAGCCCCGCTCTCCCGATGTGATTTCACCTTTAAACCCGCTGGCGCCCCAAAAATTAGCAAAACCATTCAGCAAAAAAACGCTTATTATTGGTGCAGGCTTAGCCGGACTTTCCGCGGCATTGGAGCTGGCCGACCGTGGTTACGCTGTGGAAATCTATGATGCCATGCCCATCGTGGGCGGAAAACTGGCAACCCGTAACATCTCAAATTCACAAGGAAATTTCAATGTCGAGCACGGTCTTCACATGTGGTTCCACAATTACCATGTTTTTCAGGATATTAGAGACCGATTAGGCATCAATAAGAATTTTACTCCCTATAATACGGTAGATTTTCTCTTTAGAGACTACGAGCCGGAAGCACTAAAAAGCGACCCTCAGATTTACCCACTAAATCTGTTTGCACTCATGAAAAGATCTCCCAATTTGAATTTATTGGATGCCGTGGGCCAGCTAAATGCCATGTGGGAGGTAATGAATTTTAATTACGATAAAATGGCTCATCTGGATAAAATCAGCTTTTTAGACTGGGCCAAAAACAAGGGAGTGGATAAGAAGTTTTTTGATATCATTATGGAGCCCGCGGCAAGTGTTACGTTAAATGATGTAAGCAAAATTAGTGCCTATGAAATGGTACTCTATATGCACCTCTACTTTTTAAGTAATCCAAAGGCCATGAATAGAGACGTTACCACCTCCGATCACAATACTGCTGTTTTAAAACCATGGGTAGATTACCTCAAGGGTAAGGGTGTGGTGTTTCACTTAGACCAAGCCATCGAAACCCTGGAATTTAACAATAACAAAGTTACATCCTTGGTTACCTCAAGGGGTTTTGTAGATAAAAACTTTGACCATCTTGTCCTTGCTACAGAAGCCAAAGCGGCTCACCGCATTTTAAAAAATAGCAAAAGCTTAAATGGTCCATCCGAAAACCTGCGAAATCTGACGCAAAAAATTGGTTCCATGAAAACAGCTCCCCATTACAAAGTTCTAAGAGTTTGGCTAGACAAAGCCCCACTCTCTTCCAGACCTGCCGTGATTGAGACCCCACAACACAAACCCATTAACTTGATGGCAGAGTTTAATAAATTGGAAAAAGAAAGCGCCGCATGGGCAGATCAGACGGGTGGAAGCATTTTAGAATTTCACTTGTACGCCAATGATGCCCTTAAGTCCAAATCTGACGCTCAAATTTGGCCTATGATTGAATCCTTAGTTGTGGAGTTGTTACCTGAACTAGATGGGGCTCAGCTGCTGGATTTTAGTGTGGGAAGTTATGACAATTTTTCTAGTTTTGAAGTGGGGCAAGCCAGTCTCCGCCCAAGCACCCACACTCCTTTAGAAATGGGCCTTCAAAATTTGACTCTAGCAGGAGATTGGTGCCACACGGCCTACCCCAGCGCTTTAATGGAGCGCGCCGTGTGCACAGGAAGAGAGGCGGCCAATCATATTTTGCTTCAGGATGGAGTAAGACAAGCAAGCCTAAAAGTGGTGTCCAAGCACGGCCCAGGGCTAATCTAGGCACCAAACTTTTTTCTAATTAGCCGATCCCGCCTCCGTTGTTGTGCCGTTGGAAGGTTCCTGAGTCATGTCTTCCACCACAACCCCAGGAAAACCCAAAAAGCTCACATGTGTGGTAACCCATCGGTTGCTGTCATCCAACTCAAGGATAAACTCGGCATGAGAGGCTGGAGAAGCCGGAGGATTTTTGGGGTTGGTGGCAGGAGCACTTGGTTTTTGGGTGGACGGTTCTGAAAACGTCCATTTTTCGCAAGTGGTCCCCTCGATGCGGCTATCTGCGCCGGAGCAAGGTTTCACATCGGTCGCTTTCCAGTTTTGGAAGGCAACGGAAAATTTGGGCTTGGTGGCTCCAGCATTAGCCAATTTATTGAGTTCGAATTGAAACCCCCCATCCTCCAAAAGTTGGGCAGAAAAGGTGGCAGAAGGGGTTTTGGATGCCGATTCACCCTTTTCTATCTTAAACTGATACTGAGTATAAAAGAACTGATTTTTTAGGGCCGTCGTTGCAGCGGGATTCTTTAGGACGCTGGCTTGAAAGGGAATTTGAACCAATCCTTCAATAGAGGTCCAGTCTCCGCTTCCCTTCGGTTCGGCCGAGGAGGTATTTAGTGATTTACTCCCAGCAAGCTTTTTTCTGATGCATGAACAAGTAAACATTAATAAAGCAAAAACAAAAATGCAATTTTTTATTTTAATCATAATTCCACAACTCCATTTGGATTGATTTTGTGAGTTTAGCATTGAAAAATCCACAAAAGAAGTTTAGGTTTGTGCCATTCCATTTACACGGGAAAAAAGAAAGGGTTTTTCATGGAGCCAATCCAAAGTTCGTTTCATTGTGTTGCTGTGCTTGGGGCTGGGGTAATGGGGGCTCAAATTGCTGCCCATTTTGCCAACGCTGATATTCCAGTGTTTCTTTTTGATCTTCCAGGAAAAGATGGTAATTTGAATCAAATATCGAACTCTGCCATCGCTAATCTAGCCAAAATTTCTCCAAGTCCACTCAGCACAAAACTCAAAGCCACTCACATCATTGCCGCCAACTATGAAACCGACCTTGCCCACCTTCAAAAATGTGACTTGGTTATAGAAGCCATCTCTGAACGCATGGAATGGAAAGTGGATCTCTACCAAAAAATTCTACCGTTTTTGGGAAAAAATGCGCTTTTGGCCAGTAACACTTCCGGACTAGGAATCGAGGCGTTGAGCCTGAAACTTCCTGAGTCCGTTCGCTCTCATTTTTTGGGTGTTCATTTTTTCAATCCTCCCCGTTATATGAGTCTTGTGGAACTCATTGCCCAACCTAAAACAGACTCGGCCCAAATGGATAAATTGGAAACATTCTTAACGAGTGTTTTGGGCAAGGGCGTAGTAAGAGCTAAAGACACTCCAAATTTCATCGGCAATCGGCTCGGTGTGGGATCTTTGCTTCTCACCATGCATTATGCACAATTTTTTGGACTAGATATTTCCACGGCCGATGCGCTCACCGGAGTTCCCATTGGACGTCCCAAAAGCGGCACCTTCCGATTGGCAGATGTGGTGGGGCTAGACACTCTTTCCCATGTCATCAACACCTTAACTCAGAATTGCAAAAACGATCCCTGGCACGGCCTTTATAGGGTACCTGCTTGGTGTGAGACACTCATTGCCAATAAATGTCTTGGACAAAAAACAGGAATTGGCCTTTACAAAAAGGATGGCAAAAACATTTTGGCTTTGAATCTGACTACAGGTCAATATGAAAAGCAAGAGGGCATGATTGCACCAGAGGTTCAAAAGATTTTGTCTTTAAAAGATCCTGCTAAAAAGCTAGAAGAATTGAGAGCCTGTTCACACCCTCAAGCCCAGTTCCTTTGGTGTTCCCTCAGAGATTCTTTTCACTACTGCGCCTACCACTTAGAAGAAGTCGCTTCCAATGCCAGGGACTGTGATTTGGCCATCCGATGGGGATATGGTTGGACATTTGGCCCCTTTGAAACTTGGCAAGCGGCGGGTTGGACCGCGGTGACAAAATGGATGCAAGAAGAGATTTCCCAGGGAAAAACCTATACTAAATCCCCTTTACCAGCCTGGGTAAATAACGCAGAAAAAGGCGTTCATTCTGCAACCGGGTCTTACTCTCCCACCACCAAATCTTTTATGCCTCGATCCAGCCTTCCTGTGTATCAGCGTCAGGCCTACCCAGACCGTTTAGTGTCTGAAACCGCCGACTACGGCGAAACCCTATTTTCCAACACCGGCGTGCGACTGTGGACCACTGGTGATAAAATTGGAGTCATCAGCTTCGTAAGTAAACAACATGTTGTGGGCGATGATGTTTTGGATGGCATTCATGAATCCTACAAAATGGCCCAATCTAAAGGACTAAAAGGGGTGGTGATCTGGCAAACGGAAGCACCGTTTAGTTTAGGCGCCAACCTGGCTCAAGTGGTGGAAAAAACCAAGTCCAAGGATTTTGTATTTTTAGAAACAATGGTTAAAAAATTTCAAGACACTAGCATGTTGATTAAATACGCACCACTTCCCACCGTGGTGGGCATGTATGGCATGGCTTTGGGAGGCGGGTGCGAGTTTGTGATGCATGCTCCCCATGTGGTGGCCTCTTTAGAATCCTACATGGGACTTGTGGAGGTGGGTGTGGGACTTTTACCTGCCGGAGGTGGCTGTAAGGAATTTGCCATTCGAGCTTGGCAAGAGTCCCGAGGGAATGATGCATTCAATACGATCAAAGGATTTTTCAATCACATTGCCATGGCAAATGTATCCACGAGCGCCCACCATGCACAGGAAATTGGGTATCTTAAAAATTCAGATTCTGTGGTGTTTAATCAATATGAGATTCTGAATTTGGCCAAACAAAAAGTATTACAAATGAGGTACTTCAATTATCGACCTGCCCACATCATGAAGGCGATTCCGGTGTGTGGACGTGGAGCTACAGCCACTCTTAAAGCGGGGCTTTACAACATGCTGGAAGGAAAATTTATTTCCGAGCATGACTTCCTCATTGGAAGCTACATTGCTGATATTTTATGCGGTGGAGATGTGGACGCAGGAACGCAAGTGACCGAAAATTACTTGCTAGATCTAGAAAGAGCCCACTTTGTATCTTTACTAAAAACAGAAAAAACTCAAGCACGAATTGAACACATGTTACAAACAGGTAAACCTCTTAGAAATTAAAACAACCGGAGTGACTTATGACATTTAAATTAAAAGAAGCTTACATCGTTGCTGCCGTAAGAACTCCCGTAGGAAAAGCTCCCAGGGGAGTCTTTAAAAACACAAGACCTGACGACCTCTTGGCCCACGTTCTGAAGGGACTTGTTAAGCCTTTTCCTCAGCTAGACCTTACCCAAATTTCCGACGTGGTGGTGGGTTGCGCCATGCCCGAAGGAGAGCAAGGGATGAACGTGGCCCGCATTTCCCTTCTCATGGCGGGGTATCCCAATGGGGTTCCTGGATACACCATTAATCGATTTTGTTCCTCAGGATTGCAGGCAGTGGCATTGGCGGCGGACCAAATTCGCACAGGACAAGGAGAACTTGCCATAGCCGCAGGGACAGAATCCATGAGTATGGTTCCCATGATGGGCAATAAAGTGGTGATGAATCCTGAGTTTTTTGCTCACAAAGAGTTTACGTCCATTGCGCTTGGGATGGGTATGACGGCGGAAAATGTGGCTACTAGATGGACCTTAGACAGAGCCGCCCAAGATGCTTTTTCCTTAGAGAGCCATAAAAGAGCCATAAATGCCATAGAGAATGGTTATTTCAATTCTGAGATTTTGCCTTATGAAGTAACCGATAGGTTTTTTGACCCCACCAAAGAAACAACCATTCAAAAGTCCTTTAAAGTAACAAGAGATGAAGGTCCTAGAGCCGATTCCACCTTAGAAGCTTTGCAGAAACTTAGACCTGTTTTTAGTGCAACCGGATCCGTAACAGCCGGAAATAGCTCCCAAATGAGCGATGGAGCTGCCGCCGTTTTGCTAGCCTCTGAAGAGGCCGTCAAAAAATATCAACTCAAGCCCATGGCGCGCTTCGTGAGTTTTTCCGTGGCAGGAGTTCCGCCGGAGATCATGGGGATTGGGCCAAAAGAAGCCATTCCCAAAGCTCTTAAGGCCGCTGGTCTTACCTTAAAAGACCTGAGTTGGATTGAACTCAATGAGGCTTTTGCGGCACAGTCCTTAGCCGTGATGAGAGACTGTGAGTTGAATCCTGCATTAGTTAATCCATGCGGTGGGGCCATCGCACTAGGACATCCACTGGGTGCCACTGGAGCCATTCGGACAGCCACATTGGTACATGGTTTAGCAAGAACAAAACAAAGATATGGATGCGTTACCATGTGTGTGGGAACCGGAATGGGAGCAGCGGGAATATTTGAAAATCTGCTACTCTAAGTGAATTTCAGTCTTCTGTTACGCGAGACGAATCCCAGTTCCCCTTGGTTTCTCTAAGCTGAGACTGCCACTGCATGGTGTCAAAAAAGGTTTCTCGGTAAAATTTGAGGTCACTTAGATCTTGAGGATCACAAGGTACCTCTGGAAGTTCGGGAAGTATTTTTCGGCATCTCTGGGTGGTCCACTCCTCCACCAAAGCTCTCTCTCTATTGTGTAAAAGCCAGGGGGCTCCTCTGGTGTTTTCCTGGGCGCTAGTGTTGGAAAAAGGACCTTTATCAAATACCCCATGGAACACGAGATCGCTTTTAACCTGCAATAGGTTATACATTTGTAATACCGTTGGAGCCAGTTGCAGATGCGTGGTGTCTATATCTATGGTTTGTGGTTTCAATTTAGGGTGCTTGAAAAACGCAACCGTTTTAAATCGAGTTCTTAAATCCTCTAATTTTACCGGATGAGAGAGATCGCCTATGGCAGTGCCCCAGGGATTGTGGTCACCATACACCACAAAAAGAGTTTTCTCATTCCACTTCGATCGAGAAGCCCGTTCTAAAAATTCGGCCAAAACAAACGAAGCATAGTAGGTGCTTTTTTCAAGATCCGTCCAAGCTGCAATGTGAGAATGGGCTTCAAGAAACCCAGGAGGAAGGGTGTAAGGATGATGATTGGATGCGGTCATGACGCTAAAAAAGGTGGGAGATGAGGCTTTCTCTAGCTCGTCAAACAGTTTCTGGAATAAAAATTCATCATGAACGCCATAGGAAAATCTCGGGGTATTTTGCGGAAAATGCTTCGCAGTAAATGAACGTTGAGTTCCATTTTTGAGCATCCATTCTTCTGCGGAGTCAAAGGCTCCATCAGCACCACTTAGAAAGTGGGTGGCGTATCCCAAGTTTTCAAAGACTTTTGGCAAACACAAATATCGGGAATTGGGGTAGTCCCGCTTTGTATAAGTTTGCAGTGGATTTTCCATGGAACATAGCGCCGAAAAATCGGCTCCACAAGTGCGATAGGAATTGGAAAAATGGGAATCCAGCCAGAGGGATGATTTTCTGATTTTTTCAAGTGGCTGCAAAGCTTCTGGTCTTGTTTTCTCAATAGCCCGCCCTAAAGACTCGGCTAAAATAAAAACCACGTGATCCATCTTGGCATCCAGTTTTGATTGTCCTGGAACGAAAACTTGATTCAGAGACGGCAAAACAAAATCTCGTGTATTTCTATTGTAAGGCAACTCATTTTTTTGAGTGTGATAATTTTGACCTTCTAAAAACTTGGACAATTGATTGATTCCCTGGAGAGGTGCCGCCATTTTCCGAGCCGATTCCACAGCCCACCGCCAATATAAAAACGTAACGGGGTGGCTTTCGCTGGGATGATGTTCCATAAATCGGGCGCTAAGAGTAAAGCTTCGGGAAGCACCTATCAATACCAATAGAGACACAATCCATTTAAGGTTCAATTTAAATTCTATAAATTCAAAAGATGGGCGATTGGCGAAATACCATCTTCCAAACAAAAACTGAACTCCCAAAAATGCTGCTATTAACACGAAATAACTCGGCTTTTTGATCAACTCAAAGACAACAGAATCAATCAACACCGGAGCGTCTTTAAGGTACCAAAAATCCGATAACCCAATATTTTCATTTCGATAGATGATGCTAATGAGATTGACCGATAATAAAATAAGCAAAAGTTGTATCAAAACAAAAACAAGAATCTTGGCAAGTTTGGAAAAGGAAAAAATCAAAAGCAGAATAGACAAAATGCCGCTTACAAAGACGTCCGAAGCAAGGCCTGTGGACGCTTGCCTCCATGGTTTTTCAAATCCTGCGGATTCCCAACTGACCCAAAGAACACAAAATCGATAGACTAAATGTTGAATCCCAAGGAAACGCCAGGTATATAAAAAATATCGGTAAATAGGCATGGTCACGAAGGAGTCCCTATGACAGTGGTTGATCTAGAGTTGGAAATGCAGATTAACGCCAGACTTCAAGCGGCGCAAGAATTTATGTTTTCCACCCAACGTTTTATCTTAGAATTGTATGGTTCACAGTCCTTAAAGGTGGAGCTCAAAAAGGACCGATCGCAAGTGACCCTAGCGGACCAGCAAACGGAGTTAAATCTTAGAAAGTGGATTCTGGAGCGTTTTCCTTCCGATGCCGTGTTGGGAGAAGAGTATGGAGAACATGCTGGCAGCAGTGGTTTTCGCTGGATACTGGACCCCATTGACGGCACCCAATCCTTTGTGAGTGGAGTGCCATTTTTTGGAACTCTCATTGGAATTGAGGCGCATCATAATCCAGTGGCGGGGTTGGTGGGTTTTCCCGCTCTCAATGAAGTTTTTTTAGGAGTCGTGGGAAAAGATTCCTATTTGACGGACTATTCCGGGTCAGGCCGCCAACCCATTAGGGTGTCCTCCCTTCAGGATCCAAAAGAGGCACTTGTGTTGTTTACTTCACCGCAAGTCTTTGAGTTAGCAAAGCAGCCACACCTATTTCAGAAGTTGCAGTGTGAGTTTGAACGCATGAGAGGCTGGGGGGATTGTTTTGGACACATGATGGTGGCTCGAGGAAGAGCAGAAGTGATGTTTGACCCCATCATGAATCTTTGGGATGTGGCGGCCCTATATCCTATTCTTTTGGGTGCTGGGGGTGATCTCGTGGATCTAAAAGGAAAATCAACGATATACGGAGGCAGCGCCATTTCCTTTTGCCCCAATTTTAGGCATCAAATCATGAATGTCCTGGGATCCCTTTAAGAGGCCGAAGAAAGTGAAGAGTCTGACTTTGAAGCATAAAACTTGCCATATTGAACGTCTAATCCCCTAATGTGCGATTTGAGCCACATATGTAAAAATTCAAAAAATTTTTCATCCAGATCCGTGCCTTTTTTATAGTCTTCTAGAGACTTATTAAGGGTGCTCAAAAGCTGGGCGTGAAGCTTTTTATGCGTTTCTATTTCAGGATATTGCATGGCCTCTAGCTCTTTTTCTTCGTGGGAAAAATGCTTCGTGGTAAACTTAACCAGTTCTTCGAGAGTCGATTTAATGGAGGGTCGTGGAAATTTTTGCACAAATTCCAAGGAAAGTCGGTTCATGATCTCAATTAAGCGTTTATGTTCAGAATTCATCTCTTGGAGCTGAACATCCATGGAGGAGTCCCAAAAAAGTTCCAACATATCCTTTTTCTCCTAAAATTGATCACTTAAGCTTACTATATCCAAGGTTCAATTGCAAGACGAACTTAGATAGAGTATGTATAAAACCATGGCTCGTTGGCAGGAATTTCCTTCTCTGGCGTTCACTGGCCTTAACTGGTTTGGGGAGCAAGATCAAATGACACTCAACACTCCTTTTCCCAAATACAACAACTCCGTTGGAATTTTGGACTACGGAGCCGGTAATCCTGGCAGCGTATTGAATCTTTTGGAACATCTAGAAATTCATCCCAAATTATTGGATACCGATTTTGATTTGACCGGATTTTCTCACCTGATTTTTCCAGGCGTGGGTCATGCCGGTCAAGCCAGTTCTGAATTTTCCAGAAGGTATTCCGAAGACTTTTTTCAGATGTTGAAATCTCCAAACCGCACCGTTCCCCTGCTGGGAATTTGCGTGGGCATGCAGCTCCTAGGTGACTGGTGTGAAGAGGGAAACACGAAGGGGTGGGGATTGTTTCCTTATCAAATCCAAAAAATGCCCATAAAACCTCCCCATACCATTCCCCACATGGGATGGAATCATTTGGTTTGGAACCCAGCAAACCCCCTCTGCACTCACTTTCAATCGGCGGTAGGCCACCAGCCCGATGTTTACTTTGTTCATTCCTATGCCGGTATGGTTCCTGCTGATCTGGCACTACCGGATTGGGTGCTAGCCACCACGGAATATGCGGGTTTTCAATTTATTGCAGCAGTGGCTTCCAGGTCCACGGTTGGATTTCAATTTCATGTTGAAAAAAGCGCTGAGGTGGGAATAAAACTGATGAAAAGATTCTTGGAGCTTACACCGTGTTAAAAACTCGAATTATACCCTGTTTAGATATGCGAGACGGAAAAGTAACAAAAGGTATTAAGTTTAAAAACAATCGAGATCTTGGCGACCCTGTTGAATTAGCAAAACGATATTACGACGAAGGTGCCGATGAATTGGTGATTTATGACATCACCGCCAGCCCAGAAGGCAGAGGTCCGGACACCCAAACCATTCAAAAAATTTGCAAATCCGTATTCATTCCCATATGTGTGGGAGGTGGTGTTAATTCCATTGAAATCGCTTCTGATTGCATACGATCTGGAGCGGAAAAGATTTCCATTAACTCCTACGCCTACCAAAACCCAGACTTGATCGCTCAGATCAGCCAAAAATTTGGAGTTCAGGCAGTTGTATTGTCTGTTGATGTGGGATCAGACTCAAGCTGTCCAAGTGGGTATCGTTGTTATCAAAATGGAGGGAGAGTGGCCACCCCGTGGGACGCCCTTGAGTGGATAGGTAAGATGTTACCTTTGGGCTTGGGCGAAATTTGTGTTAATTCCATTGACGCAGACGGCACCAAAGCGGGCTATGATATTAAACTCATGAGATCATTGGGAGAGGTGGTGAATTGTCCAATGGTTTGGTCTGGTGGAGCAGGTCAATTAAGCCACTTATTGGACGCTTGCCAGAACGGTTCAAAAGCTTTACTATTGGCCAGTATGATTCATGAAAATGAATTTAGTGTTGGCCAAATCAAGACCTTTTTAAAATCGCATCAGATTCCGATCAGATGAAACTTGGATTAGGGAATTGAGTCTTGAAAAAAACTGGTGATAAATTGAGCTGTCTGTTTATTGTTTCCTTGTTCATTTTTTGTCAATGCGCCTCCCGATCCAACTCAGCTGAGCTTTCGTTGTCTCCCTCTCAGTCAGAATGGCAACCCCAGCTCTCCCAAAAAGCTCCAGAACCAGAGACCCCTTCAGCCCAAAGCACAAATACAATCGTACTTATTGATAAATCTGGGTTTCAAACAGTAAAAATCATTCCACAAATATCCAACCCTTCTTCGGAGCCTTCAAAAGAATCCTCCAGGGAAAGACAAGAAGGCACTGCATTAGAAATTCCCTTTCTTTCTTGCGTGGAAAAAGAAACGGTAATGCAAAATGAGCGCTTGCTTTTAACTTTATTAAAAGGCACTTCGAATCATCAAATCCTTGAATGGAAAGCCTATGGTTTGGTGGATGGCATTACTTTAGAAGTCTATCATTTAACGGCTAACTTTGCTCAAAATTCCAGAGAACTCAGCTTTAAGGTACGTTCTAAAAATCTCACGGGTCCTATTTTTAGCTCTGAAAAAGACCATGGAATGGAGAAAATAATTGTTACTTTTAAAGAAAATTTAGGCAATCCTAGTCTCACCTTAGAATTCAGAGATTCTTTGAAAACTCAAGAAAATCCTAAAGAAAACTCTACTCTACATTTCAATAGTTGTTTATTTATGGGAAAGTGGAGAATTGAACAAACTAAGGCTAAATAGTTCAAACTAAAGATCTTTGGTGGTAAACAGAATGCCATTTTTAGCGTATTCTAATAGAATTTCTTCCTCATGAGCCTTACCCACATAAAACCAAATGTGAAACGCATGAAATCCTTTTTTTAGATTTGTAACATCGTAGAATAATCCAAAGCTCCCATTAACCTTGGGAAAATTCATTTTATTCAAATCATCTTTCGTGGCTAACGTAGGGATAAATCTTACCCCATTTTCATCAGAAATGGAACGAAAACCCACAGCAATGCGATTTCCATTTTCTCCCTTTACAAGCAGGGCGCTAGAAGTTTGATCGGAGTCACCTTTTTGCCCAACAGCAGGAGCGGAAATGTTGATGTCCTGTCTCCAGTTCCCCTTAAACCCGAACCCATAAAAAAGGCCGCTACCTTTAGAAAAGGACTTTCCCTCAAAGGGAAGATCGAGCACAACTGGAAAATAAAACGCATCTTGGTAAATCGACAAGTCGCAGCAGATCTGCGTATTTACCTTCATATTCAAAATATTCAAAGAAAATGCCGTTTCAATTCCTAAAGACTGAGTCCCCTCCGTGATGGAAGTGATTTGTGAAACTAGGTCCTTATTTCCAAATTCCAGATTTAAAAAGAATTTTGGCTTCAGGTAAACCTTCATTTCGCTTGGTCCAATCAGATCATGATGGTCACCCACCGAAATCCCTTCAAACAAAATGTCTTTTGACCCGGCGAATCGATACTGAAATTTATCGCTGGTAAAGGTTCGTTTGGGTAAGTTAACAGAAGCGACGAATTTTTTAAGCTCCTCGCGTTCTTGTCTACAATTGGCAATATAGAGCGATTTTTTTCGATAAGTAAGGGTTATCTTTACAGCCTTTAAGGAAGCATTTGACTCGTAACCACAAACCTTTTTGATTTCAGCATGTGCCATAGACTCACACTGAGCATCGCAGGTGCCGTAATCCAGATCGTCTGTGGTCAGTCTGTGGAATTCCCTAAGTTGCCCTCTGGTAGGATCTTTTTTAGAGGGGCGAGGAAGCTCATTTCGAATGGGCATGGTGCGATCTGGAGTTCTAAAAACAATCAAAGCTTCGTCTTCGATTTCGTCTTGTTGCAAAGGAACTCTGCGCCACTCTTTATTAGATTCGTTGGGGGGAGCCACAGCAATCAGATGGCTGCGCTGGCTGTTGAGAAGTAATGTGACATCTTGGCCGTTAACTAAAACGGGAAAAGCATAAACGGGAGTGGACCAAAAAATCATCGCCAGGTTTTGAAATAGCTTTCTTAAATCCATGCGTCACCATATTTATCATGTTCAGATTATTTATCCGCACATTTCTAAAAAAACTAAATCCATTTTTTTTGACTCGGCAAGTCATTATTTCTTAACACTTCGAGGATCTAAAGCATCTCTCAGGGCATCGCCCAGAATGTTTAGGGTCATAACCACTGTAAATATGGCAATACCCGGAAAAAGAATCATCCACCATCCATCGTAAAAGTAGTTTTTTCCATCGGCTAGCATGCTTCCCCATTCGGCGGCGGGTGGTTTCACCCCAAGACCCAAAAAACTAAGCCCAGCAGCTTCCAAGAGGGCAGAGGCAAAACTCAAAGTAAAAACCACAATCAGTGAGTTGGTGACATTAGGTAACAAATGCTTCCAGATAATTTGAGGGTGAGTGGCGCCCAGCGAAAAGGCACCCGTGACATATTCTTTATTTTTTTCCGCCAATACGGCAGACCGGATCACTCTGGCAAAGGTAGGAGCATAGGAAAAACCCACGGCAATCATCAGATTTCCAATGCCTTGCCCCAAGAAGGCCACAATAATTAAAGCAAGTAGGATGGAAGGAAACGCCAATAAACAGTCGTTGATCCTCATAAAGATTTCATCCCATTTTTTACCCAGGTAGCCGGAAACGAGCCCAAAAGGAACGCCCAAGGCGAATCCCAGGCAAACCGGAATAAATCCTAAAAACAGGGAAATCCGGCCTCCATAGAGAAGTCTGGAAAACACGTCCCGTCCCGTGCTGTCCGTGCCCAACGGAAACTCAAGTGATCCTCCTTCCACGAAAAAGGGAGGTAAGAGCCTGCCTTGAAGCAAATCCACGGCATCGGGGTCGTGGGGGGCAATCCAGGGAGCGAGTAAAGAAACCACCACCGCAAAGACCAAATAGAGAAAACAAGCAAAATTGATTTTATTTCCGCGTATTTCCTTCCAAGCAATGAACCATGGGGAACGGGTGTCAGAAATGAACCCCCCAGGCTCTGCTATAAGGCTCTGAGGTATAATGGTAGTTGGTGCGTGAACAATGGGCTCCATGTTACCTTCCTCCCACCCGAATTCTGGGGTCCAAAAGTGCGTTGGTAAGATCTGCAATTAAATTAAAGAGCACAAAGCAACAACCCACAAAAAGTGTCCCGCTTTGTACCATGGGAAAGTCTCGTGATCCAATGCTTTCCACCAATGTTTTACCAAGTCCAGGCCAGGCAAACATGGTTTCCGTTATCACAGCCCCAGCAAATAATCCGCCCGCCTGTAACATGATGACCGTCACAATTTGAATGCCTGCATTGCGCATCACATGCAAGGAAATGAGTCTAGTAAATCCAACGCCTTTCGCTTTGGCCGTCCGGATGTAATCTTGGCCCAAAACCTCTAAAACAGCAGAACGGGTCATGCGGCAAATATAAGCCATAGGTATGGTGGAAAGCGCAACGGCAGGAAGTGTGAGATGTTTCAATGACAACGTAAACAACTCCCATCCTTCCCCAGACAATCCAAAGATAAGCCCATCTAACACGTACATCCTTGTGATGGACTGAGTGTCTGGATCAAATAGGATTTCATCTGAGAGTCTGCCAGAAGTGGGGAACCAGCCCAACTGCATGGAAAAAACATACATGAGCACGAGCGCCAACCAAAAGATGGGCATACTTACACCGGAAATGGCAAAAAGTGTTGAGATTTTATCCACAAAAGAATTGCGATAAATAGCCCCTAAAATCCCTAGCATCAATCCCAGGGGTATGGCAATGGCCATGGCGCCCAAAGCAAGCTCCACAGTGGCGGGCACGGTGCGTTGGAAAAGTTCCAAAATGGGACGGTCGTGAAAAAGGCTGTGCCCCAAGTCAAACTGGGTTAACAAATTAAAGAGATATCTTCCATATTGGAGGTACCAAGGATCGTTTAGGCGAAGGGACTCGCGGATGAATTCCAGTTTTTCCGCTGTGGCCCTTTCTCCCGCCATCACCACCGCAATGTCACCGGGAATCAGTTTTACCGCCAAAAACAAAATTAAAGTTAGGGCTAAAAGCACGGGTATGGCAAACAAAAACCTCTTGATGGCTACTAAAATCATTCCCAAGTTCCCAATTAAATAGACATTCCCAGACAAAAAAAGAGAATCACTAAATGAATTATTTAGTGAACTCTGTGGTGAAAAAATTTCGGCTTCCTGTGGGTGACAACGCAAAACCCTCAACTTTTTTATCCATGGGCATTGCCACCGTGCTATGGGCAATGGGCACCCAAGGCGCATCACCATGAATTAGGGTTTGAGCCTCCTCATAAAGTTTTACCCTTTGAGCTTGAGTGGGAAGAGTTTTGGCATCATTTAACAATTTTGTAACTTTTTCATTTTTATAAAAAGCGATGTTAGAAGCAGGTGAAGAGGCATTTTCTCCAGATAATAAAACATGGAGAAAGTTATCAGGATCGCCGTTGTCGCCCGTCCAACCCATAAGCGCCATTTGGTGTTCACCTTTTTTAGTTTTATCCAGGTACACGGCCCATTCATAGGTGGTGAGAGTGAGTTCGATACCCACTTTTTTCAGGTCACTTTGAATGGCTTCCGCCACCTTTTTGCCATCGGGCATATAGGGTCGAGACACAGGCAAAAAGTAGAGCTCCATCTTAATGGGCGTCTTGATCCCAGCCTCTTCCAACATTTTTTTGGCTTTTTCTGCACTGTATTCATAGGGTTTAATGGTTGCATTGTAGCCCCAGATATTAGGTGGCATGGGATTTACGGCTAATTTGGCCACTCCATTGTAGATCCCTTTGATGATGGCTTCTTTGTTGATGGCCATATTTATAGCTTGACGCACCTTGGGATTATCGAAAGGAGCTTTTTGGGTATTAAAGGCTAGATAAGATACGTTCATGGCGGGTTCCATAATCACTTTAGCATCTTTTCGCTTTTGCTTAATCACATTCACCTGATCGGGCGTGGGTAAATTCATCATGTGAATTTCTTTGGCCAAAAAGGCGTTGAGACGGGAGCTGTTGTCGGGGATGGATCTAAAAATGAGTCGATCGATTTTTGGAACGCCTTTAAAATAATCCTTATTAGCATCTAGGATGATTTTTTCACCTTTGGTCCAAGAAGTGAATTTAAAGGGGCCTGATCCTACTGGAGACTTTGCAAAATTCTCCTTTAGCTTTCTCACCGCAGTGGGGCTTACAATGGCGGCAAAGTTCATGGCAAGATTGGCCAAAAAAGGTGCTTCAATGCGATTTAAATCAAATACAACCGTATGTTCATCCAATTTGGAAACGGATTTAATAAGCTTATCCATTCCCATGTCATTCCAATAACTCCAGGTGGGAGCATAACCAAAGGCTTCATGGGATTTGTCGTGTTGCCGCATCATGCTAAAAATGACAGCGTCGGCATTTACAGGAGTGCCATCATGGAACTTGGCATTTTTAACCAACTGAAATTGATAACGTAAGCCCTGATTTAGCACGGTCCAGCTTTCGGCCAGGGAAGGAATGATCTCAGTGGTTCCGGGTTTGAATGTCACCAATGTGTCAAAAAGATTGTCGCAAACATTAAGGCTTTCTCCATCCGTTTCCTTGGCGGGATCTAGGGATACGGAATCACCCCCTCGGCCATAAATAAGTACGTTTTTTCCCGCCGCCAGTGCAGGAGCCATGCTCAGACCAGAAATGCCTACCGCCAAGCCGAATAAGCCACCTCCAACCAACATCCGACGAATCATCATACGAAATCTCCTTTTATTGATTGCAAAAACTGCTCTAGATCTAGTCATCTTTTTATCTATTAAAAAGATTGAAGAAATCAAGCGAAATGGGTATAAAGTGCTCTTCGTTTTACTTCAAATGGCCAAGCTGTGCAAATTTTTTGTAAAAATTCAACTTTTGTCTCATTTACCACGGGTTGCCGTCTTTTTTGACCCCATTGTACCTTACAAACTATGGAAAGTGGCTCCATGCGCTCCCCATCCATCAGCAGACTCGCTTATTCCACCTACAAAACCATGTTAAAATGGGTGAAAAACTCGCAATATTCAGAGCTTCCTCCTGTTTTTTGGATTTTGGCGTCCGGCGGCAAAGACTCCACAGCTCTTTTGCGCGTCTTCATTGAGATTCTCTATTATCCCAAAAAAGAGTTTCCCATAGAGGTGAAGGTGGTTCATTTTAATCACCTCACCCGCGGCACCCAAAACCACGAAGAAGAAGCTTTTGTAGTGGATCTTTGTTTGAAGTGGGGCATAGAAGTAAAAACTTTCACCCTTCTAAAATCCCTTCCTAACGTCCGGGAAAACAGCCAGCAATCTTGGGCTCAATGGAGGTACGACACCACCCATCAAGAGATGCTTCAATACAAAGGAAACAAACACCAGAATCAATTTTTGTGCACCGCTCACCACCTTCAAGATCACTCCGAAACAGTGATGTTGAATCTTTTACGCGGATGCGGACCCAACGGGCTATTGGGTTATACCCAAACTCAAGATTGCCATTTTGTTCCTTTTTTGGAAGTGTCTGTGGATACCCTTAAAAGCTACCTAAAAAGCCTAAATCAGCCATGGTGTGAGGACCCCTCCAATCAAGAAGACAATTACCTTAGAAATGCCCTTCGAATCCATGTATTTCCCAAGCTTCAGGAACTCCAACCGAAGATTTTTGAGCATTTTTTGGAGATGTCCCAAAGCTTACCCAAAGTTTTGAATCTCACCTCCCATAAGCCAATCCCAAACAAATCCCTTTTTAAAAATCAAATTCCTGGGAAAGTGCTGGAATGGGAGCCGGACCCCTCCACGGACGAGGTCGCAAGCTTGTATGCAGCCATCCGGTGTAGTGGAGTCCCTGAATTGACGCACAATTTATCGCGCCGTAAAATTGACAATTTGATCCACCATTGGAAGCTGCCTAAATTTCAGGAGAATTTTGTTGAGTTACGGTACAATCGATGGGTCGTGGTTAACAAAGTGGAGAATAAAATGTGCTTCTTCCTTAAAAAATAATTTTGGATCTAGGCATATTTTTCCAGCAACTACCCTTGACAAGCATCCGATGGTATACACATTGTACCCTATGACCTTGAGGAGCCTAAGACGCTCCCCATTAGGAGAATTCATGCAAAAAGAATCCTTGTTGAAGACCGTTGTTGTTTGGGGCTGTATCTTATTGCTAATCGCCCTCACTTTTAAGTTGGTGAACAAAACAACAGAAAGTGCCAGCATCTCCTATTCTGCTTTTTTAAGTGCAATTGATAGGGATGTGGAAGACCCTAAACGCATCTTTGAGGTGGTGGTGCGAGGAGATGCCATTCACGGTGATGAAATCATCGCCAAATTAAAGGATCAAACCACCATCAGCACCTTCGCTCAATACGATGAGCTTCTAAGAAAAGAACTGCGCGAAAAACTGGGCACCAAACAAATTCCCATCAATTACGAAAAGCCCGAGGAAGGTCAATATTGGTGGGCAAGCTTTTTAACCATGTGGCTGCCTCTCATTCTCCTTGTGGGTTTTATGGTTCTGCTCATGCGCAACCTTCAAGGGGCAGGGGGCAAAGCTCTTTCCTTTGGAAAAAGCAAAGCCAAACTTTTGCCCGAAAACTCTCAAAAAGTAACCTTTAAAGACGTGGCAGGGGTAGATGAAGCCAAACAGGAATGCTCCGAAATCATCGCCTTTCTAAAAGATCACAAGCGCTTTCAGGAGATTGGAGCCCGGATTCCCAAAGGTGTTCTGATGATGGGCTCTCCGGGCACGGGTAAAACCTTGTTGGCCAGGGCCATTGCCGGAGAAGCGGGCGTCCC
Source organism: Silvanigrellaceae bacterium (assembly GCA_044339525.1). Lineage (GTDB taxonomy): Bacteria > Bdellovibrionota_B > Oligoflexia > Silvanigrellales > Silvanigrellaceae > JBIIVH01. The sequence continues at coordinate 10,379 of JBIIVH010000034.1, read as the reverse complement.
CTTTTTCCACATCAGTGGCTCGGATTTTGTAGAAATGTTTGTGGGCGTGGGAGCGTCCCGTGTAAGAGACCTATTTGAAAATGCGAAAAAGAACGCGCCATGTATCATATTTATCGATGAGATTGATGCCGTGGGAAGACATCGTGGCGCCGGAGTAGGGGGCGGGCACGACGAAAGAGAACAAACCTTAAATCAGCTCCTAGTGGAAATGGATGGATTTGAAGCCAACGAGGCCGTGATCGTCATTGCCGCTACGAATCGCCCTGACGTATTGGATCCCGCCCTCTTAAGACCCGGACGCTTCGATAGAAGGGTGGTGGTTAATCTACCCGATGTTCGCGGCAGAAAAGAAATCCTTTCTGTTTATTTAAACCGCGTGAAACGCATTCAAGACATCAATGTAGAAAAATTGGCTTTAGGCACACCCGGATTTTCAGGGGCAGACCTTGAAAACTTAGTAAATGAAGCCGCCTTGTGGGCCGCTCGGCACTCCGCAAAGCGAATCGGCATGAGCGATCTTGAAGCCGCCAAAGACAAAATCTTAATGGGCCCTGAGCGAAAAAATATGGCCATGAGCAAAGACGTGTTGAGGGTGACAGCCTATCATGAGGCAGGGCATGCCCTGGTGGCTTACTATAAAAAATCTAAAAATCTGGTGCATAAGTTAACCATTATCCCTAGGGGTAGGGCTTTGGGTGTCACTGCCTTTTTGCCAAAAGAAGATCACTACAATCACTCCATGCTGGATCTGACCAATCAAATCGCCGTTGCCATGGGAGGCAGGGCCGCTGAAGACATTAAATTTGGGCAATTCACCACAGGCGCCGCCAATGATATCAAGCAGGCTTCTGAAATCGCCCGGGCGATGGTGTGTCAATACGGCATGAGCAAACTAGGTCCTGTTAATTTTGCGGAGCGACATGACAATCCCTTTCTTGGCAAAGAAATTGGCGATCAGCGTCATCATTCCGAAGCCATTGCCATGGAAATTGATAGGGAGGTTTCTGACACCATTAACCATCAATACCAACTTGCGAAGCAAATTTTAGTGGACCACATGGACGTGTTCGAAAGTGTGGCTCAGATTTTATTGGAAGTAGAAACCTTAGACCACGATGAGTTTGTAGCTGTGATCAATGGAGCCACCCTGGCCGAAATACGCGAGATCCAGGCCAATAAAATTCAAGCAAGCAAAGTGGACGATCCCGGAAGCAACCCTCCCACACCCACTCCCGTAAAGGCCGAGGGCAATCAAAGCAGCACTTCCCTGGCCCAACCCTTCCCCGCCTAAATCCCCTGCTTCATTGAAGATGGACTTTCAAAAGTGGTACAAGCTCCATAAATCGGTAAGGCATCCAGTCCAAGCTCTCATTTTAAATGTGACTTCCGATAGCTTTTCCGACGGGGGAAAATGGTTAAATTATGACCTAGCCGTGGAACATTGTCTCCATCAGGTTTCTTTGGGCGCTAATATCATCGATGTGGGTGCCTGCTCCACACGTCCAGGAAGTCTTCCATTGGATTCCCACGAGGAGTGGAGGCACCTGAAGGAGATGTGCAGCAGACTACGAGCCATACTCCCACCAAAAGTGCTCATCAGTGTAGATTGCTTTCGGCCAGAACTTTTGGAAAGGCTCTGCTCGCTCCATTTAGTGGACGTGATTAATGACGTGTACTCCGGGGGATTTTTTGAAGAAAACGTGCCATTTAATTCTATAGATGTATGTGCAAAGCATCAAAAACCACTGATTGTAATGCATATGCAAGGCACTCCAGCCACCATGCAAGAGAACCCCAGTTACCTTGATGTAACCACTGAAGTGATTTCTTTTTTAAACCAAAAAAGAAATTTGGCTCTCTCAAAAGGTGTGCCCCATGTCATTGTGGACCCTGGCATTGGGTTTGGTAAGAGTTTTGATCACAATATGGCGCTTATGAGAGAAGATTTTGTGAAAACGTTAAATCAAATGTTCCCTTTGGTCATGTACGGCATTTCGAGGAAAAAATTCACGGCACAGCTTCATGAGCTTGAGACAGGCACTTTTTTAAGTTCTCCTGGAGACAGAGACCATGTGAGCTTAAAAACAGAATCCCAGTTGGTAAATCTAGGAGTGGGATTTATCCGCACCCACGTTATAAAACAGCACCACTGCTTTTGACCTATCTAGATAGATTCAAAAACACCTGTTCCAAAGTGGGTTTTTGAACGCTCATAGATTCCGGAGCGAGGCCGTTGGACTGAATCAATTGGGCCAAAATTCCATGGGCATTAGATAACGAAACCATGTCTTTTTCATTAAAGGTGATTCCAATTTGATATTTCCCTTGATGCTTAGAAAGAACAGCATCAGGAAAAGATCCCAAATTTTTCTGCAAAAGCTCTGGAGAGAATTCCTCTGGAAACCGGGCAACAACCATGGGTTTTCCGCCTAATTCCATGAGTTCTTCCCGTTTTTTTAAGGTAACTAATTCTCCGTTTTTTAAAATGGCGAGTCTTTGGCAAAAAGCCTCCGCCTCTTCCAGATAATGGGTGGTGAGGATGATCGTGCGGCCCGTTTTGTGGAGCTCATTGATAAATTCCCACATACTATGCCTAAGATCCACATCCACTCCCGCAGTGGGTTCATCCAAAACCACCATCATGGGTTTGTGGGCCAAAGCCCTGGCGATCATCATGCGCCGCTTCATTCCCCCGCTCAGCTCTCGTGTTGTTTTTTTAACATGCCCCGAAAGCGCCAATCGTTCCAACAAAAAATCCAACCAATAAATATCAGGCTTAACCCCGCTGAGTTTGCTTTGAAGACGTAACATAGTGCGAAGGTCAAAAAAGCTATCTGCCACCAATTCCTGGCACACCACCCCCAATTTTAGTTTGGCGGAGGTGGAATCGGTTATGATGCTGTGCCCGTATATCAACACATCCCCTTCTGTGATGTTAACCGTGCCGCTCATCATCCCAATGGCGGTGGATTTCCCGGCGCCATTATGCCCTAGAAGTCCAAAAAACTCGCCAGGCATTACCTTTAGGTTTAAGGATTTGAGTGCCACGCTTTCTTTTTTGGTGCCAGGAAAATAGATTTTTTTGGTGTTTTTAAATTCCACTGCGGGAATGGGTCCAACTGCTAAGGTCATGATCGCATTCCTTTGCCTTTAGTGATGATTCTTAGGGAGATCATACAAGAAACGCCTGCCATCCCCATTACAAAAAGGAGGGCCTTCCAGAGTTCAATGTCTATAATTCCCACCACCGAGTATCGATAGAGGCTCACCAAATAGTAAACTGGATTCAAATAAGGAAGCCAAGAAATGCTTTCCGGAAGCCCGCTAAATGAAAAAAACACACCAGAAAGAAAAACGAGAGGCTGTAAGACAAATGTAAGAATGAGTCCGATTTGATCCCAATCTTTGCACATCACCCCAGCAGCTATTCCCAGACTTCCAAATATGGCCGAGGTGATAAAAATACAGAACAACAATAACAACACCTGATTCATGGAAAACTGCCAGGCAAAAAGAGACCCCGCCACCCATGCCATGGCGGCCACTAAAAAAGCCCTCACCGCAGCCCCTGAGATGTAGGCAAACCACATATCCAGAGGTTTGAGTGGAGCCATCAGCTGGTCCACCACCGTGCCCGTCCACTTGGAGATCATAATGCTAGACATGGGATTTTGAATGGAAGCATTGATGGCTTCCATGGTCATAATACCCGGAATTAAAAACTGAAGGTAGTCGATTCCTTGGGAAATGGATTGACCTTGCGCCCCTGCGGACTCCGCCAATCGACCCACAGAGTATTTAAATATGGCAAAATACAACAGAGAACTCCCCAAAGGACCCAAGATGGTTTGAGCGGGGACTTTAAAAAATCTTCTAATCTCCCGTTCAAAAACCGCAAATCCAGGCAAATAGGAACGATATTCCACAGGGCGCTTAAGATGCTCTGCAAGTGAGCCAGGGGCTTCGGGCAGAGTGGACATGGGGTGGACCTCCAATTACAAAGACGGCAATGATTGCATTGATTTGTGACTTTCAGACTGGCTAAGGCTTTTGTCCCAGTGTCACTTCACTATAGCCGACATCCCAAAAATCCACTAATGAGCTTGAGGTTTACCGTCCCTTTCTCATCGATTGGAAATTTCCATCTCTAATTGGGGGGGGTTGTTGAATGGTTCTTTTCGTGCTAAATCGGGCCAATGTCTAGGAATGACTAGCATTTAAAATTAGGGAGATATCCATGGGAGTTGTGGTTGGGATTGACTTGGGCACTTCAAACTCTGCCGTAGCTACAAAAGGAATTTCGATTCGGATTTTAAAAAATAAAGAGGGAGAGGAACTTACACCCTCAAGCGTCACTTTTCTTCCCGAAAAATCTGGTGGCAAAACCCTTGTGGGGCGGCCCTCTGTTCACATGTCCAAGCAACACCCAGAATCCACAGTTCGCTCCATTAAAAGGCTAATGGGTCACGAATACGAAGATAGGCAGGTCCAAGAAATGCTCCATTTGGGCAAATTCGCCTACCCCCTCGTCACAGACTCCTCCGAACCCGGCAGTATCCGCGTGGCCCTTCATGGTCAACTGCATTCTCCTGAATCCATTTCAGCGGCCATCTTAAAAAAGCTGGTTGTGGACTCGCAGGAGCAGCTTGGGGCCGAGGTGACGCAAGCCGTGGTGACGGTTCCCGCCTATTTTTCAGATAGGCAAAAATTTGCCACTCGCGCCGCATGCGTGCAGGCTGGACTCACTCTACTCCGTTTACTTCCCGAACCCACAGCCGCCGCCCTCTCCTTTGGCCTAGACGAGTTGGCTGAAGGGGAAAACAAAACGGTGATGGTATTCGATTTAGGGGGCGGAACTTTTGATGTTTCCATTTTGAACATTGCTGGAAGACAGTTTTTGGAGGTTACGAAGGGGGGAGATATGTGGTTGGGGGGCGACGATATCGACCAACTACTCTTGCAAAAGTGTCTCTCAGAAACCGAAAAGGTAAACCCTGGATTTAAGGCGCAGGAGGCTGTGGCTGCACTTGATTCGGAAAGCAAGGCGAGATTTTTACTAGAACTTAAAGAAGCCTGCGAAAAGGCCAAAATCAAACTCAGCGCGGCGTCCGAAGCGGCGGTGGAAGTGTATGGCCTGCTTAAAGATCCCAACACATCGCAATTAATAGACATTGACGTGGTAATCACGCGGGAGAATCTGAACGCGCTCCTAGGGCCTATGAATGAGAGATTGAAAACCATTACCACCCAAACTCTCCAAGACGTGGGGTATGAAACGGACTTTATTGACACTGTAGTAATGGTGGGAGGCTCTTCCGCCATCCCTCTTTTTCAAGAGACTATGGGTGCTATTTTTGGCAAGGAAAAGGTTTTGGTGCACCCCAGACCCATGCTCGCCATCGCGGAAGGAGCAGCCATTATGGCCCACAAACTCGCCTCAAAAGAAGATACCCCAGGCTCCGACACCATTGAGGACATGTTGCATTCTTCCTCCCACTCCTATTATTTGCAGCTGGCCGAAGGAAAAAGGGTGCTTTTAATGGAACGAAATGCGTCTCTGCCCCACGTGCACGAAGAGCTCTTGGAATTTCAACACAAAGAGCAGAAATTAGCCCGACTGCGCGTACTTAATGAAGTGGATGGCCTTTTGGAAACAGTTGGTGAAATGTGGCTCTATGCTGACGGGGACGCTCCCACACGGACCATAAAAGAATCAAGCAAGATGAGCTTCCATCTGAAATTTGAAATTGATGAAGATAACATCATTCGCTTGAGCACAGAATCAAAACCAATGAAATTAGGATCAGATTCTACCACCAAAGTGATTCAAGAAAACACCATCAGCAGAGGCGGCCTGGCTGTAAAACTTAGGAATGAAATGGAGTCCATCCTGGCCCAAGCTCACCTTAAGTATGGTCATTATTATAGTTTATCCCTTTTGCAGCTATCTAAAATCCCCAGTCGCAGCATTGTGGAAATGACTAATCCCTTCACAGGAATTCTAATCGAATCAGGAAAAACTAAGGCTATTCAGCAAGTTGAAACTTTAAGACAGCTTTCTTTCCAAGAGGAAATTTTCTACAGGAATTTATACGAGACTAGAGTTTTATTTGACCTTATAGCATCTGATTTGTCATTGACACAGAAAAAGGAATTGGAGTCCCTACTTCTGGAAGCAGAGTCAGAATTGCACGCCTTTACCGACGCAAAAAAATACATTGATAAAATGTATGATTTGATGAATTATACAGATTCAGAATTTGATTTTGAGATTATGTCTGCCATTAATTTTATTGCGAAATCCGACGGTAGGTTTTCAAAAGACGCTTCAAAACTCGAATATCTAATCAAAACTTACGTTCAAAATAAGTCACAAAACAAAACAGAGGCTGCGACTACAGCAAGGATTTCTATTGAAAATATTCTTAGCAATTATAGTTCTGTAGACGTCAAAGTTCCGGAAACCTTTCACAGAGATGTGGTGCAGGCCACCCTATGAAATGCCCCATTTGCCAGGTTTCCAATGTTTCAGAAGCACTAACCTGTAGCCAATGTGGCTCTGATCTCGCTGTGCATAAAACACTCAACCGATTAAGGGAGTTCGCCATGAGCAAATCACCCGACCTTACCCAACCTGCCCAAGCTCCCCTTCACCGGGATTCAAAACTCATATTGTGGTCACTCGTTACGATTTCTAGTGTTTCGTTGGTGGGCTTTGCCCTACTTTCCTATTTTTTACAAAGCACACTCAATCATATGAATCAGTTAACCCAAAAAATGGACGCCATTCAAACACAAGTGTTCCAAAAAATTGAAAACACAGAAGAAGAAAAAGAGCAGCATAAGGCTCTTCAGGCACAAACCATCCACTCTCTAGCCATGAGTCTTCAACTCACATCGGAATCTTTGCAACAGGAAATCAAACTCCAGAAGAAAGAGGAAAACACGGAGAAACTGGCCACTACACATCGCCCCGATACCATCAGGAAATGAAATCGTGAAATTCAAACACCTTAAAAATTCCAGTTTAAATCTCTCTGAGAAATTTAAGTCAGGCCTTTATGAAGAGGTGATTTCTCTTTTGGAAGCCAAGCCCGAGCGTTCCAGGGAGGAAGTTCAACTTTTGGCAAAGAGTTATTCCGCCCTAGGACGCACCACACAAAGTCTTTTTGCACTCATAAACTTAAGAGGAAAGGTTTCTGGTGAGTTGGACAAGGAAATCCAATCAGGCCTTGACGCACTCTGGTGTCGGCTTCAGTCTGAACCACACTTTTTGGAAAGTTTAAGCGTTGAGGATCTGCAAAAAGCCATTTCCGGATTTCGAAAAAAAGAAGGTTCTAGTGACCTTTTTAATCAATTGATTCAGCGTCTCACCATCCTTTCTTTGAAGAAGAAAGAATCGCACCACATGGAAAGCACACTTTCCCTCCTGAGTGCCATGGAGTTCGATCTAGGAGCAAGAGGTTTCCTACATCTGGCAAAATTGAGATCCCAAAATTGGTTTCGGCAGAAAAAAGGAGACCAAACAAGTTTTTGCCATCAGCTGGTCAGCTCTGGCGTGCCTTACTTTTTGTACCATCAAAATCCTAATAAACTAGGATTTTTAAGTTTTGTGGATCTCACAACTTCGCTTTTTTTCCCAGCATCCACTTTGCAAGAAAAAAATCTAAGACTAAGTTTACAAAAAGAGGCAATGTTCATCACCCAGTTTGTGGCCGACGCCATTCAAAAAAAGATCATACTGCCAAACGTCTTTTTATCTCCAAGTCTATTTCATTCATTTCCTGATACTTCTAAAAGAAAACTGGAATTTAAAGTTTTTCTGGATTCGGTGCCCGCAGGAGGAGCACTTTCCCCCAATCTTTTCCTGCAGACGGAGTATCTGTACCACTGCTTTGCATTCCACCAAAAGGAGCAGCAGCAAGAGGAATTTCTAGAGGTCTGGCTCAAAAAACGCTACGATCCCAATCCAGGTCCGTTGGAAATGTTCCCGCTAAAACCTTTGGCACGACTCTTACTTAGGCATTTCAAAGAAAAAAAAGTCACAAGCCACAGTGTTTTGTTGGATTTATGTAAAGATCTAGCTAAGTATTATCCGTTTGACTATTCAGATTTTGTAACAGAAGCGCTGAAAAATTTGGAAAGGGACTGGGAGGAATTGGAGTTCTGGGCCAACCTCCTTACTCTGGAACCAAAGACTCCAGAAATGCTCAGAGCTATTGGACGTCCCTTGATGGATTATTTAGAGTCCCCAGAGTTCTGGACTAAAGACCAAAAATTCTGGATGCAATGGATAGCCAAGTATAAACCGCTGATGGCAGAAATCGATCCCGACATATCCCAATGGCTTCATCGCTTTTCCCGCGCCCACCGCATCTGGAACAGCTTGCGCTCCATGGAGTTCATAAAAGCGCATAAAAAAATACTCGAAGGCAAAGCTTCAGATGAAGAAACAAAGGAATTTTTTGAAGGCTTTTTGGATTCCATTTTGATGAATCAACAATGGCTACTTGCCTCTTCAGACTGGCGCCTGAATAAAGTGATTGATGATATTTTTGACAGCATCGCCTCTATAAATAAGAGAAAAAACCTCTTTAAACGTTGGCCTTGGCTTGCCACACTTAAGCGCGTTCCCAAATGTCAATGTGCTAATTGTTTGTTGAAATTTATGGATCTGTGCAGATCCGAATGGGCCAAGGAGGGTTTGATTACCCTATCTTCTTTTCCCAAGGCCCCATCTAAAGCCACTCCCTCATTTGAGCCCTCAATACAGCCTCCCAAAGCCGAGGAATTGTTGTTTTGGGACGGCAATCCTTACTTCCAGCTGGAGCTTCAACCTGGCGGACCTAAGACTCAAATCCTCAAGAAATCCATGGAAATGATGCGAAGAAAGACCGTGGATTTAAAGATCATTCGAGTGGCACAAGCCGCCCTGCTGGATGCCAAAACAGGTCCATTTTTAGAGTTTTTTTGGAGTGACAACCACGACTCAAATGCGGCCTCTCCCCTGTTCACCCATTCTTCAAAGGTTCTCGATGCATCCTCAATGGTCTAATCTTTTGGAAGAAATTTCCAAAAATGTTGTAAATCAGCAGCTTGAAATCGTGGCACTAAAAGATCAGAGCCGCGTCCAAGGAGAAGGCGACCAACAAAGATACGCCGCTTTCCTTTTGGGAGTCTTGGAGGTGCTAGATCTCTGTGAAAGGCTGATTCAGCAGGAGGAATCCCCAAGTCTGAAGCGGGTGATTCGAAAATTGGAACGAGTGATAAAAGACGAGGGGGTTAAGGAAATCAAGGTAGATTCCCTCGACCCTCACCAGTGCCGTGTAGTGGAAACCAGAATGGACCCAAATTTACCAGAAGGAGCCATTTTAAGCGTCGTCCGTCGAGGATATATTAAAGGTAACATCATCATTAGACTTATGGACGTCGTGAGTAATAAATTTTGACTTCATCCCCCACCTTTAAAGAGATAATGAAATACGACCCGAATGCAACCAGGAAAACTATCCAACCCATTATACTGAGAGGAAAACCTAATAATAAAAGAAAAACCACTCATGGGTCAGATAAAGGCAAAAAAATCTGGCAACCCAAACATGCATCATTTTGAAATCAATCGCTTGTAACGCAGCTCTATCTAATTTTGCTCGGTCACCGGTCTACGGTTTTTTTTAAAGAAGTTATAACTATGCAAATACTCTGTTTTAAACTAATTTTCAGTCAAAATTTATTTAGAAAAACTCAAATAAATTAACAACGAATTTGTTTTTTGTTTTTATTGGGTTTTACAAAATTTTTCGCAACTGTTCAATACGTTACCTAATTATTAAATTTTGGACCCAACCCCTCTTGACTTTTGCAACTAGGAATCTTATTTGGAACACAAATAATCCAGCAAGCACTTGAAAAATCAGGAAAGATGGTGCATCATCCATAGGACTCCCGACTTGGAGGCTAAATGCGGAATACACTCCCCAGACTGGTTAACCTACCTAAATCACAATCATTTTTTCTGTTTGGGGGTCGGGGGACTGGAAAAAGCACCCTTCTAAGACAATCCTTTCATTCCGAGGAATGCCACTGGATTGACTTACTGGACAGCTTTAAGGAAGCACAATAGTGAAGAACTCGTCCCTAAAGGAGCGAGCTTCAGGAATGTAGCGTCCTTTCGTCCGCGTTTTCCCTACATGACACCCTCACGGGTGCCTCTTTCCTGGTTCGTAGCCCCTGCCTGAGATTTCTCTCTGGCCTTACGGAAGGCTCCGCAGGCTGACACCGCACTTCTGTCGGTGTTGTCGAACACGGCTTGCGCCGTGCTGCGATTTTCTTCCGGGTTTTACCTTGTAAAGGCAACGTTCCCAGTCTTAAACTTTTAA
>JBIIVH010000084.1:0-9707 GCA_044339525.1 Silvanigrellaceae bacterium | reverse complement strand
AACTCTAGAATCTATTGTACAAATTTGTGAGGAATTCATTAATGATTCCCATTTTGGGTTTCTTCTGAATAGAGAACAGAGACTTCTTTCTTTGGGTAAAAATGGGGTGGATGATTCCCTTGATCTTGGGTGCTACGATCTTCTGGCCTCGGAGGCAAGACTCACCAGTTTTGTAGCGATCGCTAAGGGTGACGTGGATTCTAGTCATTGGTTTCAGCTGGGAAGGAGTTTGGTTTCCACGGAAAAAGACAAAGCGTTGGTGTCGTGGTCAGGCTCATTGTTTGAATATCTGATGCCATCGCTATTCATGCGTAGTCCAGAAAATAGCATTCTGGAAGACTCCTGCTTGCAAGCCATTTTGGAACACATTCAGTTTGGAAAACAACATCAAATCCCATGGGGGATGTCGGAGTCCACGTATTTTAAACGCGACACAAACATGGAGTATCAGTATTCGGGGTTTGGGGTTCCCAGGCTGGGACTCAACCCAAAGTTAGAAGGTAACAGGGTAGTGGCGCCCTACGCCACACTATTAGCACTGCCCATACTTACTAAATCGGCCTTAGCCAATTTAAAAGTCTTGCAAGACTTGGGCGCATTGGGTCCTTATGGGTTTTATGATGCTGTGGATTTTACTCCCCACCGGTGTCCACCAAAAACCAAATTTGTGGTCATTAAAACACACATGGCCCATCACCAAGGAATGGGGCTACTGTCCATTTTTAATACCCTCAAAGACGGATGCATTCAGCGGTGGTTTCACGCGGACCCTAGAGTGAGGTCGGCGGAACTGTTGTTGCAAGAAGCCACTCCCTTAGATTTGGGTGCATCTCCTGTACTTTCGGAATGTATTTTTGAGGGTAAAGTGAATCAATTGGTGGAGGATGTAGATAGAGTTTATCACTCGCTTAATCGCAGAATCCCTATCACTCAGGTGCTTTCCAATCGGAGTCTGAGTACATTGGTGACTTCTTCCGGATCGGGATACACAAAAGTAGGAGATACGTTTTTGACTCAATGGGTGGAAGACGTAACTCAGGACATGGGTGGTACCTACTTTTTTATAAGAAACCTATCGACTCAAAAATTATGGTCCGCTGGATTTCAACCCACCCAAGTCAAATCGGAAGACTATGAGGTCACTTTTTCGGAAGATAACGTGAAGTTTCATAGATCCGACGAAGATATCGTAACCGAGATGGAAATTTTTGTATCACCTTTGGATAATTCGGAGATCCGTCAATTGTCTTTCCAAAATCGAGGAAGTGGAGTGGCAAGTCTGGAGGTAACTTCCTATTTGGAGGTGGCGCTGAGCACCTGTTCTGCCTTTGATGCACACCCTGTTTTTTCCAAGCTCTTTTTGGAAACGGAATATTTAAGTGCTTCAAATGCTTTGGTGGCAAAGAGAAGACCGCGTGGAAAAAATGATCCAACGAGCTGGATGTTCCATATGATTTTAGGTGTTGACCTACACTTGAATCAGGTTTCCTTCGAAACCAATCGGGCGCATTTCTTAGGTCGAGACGGTTCCCTGAGCAAACCCAAATACTTCACTCTTGGAAATCGACCCATGGGGACAACCGGGGGAGTGATGGATTCCATTTTAAGTTTAAGTGCTAGATTTCAGATAGGTCCAAACGATCTTTTAACTATCAGTTTTGTAACGGGTTTTTCCTATTCCAAGAGCGAACTTTTGCTTCAGATAGAAAATTTTAAGTCTTCTGCAAATCTAAATTCTCTAAGTCGTTTAAGCTGGTTGCAATGTAGAGCCCATCTTAATTTTTTGGGCGTGGAATTGGGAGAGGCTCATGTTTTTCAACGTCTTTTATCAAGACTCATTTTCAATGACAGTACCCTTAGACTTTCATCCAATAATCTTCTAAACAACTGTCTAGATTTAGGAAGCTTATGGGGCTTGGAAATATCAGGAGATCATCCTCTGATTTTTGTTACGATAGACCACCGTGAGCAAAAAAGTCTAATTCAACAATTGATGAGAGCTAAACTGTACTTTTGGCACCATGGGATGAATTGTGAGCTGGTGATACTCATTGATTGTCCGCATTCTTACCACCAAGAATTGCAGAGGGACCTAGAGAAACTAGTGGAACGCTCCCAGTTGGGGTCCGCCAATTCCAAACGAAGGGGGAGAGTTGTTTTTCTCAATCGTAACCAACTTTCCTTGGATCAAATCTTATTGCTGATGAGCGAAGCTCGAGTGATTTTAAATGCCAGTTTAGGAAATCTTTGGGATCAGGCTCGTTTTGAGATTCGGGAACCAAAATGGGATTCCCCACCTAAGGCTAAATTTAGTGCAGAGCCGTTTGATGATGCTGTGTTGTTACCTAAACCCGATCTGGAATTGTGGAATGGATATGGGGGATTTTCAAAGCAAGGTAAAGAATATTCCATCCTTTTGGAATCAGGGGTGGTCACGCCAGCGCCATGGACAAATGTAATCGCGAACCCCCATTTTGGCTGTGTGGTTTCTGAAACGGGTGCTGGTTTTACTTGGGCTAAAAATAGCAGAGAATTTCAGATCACACCTTGGTTAAATGATCCCATATTGAATCCCACGGGAGAAGCGATTTACATACAAGACGCCCGCTCCGGACAGACTTGGTGCCCCACGGCCGGACCGATACGTGTGAACGAAGCGTCTTATCATTGCCATCATGGGCTAGGATACTCACGATATGAGACCCTGATTCAGGGTATCTATTCGCACTTGGTGGTTTTTGTGGATTCTACCGAAAGCGTTCGAACGAATTGGTTGGAGTTAGAAAATAGAACTTCGGCCGTAAAACGGATAAAACTGACGTGTTATGTGGAATGGACCCTAGGATTTTCCCGTTCCAAAATGGCCCCTACAACCTTAACTTCCTTCGATAAGCTGAATGAGGTGGTTTTTGCCTGGAACCCGAGGCACCCCGTTTTTGGAAAACAAGTCGCTTTTCATGGAGTGGGTTGGAGTTCTTTTCCGGATTTTTTAAGCGTAAACTACACTTGTGACCGGAAAGAATTTATGGGACGTAACTCTAATTTGGCCAAACCTAAATCCTTGGTGAATCAAATCCCATTATCTGGGACTAGTGGGGGAGGGTATGACCCTTGTAGTGCTTTAGAAGTTACCTTAGATCTGCTTCCCGGTGAAAAAAAATCTTTGGTTTTTTTATTGGGGCAGGCGGACTCGGAAAGTATGGCAAAGTCACTTTTTATCAAACAGAAGGGGATCAATCCAGCAGACTCTTTGAATCAAGTGAAGCAGATGTGGCAAGGTTTTGCAACCCCAATTCAGGTGGATACCCCTGATTGTAAATGGAATCATTTACTGAATCATTGGCTTATTTATCAAGTCATTTCGTGCCGGCTTTGGTCTCGTTGCAGTTTTTACCAGCTAGGAGGAGCCTTTGGATTCCGCGATCAGCTGCAGGATGTTTTGGCGCTTTTACATGTGAAGCCTTCCCTGGCTCGAAGCCAGATTTTGCTCTGTGCCTCTCGTCAGTTTTTAGAAGGAGATGTTCAACATTGGTGGCATCCCCCAGAGGGAACGGGCATTCGTACGGGCATATCGGATGATTTCTTATGGCTTCCATTTGTGGTTGCTGCTTATGTAGAGGTAACAAAAGATTTTGAAATATTGGATGAGGTGGTGGGGTTTTTGGAAACGGAAGTCTTAACTCCACCATGGAAGGATCAATACCAATTGCCTCGACAATCTAGTCTTAAAGCCACTCTGAGGGAGCATTGTTACCGAGCGATTGACCATGGGCTTACACAAGGTCGTCATGGTCTTCCTTTGATGGGTGCAGGAGACTGGAATGATTCCATGAACCAAATTGGGGAAAAAGGGCAGGGGGAAAGTGTATGGCTGGGTTGGTTCACCATAGCGGTGTTACGTAGATTTATTCCCATCGCCCAGAACGCCCAAGATTTGACGCGTGCCGCCAAATGGGAGCATTGGCTCCAACACTATCACAATGCTATTGAAACTCACACTTGGGATGGTAATTGGTACTTGCGCGCCTTTACGGATGAGGGAGATAAAGTTGGATCCCACAGCAATGAGGAATGTAAAATGGATTCCTTGGCCCAAAGTTGGGCTGTTTTAAGTGGGGTAGGTCCCCCAGCGAGGTCCCGAAAAGCCATGGAGTCTGTTTTAGCTCAATTGGTGGATACCAAACACAAAATGGTACTATTGTTTTATCCACCTTTTTATAAATCAAATCAGTATCCTGGTTACATTAAAGGGTATTTGCCGGGGGTTCGAGAAAATGGAGGTCAGTACACCCACGCCGCTTGCTGGGTGACATGGGCGGCATCTCAGTTGGGCTTTTCTGATGAGGCCAATCAAATTTTTGATTTTATAAATCCCCTAACCCATACATCCAACGCTATGGATTGCCAGCGGTATCTATTAGAACCCTATGTGATGCCAGCTGATGTTTATTTCTCTAAAGGACACGAAGGTCGGGGGGGCTGGAGTTGGTATACAGGTGCGGCGGGATGGTATTACCAAACGGGATTGGAAGGATTATTGGGGTTTTTGATAAGGGGGGATGAGGTCACCATCAAACCTCAGGTGCCCAAGAGTTGGCAGCGCTACCGTATTAAAATAAATTTTAAAAGCTCAACGTATCAATTCAATATTGAAAAGAGTGAAGACTTAAAACTTAAGTCTGCGCATTTTGTGCTTTTAGATGACGGTTTGATGCATCACCTAAACGTGACTTTGCATTGGTGAATCAAGATTTTTTTTTCGGGTTCTGATTAAATGCAGAAGGATTTAGGGTAAACGACTGAGCGAGTGACTTTACTATGGGGCTATTGCCATTTTGTTTGTGGCAGGTTAGCCAAACGTTATAGGTCCAGAATCCTTCTTTTGGGCCAATGATGTGTACCGTACCCTCCAAAATATTTTGTTGCGCGAACGCTTTGGGTAATAATGCAATACCAATGTGTGACTCAATGCCAGAAATTAGTGCAGAAACCATTTGACTTTCAAAGGAAACTTTGACTTTTAATTCGTTGGCTTCAAAAAACTCATCGATCTCCATTCTTAACTTTGATGGAAAATTTGGCATGATCCAATCTTTGGAATGGTGTTGATCGATGTTGTGAATATCAAATCGGGCTAAGAGATTCTGCTCTTTTTTGGAAAGCTTATCGTCAATATATGCCAAGTCTTCCTGATTGGAAAGTAATACCACAGGTGTTTTTTGGCTGGCTACATTCATGAGTTCCGAATCAACAACAGCCGTGTGTGTGATGATGGCATCCAAGGTAAAAAACTTAAGTTGCTGAACCAGTTCATCAGGTGTTCCAGTGACGAGATTGATCTTGCCACCAGCCATATGTGACTGCTTAATCAAAAACTGTTGCAACATTTCCGCATAAAATCGGTACTCGATCTCGCTGGAGACACCCAGATTAAAGCCTCTTTTGGTGATAGAGGTGGTTTCGTCAATTTGAGTTTTAAGCTCCTCAGAAATATCAAACATTTTTTTACATTGAGCGTAGACGAGCCTACCCACCTCCGTGAGCTCATTGTGTCTTCCCACTTTAACAAAAAGTTTTACATTCAAACTCCCATCTAAAACCTTGAGCTGACTGCTCAGGGAGGGTTGCGAAATGCGCAGTCTTTTTGCGGCAAGAGTGGTGGACCCTGATTTAACGGTAGTAAAAAAGTAGAAGAGATGATTAAAATTGAACATTTTTAGACGTCCCCAAATTGAAGTGAGCTTTTAATATTTAAAATTTTCAGTCAACAATACTTTAATACTATTATTAATATATTAAATATATATTTATTTTTTCATATGTTTTGGTATAGACTGGAAAGCAATCGAGCAGTTTGAGACTCCGCTTTTAGTCGCTGCAGAAACCAAAATGAGTCTTGGAGCTCTTCGATGGCTGGCAGAGC
The DNA here is from genome assembly GCA_044339525.1 of Silvanigrellaceae bacterium. Taxonomy (GTDB): domain Bacteria; phylum Bdellovibrionota_B; class Oligoflexia; order Silvanigrellales; family Silvanigrellaceae; genus JBIIVH01. Next base: position 3,784 of record JBIIVH010000084.1, on the reverse strand, counting down.
CGCAGAGCGTTCAAAACTTCAACCTCAAGAGAAGAGGAAAAAAGATGTATAGATCAATTCTACCTTCCGAAACAGCCACCGGCAAACCCGATCGCAAAGCCGAATTTCGTAAACGATTTATAGATAGAATCAGGCAATATAGCATTGGTATCAATAAGGCAGATAAAGGCCTTCGAAATATCCCTTTAGAAGATAAATCCGACGAAAAATGGGAGTCCTTAAAAAAAGGGGAATTTGCGTCACGTAGTCATTGTTTGGATGCGGTCTAACCTTGACTGGTCCTCTCTTTCCATTCGGGGTAGAGGGGTAGGGCACGGGTCTTGACGAACCCCAAAGAGTTGGATAGTGTTGGGGTCTGCGTAAAGCCTGATTCCATTGGGGGCGTAGCTAAATGGTTACGGCAGCTCGCTCATAACGAGATGATTTGGGGGTTCAAGTCCCTCCGCCCCTACCACCTTGCTTAAATTTCAGTTATTTTAAAGTTTAATTAATCCTAAGGCTTCGGAAATTTTAGCCACAGAAGGGGCCGCCACTTGGGATGCTTTTTGGGCCCCATCTCTCAAGATTTGTAGAAGATAGTCTTTGTGATTCATGTAGTCTTTGGCCTTTTCTCGTATGGGCTCCACGGTGGAGATCACGAGCTGAGCCGTGTCTAGCTTGAGGTGGCCGTATTTTTTTCCGTCGTAGTCCTGCTCTAACTGAGCTAGGCTTTTTCCAGAAATCGCACTTTGTATGCGCAACAAATTGGAGACCCCCGGTTTGGTTTCTGAGATCTCCACTTTATCCCCCGAGTCCGTAACAGCCGTTTTGAACTTTTTTTCGATGCTGGCATTGGTTTCATTTAAAAACACCACGCCATTGGGACTTTGAGCCGATTTGCTCATTTTGGATGTGGGATCTTGGAGATCCATGACACGTGCTCCGGCCTCCTGGATGAGGGGCATTGGAGCTTTAAATAAGGGCGACTTTACCAGATGATTGATTCTTCCTGCTAAATCCCTTGTGAGTTCCACATGTTGCTTTTGATCTTCTCCCACGGGAATCACATCGGGATGATAAAGTAAGATATCCGCGGCCATTAAGATAGGGTAAGTAAACAAACCCACTCCAATGGCGTTTCCGGATTTTTGGGATTTGTCTTTAAACTGCGTCATGCGATTTAATTCACCCATGTGGGTAAAACAGGTGAGTAACCAGGCCAGCTCCGTGTGTTCCTTTACGTGAGACTGTACAAAAAGAGTGACCTTTTTGGGATCTAACCCAGCTGCCAGATAGAACGCAATGGCCTCAAAGGTGTTATGACGCAGTGCCACGGGATCTTGGGGCACCGTGAGTGCGTGGAGGTCCACCACAAAGCAGTAGGCATGATAGGTTTCTTGAAGTTTAACCCAGGGACGAACCGCTCCCAAATAGTTTCCCAAATGGGGGTACTGGGTGGGTTGAATGGCGGAGAGCATGGTTTGCATGACGAATCCTTCGGCAAATTTAATCAGTGGGATTTCAGGTTAGCACATTGACCTAAAATGTCACGAAGTTGGATTGGTGGTGAAAAGTGGCGGCCTGGGAAAGTTTGACCGATTGTATTTTTACTGTGGATTTCTGAAGATACTTTTATGAGGTAAGGGTGGTATTGGTAATGAAATCATCTTTTATGAATATCCCCTTTTTGGTTTTTTTTCATTTGGAATAGCATAGGAAACTGATTATGTTTAGAAAAATTTCTTTATTGTCTGCTATTTTATTTTTTGCCAACGTTTTTGGTGGGTGCAAAAAGGAAAATCATGATAGCTCTGAAGTGCAACAAGGTCCTACTACTTCTGCCATTCGCAAAACATGCAAAACAGTCTACCTTGGTTTGGCACCATTGGAAAGTAAGCATGACTACATAAGTTATATCACAAAATATTATGTTATAACGACAAGCAAGGATCAAACCGTGGGTAGTGTTGAAGTGGATTTGGGGCCGGGAACGGGAAAAGACAAATGGTTTGAAAATGTGACGACTCTGAAACCCGCAGGAGAGGCTACCTACGCCTCTGGACAGCTCCGATTTTTTTTCTCTGAGGGGGAGCCGTATCTACTTCACGGAAATCATTTGGCTAAGCTGGAAGGGTGCGACCTGGATAAGGGGAGTCGGCTTCATAAAAAATTTCTCCCCATTGCAAACGGACTGCTTTCCAATCACAAAGCCAGTTTGGATTCAAAAGATTTTGTACTGGTAGGAAGAAGGGGCACGGTTACACTTGAAAACGCCGCTTCCAAATGTGTTTTGAACAAACAAAATGGACAACCCATCAAAGTAAGAGTGAATAAATTGACGCATAAACTCGTCAATGGATATAAAACATCAGCTGTCATTATGACAGGAGTTGTTCAAGGAAAGGGACTGCCCCCTGAATGCTCCGCATTTGCTAATAAAGAATTGACCTTTTCGGGAGCCAACTGGTATGCGTCCTTGGAATGGGATAACTAATCAGATTAGGTGAGATAGAGTTACCTAATCACCTTCTCCAAAAACTGAGTGAATCCGGCCCAGGATTTTTTGTCTGCCTTTTCTTGGTATCTAGAGGAATCAAAAACGGTAAAGCCATGGGGTGCTTGGGAGTAAACTTCTATTTCGTAGTCGGCGCCCACTTTTTCCAGTTCTCCAGACAATGTGGCCACATCCGTCATGGGAATTCCAGAATCCGCTCCACCGTGGGCAATGAAAATGGGTGCGGGCTTTTGAGTGTAGCTTTGCCCTTCGGGGGTTTTTAGGGTCCCGTGAAAGGTAGCAAAACCCACGATATCTTTTCCGAGTTGGGCCCGTGCTATTTCCAGAGAAACGGCTCCTCCAAAACAATAACCCATCAACACCGTTTTTAGGGGTTCCCGCTTTTGGGCTTCATTTATTCCAGCCAAAGTTAAGGCTCTCATGAGCTTTCGATCTTTGTACAACTTTGCCGTTTCTTCCTTTTTTTTGTCCTGTTCCACAGGTCGATTCCCTTTACCATAGAGGTCTAAGGCAAAGGCGGAGTAACCTAAGGCAGCCAACATATCTACGCGTTTTTTTTCATATTGATCAATGCCATCCCAATCATGAATGAGCACCACCAATCCTTTGCTCTTTTCTTTGGGTTTGGCAAAGTAACCTTCTAGTTCTCGATTTTCACCTTTGTAAGAAACGAGCTCTCCAGCCGCAGCGAGTCCGGAGTGAATTAAAGCAACAGTTAAACAAAGTCCAAATAAACCTTTTTTTATCATAATGAGAATCCTTTTTATATTATTTAATTAAATCCGATGTTAATTCCAGGCAAACCCGTTTGGCGGATTCCACCGCGCCATTCATGAAACCGCCGTAGTCTAAACTGGTGTGTTCCCCGGCAAAGTGGAGTTTTCCATTGAGTTCCGTTTCGCTGGAAGCCCCCATGAGACGGGTGTATTGCCCAGGTGTAGGACAAATGTAAGACCCTCTAAAGAGTGGATCTTTACGCCACACATGGTAAACTTTCTTGCCTGTGAATTGATTTTTTGCGGAGGAACCGTAAATCATGGTCAGAGCCGAAAGTGCCAGTTCGATTTGATCGGCGTTGCGAGTGGCTCCCATTTCCCCACCTAAAAAATGAGTTAAGACACCTGAATTTCCTTTTTGGAGTCGGGAGGTTTCCCAAAACTGCTGCGCTTTTCCATCTGTGTAAATATCTACGCCACGTGTGGAAAAAGGAGAGGAAGTTTGCCAAAATTTAGAAGTAAAATCGAGCATCAATTTGGAGTTGGTGCCATACCCCAATTCTTTAATGGCTCG
>JBIIVH010000033.1:0-44749 GCA_044339525.1 Silvanigrellaceae bacterium | reverse complement strand
CCTGCGTTGGTTCTGCTTGGTAACAAAATCTTCGCATATTCAGGTAACCTCCATTCAGCACAACGGAAACTTATTTCCTCCCCCGTTAAATCGTCGGTCACGGTAACAGTTATAATGGCTTGACTCGCCACTCCATAACGATAATAGAGCCTAAGAACCGGATTTCAAAGTTGGAAATGAAACAAAGAGTTGCAGAATTAAAGGGATTTTGTATAATGGTCGATAAGAGACTGGGAGGTTTTTATGAGCGGCAACAAAGAAAACAAAAATTCACCTCATTCTAAGGCCGAACCAAGGTTCAAACTTGTTCAAAGTGAAAAGAAATTCAATACTTGGGAAGAGGCTCATAAATACAACGAAGTGAAATATGCGGCGGTAATGAAAGAGCTCTATGAATATGACCTTAACACTTCCAACCAGAAACTCCATAATCGAAACGAATCGACAAATAGTTGAGAAAACAGGAGAACCTTTTGGTTTTCATTATGAAGCAGGTCTAGATGCCGCTTTATACAGCCTCACCTATTATTCCACAGCTTATGAAATCGGAATTGCGTTACTTTATAAAATAGCAAAAAATCACATTTTCATAAATGGAAATAAAAGAACAGCGGTTTGGGTAGCAACGGACTACTTAGCCTTAGCCGATTTGAGCTTTCCAGATTCCATAAACCTAGCATTTTTAACTATAGAAATTACGGAGTCTGGTATCAGTTTAGAGGGACTTTTCAGTGATTTTGGAATCGTTCCATTTGGCGTGTAATAAGTCGGTGACCCCCTTTTTTTAGAGATTTCCCAGGAAATACATTACAGCCTCCAAACGATTTTGAACCTCCGTGAGATTTTTACCCCAAATGTAAATGCCATGATTTTCCAAGAAAAAGGCAAAGTTGCAATGAAATTCCGTTGGATTTTTCCTCAAAAAAAAGTCTTCTGAAATTTCTTGGCTAAGCTGGGTCATATTTTGGGAGTTGGGGTAAACGCTGATCTGACATTTGGTGTCGTGGGTGGCACAGCCCAGTGCCTTGAGAAGTTCGTGGTCGGTGAGCTCCAGGTCCCAAACCTTGGCCTTGTCAAAAGAGGGAAAATGGCAATGGATGATCACTTGGGCGTGGGGGTCATATCGGTAGACCATGGCGTGTAACTGAGTTTCATCAGAGGGCTTAGGGGCTACGGGGTGCAGGGGTTTGCTTTCTAGGTCACACCGCACGAAATGGTGGGGTTGAAGTGATCTTTTGTGAAAACCGGACTTGGAAATCAGGAAACTTTGGTGGTTCACCCTTAAAGACATGTTACTGCTGCCCGCAGGGATGGCATCTTTGCCATCGAGCCATCGGGCCAGACGGCAGATTCCGTTGAGCTGGGAAAGTTGCCCGGGTGTCAAAGGGAAAAAAGTGGCATCTAGGGAAGATTGGGTAAGTGTTCTCATAGATCTAATGCTTTCCGAAACAAAGAGATTTGATGTGCCACGCTGGAATCTTGGGCAAAAATAGCCGTGCCTGCGTTTAATATGAATCCCTTGGACCCGAAGTCTCTCAGTGCTAAGGGACCGTGCTCCGGTTTGATTCCGGCGCTGGGCACAGGTGTGGTGGAAAGGCAGTGTGGCTTGGGGCTGCGGCAAGCCATCACCACGTCCTGGGCCTCTTGTGGTGAGAGACCAATTTTCCCATAAGGGCTGGGAAAGAGGGAAAGATCGGCCCCAGCGGCTCTAACCAAGCTTCCCATTAAGACATTAGGTGCGACTCTCCAGTTTCCCCCTCCGTGAAACCCTCCCATCAAGGCGGGATGTGCCACCAAAATGAGCTTGGAATGGTTTCGAGCCTCTTGGAGAGCGGCCCATCCGCAGCTCATGACGTTAATAAGCACGGCGTGAATTCCCAGTTCTTCTACCGCCTTTAATTTTTGGAGCCAGTTGGGTTGGTAAGGCACATGAGGTACATAGATGCCTGAACATTTAGAATTTTCAAGCCTACGAACCACTTTTTCCAGTCGTCTCAGAGTTAAATTAAAGTCCAAATCGTGTCTGATTTCGTCATCTTTAACCAAATGACAGCCAGAATCAAAGGTCATTTCAATTAAGTCGGTTAGGGCTTGATCTTTTAGCGCCACATTGGGTTTTAAGATTCCCATCAACATGGGTTTTTCGGGATGGGCACCTGCAAGGGTAGCCATTTGGGAGTAGTTCCATTTTGGTCCTGACAAATCTGGCATTTCTGAGCCATCCGCTGGTAGAAAAGCGCCTTCCGAGAATTCTAAATCCACGAGCTGGATATGATAATAAAAACTTAGTTTTCCAAATAAAAGAGTGAAAAGCCAGTCTATTTTTCCATGCCACAGACTCCAAGGAAACTGGATTTTAGCTTCACAAATTTCATCTTTTAAGCTTAAATCCGTGACCTTTGCGAGGTAGAATTCCACTTCCGCTGGTGTGGTGTATTTTAAATCGATGGCTCCCACGGATTGGCCAACGGCGATTTCTTGGGCCATGGCCCGATTTTGATCTAGACCGCCCAGTGTTTTCCACCGATAGGTGGCCGTGGCGGTTCGGGTAGTTAATGGGTTCAATTTAGATCTCTCCCTTATTTAGTAGATTTTCAAAGCCTTTAGTGGGGGAATTTAAGTGGAATCCCCTTTCGGTGACAATGGCCGAAATGAGGTGATGAGGGGTTACATCAAAACCCGGATTCCAAGCCAAAATCCCTGGGGCTGCATAGGGTTTTCCTTGAAATTCTAAGAGCTCTTTGGCGGGACGCTCTTCGATGGGAATGAGGTTCCCATGATTTAAACTCATGTCTATGCTAGTGGTGGGGGCCGCAACAATAAAGGGAATCCCAAAGTGTTTAGCCAGCACAGCGAGCTGAAATGTTCCAATTTTGTTGGCCGTGTCTCCATTGGCGCAAACCCGGTCTGCTCCCACTAAAATGGCGTGGATTCCTTTGTTTAGGATTAGGCTAGCCACCATGGAGTCGCACACGAGTGTGCTGGGGATTTTTTCATAGACCAACTCATAAGCGGTGAGCCGTGCCCCCTGATTATAGGGCCGAGTTTCTGTGCAGTACACATGTTTTACCTGATGAGAATTCCAACATTGGCGGATGATGCCCAAGGCTGTGCCGTGACCGGACGTGGCCAGAGAGCCCGTATTACAGTGGGTGAGTAGATTTAGGTGATTTAAAGGAACGGTACCTAATAGACTTTGAAGAGCCTTTTGACCCCATTGTCCAACGGAGAGATTGGTTTTGAGGTCCTCTTCCAAATAGGTCTCTACCGTCTGTGCAAACCAATGATAAAGTTTTGTGGGGGACTCTGAGTTGGATTGTGTTTTTAATCCCTCCTTCAGGAGATGGGTGAGCTGGAATAGGTTCACCGCTGTGGGTCGGGAGGTTTCTAGAAAGCCGAGTTGATGGGAAATCCAGGAGGCCAAATCTTGGCTTGTTTCAAATTGGTTCAGTGAATTTGCTATAAGCCCCGACAATCCCAATCCGGCGCAGAGGGCTATGGCAGGAGCCCCACGGACTTTCATTTGGGCGATGGCATCCCAGATGTCTTGTACGGAAGAAAGTTCTATGTATACGGTTTGAAAGGGAAGAAGGGTTTGATCTAAAACATTTAGGTAAGACCCCCTGTTGTATTGAAGGGCTTGAAGAGTTGTCATTTAGAATTTCCTTAGTTAAATACCAATGGGAAAAAAGAGGTGAAAGGCTAGTCCTAGGCGTTCTTTTCCCTCCGTCTCAAATCCATTATCTTACTATTTTATGCACTTTTGGCAACTCTAGATGAGGGTTAAAACTCCGAAACCACTTCCGAGTAGGAGGGGTGGGTATGCAGGAATCTTTTGACGAATTTGTGCATGGCTTGTTTCTCTTTGCTCACATCAACAAGGTGTTTCTACTCGCTTTAATTATCTTTTTCATTAGTTTGGGCTTAAGATTTCCGAGCCCCTTTGAAGGCTGGAAAAATTATGGTTTAAGTTTTGTAACATACTGGTTTTTAGGAGCGTTTTGGGGTGGAGCCCTATTGATATTGGCTCCCACGCTCGTGGATGGATGGACGTTTACCGCGTTTCAAGGGATCATTCTGCTCCTTTTAGCCTTGGCGATGATTGGATTAAGGTTGGGGTTGGGTGTTCCGTTTGAATTCGAAGGTGAAGAGGTTCAAACCAATGTCCAAGAGGATAATGGAGTCACCTTTGAAGCCTTGTTTAATCCTAAAAAAATCCGTGAATGGCAAGAAATCAATGCGGCAAGAGAAGAAATGGGGCTTCGCGCTATAGCCTTTCGACACATCCTGTCTAAAAAACGGGTGGAGAAAGAAAATCCATCTAAATAAAAAAATTAAATCCCATTTGATACAAATCACTTTAGTTCCAGAAACTCTGGGTTGTGCTTTAAAAGCAATCCTTACGCCATTGATTTTTGCTTAGAAAGTGGTTATCACACCCACCGAAGGTGTGTTAGAGTGTTCGTAGATGCACTGAATGGCAGCATTGCTGTGTTTGCCATCCTTTTGTATTTATTTGGGTGCTTTGATATGCTCCGTAAACCCTAAATTAGTTTTCGCCTGGAGGATTGCAAAGGTGGCTAAAGAGAAGTTTGAGCGCAGTAAGCCTCATATGAACATCGGTACAATTGGACACGTAGACCACGGTAAAACCACTCTAACAGCGGCGATTTCCTCTGTTCTTGGTAAGGCTTTGAACAAAGTCGTTACTAAATTCGACGAAATTGATAAAGCCCCTGAAGAGAAAGCCCGCGGTATTACGATCAATGCTTCCCACATTGAGTACGAAACAGACAAGCGCCACTACGCACACGTGGACTGCCCTGGACACGCTGACTATGTTAAAAACATGATTACCGGTGCCGCCCAAATGGACGGAGCTGTGTTGGTTGTTGCGGCTACTGACGGCCCTATGCCCCAGACCCGTGAGCACATCTTGTTGGCACGCCAGGTGGGCGTTCCTTACATTGTTGTCTTTTTGAACAAATGCGACATCGCTGACCCTGATCTGTTGGATCTCGTGGACATGGAAGTGCGTGACCTGTTGAACAAGTATAAGTTCCCTGGTGACGACACCCCTATCATTCGCGGTTCTGCTTTGGGCGCTCTTCAAAACGGCAATGGCAAACGTGACGACGCTGCCAGCAAGTGTATCTTTGAATTGATGGACGCCGTTGACACTTACATCCTAGAGCCTCAGCGACCTATCGATAAGCCTTTCTTGATGCCTATTGAAGACGTGTTCTCCATCTCTGGCCGTGGTACTGTGGTAACCGGTCGTGTGGAGCAAGGCATCGTTAAAGTGGGTGAGGAAATTGAGATCGTGGGAATCAAACCCACCACCAAAACCACTTGTACAGGCGTGGAAATGTTCCGTAAATTGTTGGATCAAGGCCAAGCGGGAGACAACGTGGGCGTTCTCTTGCGCGGTACAAAGCGGGAAGATGTGGAGCGAGGCCAAGTTTTGGCTAAGCCTGGAAGCATCAAACCCTTTAAGCGATTCAAAGGCCAAGTCTATGTGTTGAACAAAGACGAAGGCGGACGTCATAAGCCTTTCTTCAAGGGCTACCGACCTCAGTTCTACTTCCGTACCACGGACGTGACTGGTGTTGTGGAATTGCCTTCCAATGTGGAAATGGTTATGCCTGGCGACAACGTGGAAGTGAGCGTAGAGCTCATCACCCCTGTTGCGATGGAACCAGGACTACGATTTGCGATTCGTGAAGGTGGTCGTACTGTGGGCGCGGGAACCGTGGCCAGCTGTCAAGACTAATTCCACTTCGTTAGAGTCATTATCAAGAGAAGATTCAACTTCTCTTTTGTGTTAGATTTAAAGGCGAACCCTTTTTGGGAGCTCGCCTTTTATGTTTTTTAGAGCGTTTTTTCTGGGCTGGGGTACCATCTTTTTTCCCGCCTGGGCTCAAAAAGAATTCCCTGCCGCCCCTGCTGCCTTTCCTGAGCACTGCAAACTAAAAGAAAATCACCAACTTCCCCAGTGCTTTAAAAGTAAACCGGATTACTGCCAGATACCCCTTTTTCAGGATAGCTTGGTCTGTGCAAACAGTTATCCAGGGTACTGTGATTCTCCCAAGCATGGGCAAAGTTTGGCGTGTTTGGGGAAGGTGCCCAAATACTGCTTTTCAGATGCAGCACAATCGTTTCAGACAGCTTGCCTGGGGGCAGCCCCAGACCACTGCGGATTGCCCAAATGGGGCAATGAACCGGCCTGTTTTGGGTCAAAGCCCTCCTACTGCTCCACAGAGAGCTTTGGGCATCTCTTAAGCTGCCTGGGGACACAGCCAGAATACTGTAAACTCGCTAAAAATGGCACCAAAGCGGCCTGTTTGAATGAATCGGTTGCCAAAATGGCCGTCGCCTTTGCCGTGTGCCAAAAAAGAGAACCTACCCAATTTCCCTTTTGTATATTATCCGTTCAAGGTTTATGGTGAACCCAATAACATCTTAATATGTTCCCCTAGTTTTTCCAGGGACACGAAGGCGGCGGAGCCCACCAAGGCGATGTAAACCCAAGACACAAAATGCATGAAGTGACCCAGCAGACTGGAAAGGCCGTCGTCTTGTAACTCGGCGATGGCTAAGAGCAGGATGGCTGTTGCCGGTAAAAAGTTCGTAAAAGGGATGATGGGTGGTATGGGTAGAGCCAGGGCAATCGAAGACGAAATGATGGCTAAAGCTGCTAGCAACCGTCCTACGGTACCATGCATCATGAACAAGCGGGGGTGTACAAATCGTTCGAACCTTAAGAGAAGTTTTGTTCCCTTATGGCAAATGGCAAGCACAAGTTTGGAAGACACTTCCCGGTTACCTAAAAAGCGAGGAAGTTTAGAAGATTTGGGAAAAAACTCACGTAAGGCAAGAAAGATGATGGCGAGTCCAAAAACGGTGGAAACTCCAGGCAGTGGCATAGGAAAGAGAAAAGGAATGCACAAAAAAACGGTAAGAAGAGGGCTTGCGTCCTCCCCCAGGGTTTCGTCGATTTGATAGAGAGATAGTTTTTCAGTTCCTTCCCTTTGGGCCGAAGCATGGAGAGCCTTAAATTTTTCTGATAACAATGACGTTTCCCCAATCTGTGAGCTACCAAAGGAGTGTGGCTCCTTTTTTGAAGATCTGTCAACTGGGAAGAGCCAAATAAAAGTGGCTTCTACAGAGTATGGAAGAGGGAATCCGGGTAAAACACATTGATTAGGCTTAACCCGTGGGCGGGAGCGCATTGACCCATGGCCATCCGATTCCCCTGAACAAAGGCTGCGTGCACCTCTTCCCAAACGAGCTTCTGGGTGCCCAAATCCACCAATGTCCCCACCATATTTCGGACCATGTTTTTCAAAAATCCGCTTCCTTCCACATCAATGATGGTGCATTCCGGGTGGTGGGGGTGAGCGGAAACGTCAAATTTCCAGATGGTTTTGGTGGGGTTTCGAGATGTGCAATCAGAGGCTTGAAAAGCACTGAAATTGTGGGTTCCAAGTACCATATTTTGAAAAGGTACGTGGGGCGAAAAAGGAACCTGACTTTTAAGGTTCCAACAATGGGGAGTTAACCAAATGTTTTCCGCCCGACCATGCCACAATAGGTACTGGTAGTGTTTCCCAGAGGAGTCGAAGCGCGCGTGAAAATCAGGGGAGACTTCGATGCATTCTTCAAATGCAATTAATTGCTTTAAAGTGTGTTTCATGATGCCGTTTAATGCCGTCAAGATTTTGGGGGGTGTGAACCGTCCAAAACAGGAAGTATGGAAATTGCAAACGTATTTTTTGGCATGCACTCCAGCATCCAATCGGGAACAACCCATAAGGCTTACTTTTTCGCCAGTTAGAATAGCCCAGGCTTCCTGCACCAGTCCTTGAATCGTGACCCCATGGGGCTGATATTGGTATCCGTTTAGTCCCTGCCCATTAAACGAAAAAACGAGTTTTACATTTTGGTAACCCGGTTTGGCAATAGGCCTGTCAGGATATTTATAGGATTTTAGAGAATTGGGAATGTTCACGTGGGGTGCTCACTTTTTTGAACCAAAATGGATTCCAATTGCCGGATGGTGTCTCGTGTGCTGGCAGCCATTTCAAATTCCAGTTTTTGCGCGTATTTTTGCATCTCTTTTGTTTTTTTGAGGATGAGTTTTTCCAGTTCCCTAAGGCTTAATTGGGAATAAGGATTGGATTCTACAAGCTCTTCTTGAGAGGCAAAGAAATGGTCGCCATAATCAAGCTGATAAATTTTTTCTACATTCTGTGACACTTGCTTAATAATGGATTTTGGATCAATGCCGTGGGTTACATTGTAAGTCATCTGTATGTCACGTCTACGGTTGGTTTCATCTACGGCTTGTTCAATGCTTTTGGTGATCTTATCTGCAAAAAGCAACACTCGACCTTCCCTGTTTCGGGCGGCCCTCCCAATGGTCTGAATTAAACTGGTACGAGAGCGTAAAAAGCCTTCTTTGTCGGCGTCCAATATGGCAACCAAGCTCACTTCAGGTAAGTCTAAACCTTCTCGTAGTAAATTAATTCCGATTAAAACATCCACTTCTCCTAATCGTAACTTGCGTAAAATTTTTACTCGTTCCAACGCATCTATGTCGGAGTGCAAATAGGTGCAAGAAATTCCCAAATCTTTTAAGTATTTATAGAGCTCTTCGGACATTTTTTTGGTTAAGGTGGTCACCAAAATCCGTCCCGTGTGCTGGGATTTATGGGAAAGTTCCTTTTGAATTTGGGCAAATAAAATATCTACTTGATGAGTGGCTGGATGGATTTCAATCATGGGATCCACAAGTCCTGTGGGACGCACCACTTGTTCCACACACTCTCCCTGCACTTGGGCTAACTCATAGGGGCCAGGGGTGGCTGAAACATATACACATTGTCCAACGCGGGAGCGAAATTCTTCAAAATTTAAAGGTCGATTGTCTAAGGCGGAAGACAGGCGGAAACCAAACTGAACTAAAGTTTCCTTTCGAGCGCGGTCTCCTCGGTACATACCTCCAATTTGAGGTAAGGTGACATGGCTTTCATCCACAAAAAGCAGGAAATCCTTGGGAAAAAAGTCGATGAGTGTGCTGGGAGGTTCCCCGGGCTGTCTGCCATCTAAATACCTAGAGTAATTTTCAATGCCTTGACAGTAGCCGATTTCTTTGATCATTTCCAAATCATAAAGGGTTCTCGTTTCCAGTCTTTGAGCTTCTAATATTTGGTTGTTAGACTTAAACCGATTCACTTCTACCCACATGTCTTTTTCAATGTGTTTACAAATGTCTAACATTTTTTCCTTGTTTACCACATAATGCGACACGGGAAATAAGGTTACGCTAGGCCATTTTCCTAAGCCTTCGCCCGTAAGGGAGTCAAAAGGCTGAATCGTTTCAATGACATTGTCCCAGAATCGAATTTTGATGCCTTGATCCCGTTCATTGGCTGGAACCAATTCTACGGTGTCCCCCCTAACCCTAAACTTTCCCCGTTCCAAACCCAAGTCATTGCGCTGAAATTGGAGCCCTAGGAGTTCTCGGATGAACTGATCTCGGGCCAGTTTGTCGCCCACTTGGAAGGTGCGACGGGCGTCAAAATACTCTTTAGGACTCCCAAGGCCATAGATGCAACTCACGCTGGCCACCACGATTACATCTCGTCGTTCCAAAAGGATTCGAGTGGCATTGTGTCGCATTTTATCGATGTCTTGATTGATGGCGCTGGATTTATCGATAAAAGTATCCGTGCTGGGAATATACGCTTCAGGCTGGTAATAATCATAATAGCTGATGAAATACTCCACAGCATTTTCGGGAAAAATACTTTTAAATTCTTGGAATAGCTGGGCAGCTAGGGTTTTGTTGTGTGCCAGCACCAAGGCGGGTCGATTGAGTTTGGCAATGGTGTTGGCCATGGTAAAGGTTTTTCCGGAGCCGGTCACTCCCAAAAGCACCTGTTCGGATACACCTTCTTGAAGATGATGGGTTAATTTTTCGATGGCTTGGGGCTGGTCGCCTGTGGGCTGGACGTCCCAGGCTAATTTGAATTCCGACATAGCTCTTCATTTCCCCCCAACTGTTATGGAATGCTCCTTCTACTTCCTTAGCCGGTTATTTTCAAGAACAAAAAAAGGCTCCAAACCTGAAGGTCTGAAGCCGTTCTAACCCAATGAACGAAACCCTAATGACCTTGGGGAAAGGTCAGGTCAACCTAGGGCACCTTTGCGCGAATCACGACTTTGCTTAGGGGAGCGGGAGGCGTTTTTAACTTCACACTTAAATTCCCCAAGATTTCATAGTCACTAGCACTAAGTATACTTTTGGAACCAGCATGACTAATGAGCGCCACTTCCCAAGCTAGGGCCGAAATGGGCTGGCTGAAGAATTTAAACTCCTGAGGAATCCCACTTCCAGATACTACATCATATGAAATTTCTACTTTAGATTCGTTCACCAGTGAGCAGTCCATGGGACTAGCCACCGATAAATCTGCATTCAAAGCCAGCTTGCTTCCGCTGCATTCCATAAGGCTGGGGAAGGCCTTAAGCTTGGGCGAAGATGCCACCAATCGAGTTCCTCCTTTGGATAGGGGGAAACTGTCTCCCAGTAAAAGGGAAGTCATGTAGTTTACCTTTAGCTGCCAACCCAATTGAAGTCCAGCTTCCAATAGGCTACCAAACTTAACCACTCCGCCTTCGTAAACACAGGGCTTCACTTCTCTCACCACCGTTGCGTCGGAATTTTGAATGTGGCAGCTCACACTGTCGGCAACAATGTTTCCTTCAAGAGCCAATTCCTTCAACGCCACATCATTTTCTTTCCACCTGAGTTTCACACTTTCACCGTAGTTTGGAACCGAAGAGAGAAACTTGACCACTGTGCCATCAAAGGAATAATCTCCTGCGGGAACAATGCGGTCGGCCAGACCAGCGCTGGACAAGACCAACTCCAACCCAGTATTAACCGTTTTGGTGTTCCAATGGGAGGCAGGAAGGGCAAATTGAGAGAGCTTTGCGGGAGCATCCATAAATTTCACGATAACGATAGAGTTGTCTGGAGGATTGGCTTGAAACACAATCTCTTTAGTGCTAGCAGCGTATTCCCAACCAGAGGCCAGTGGGGAGATGGACCCACTGCCGTTGTCTAGTTCCACTTGAATAGAACCCGCAAGTGCCTCCATTCCTAGGGAAATTCGATTGAACAACCCGCTGGAAACATCAGGTGTGTTATAAGTAAACTTGATGTTGGAGCCAGAAGAAGGGATATAACCGGCCAAAAACTCAACTGTTTTACCCACAACCTTTAGACCTGCCGCAGGAATCATTTGGTCATTCACAAAGGCTTTTACAGTGGCGGGGTTAGGAGCTAATTTGAGCTCATAAACGCTTTTTAAGCTTTCTTGCATGTCTTTAGAGATGGTGGTTAGAACACCGCTGTAATCCAGCTCACCAGCGGAGTTTTTGGCACAAATTTGACCTGAGACACCTCCTGTTTCCTCAGAAGCCTTCATGTAGGTGGTTCCAATGGTAGCAGCATCTGTACACGTGGTATCTTTTTTAACAATGCTGTAAATTCGAGCATCTTTTTTAGGGATTTTACCCATTTTTCTTAAGGTTCCCACCAAACAATCTTGAGAATTCCACGTGTAGCTTTGCAAAACTCCATTGGCATCAGGGACTTCACATTTTGTAAACTTGACGGTGTCCTTGCATCCCGCGGCATTAGAGCAGTTGTCTTCGTCTGACAGAACAATCACCGCCACGTTTCCATTGTCTCGAACCCAAGAGCTTTTGCTGTAGGGATTTAAATTTTCAAATTTTCCTTTGGAATCAGCTAAGTGTCGACCGATGAGGGCGCTAGCCCCTGCGAAAATACCCATTTCATTCCCAGAACCGCTGGTACCCATCTCATTTAAGACCTGTTCGAACTTGGTTTGCCGCGAAGCATCTGCCTTGGTTATGATGGAATTGGCACCTCTATAAATTCCATTGACGGAGTCTGTGGAAACCACATGCAGGTTCCAGTTTGTGTTGTCTACATAGGAGAGCAAACTTTTTAGTCCTGTTTTCATGGCGGCTTGTTCCTGGCTCATGGAACCCGAGTTGTCCACAACCAGTACAATGTCCAAAATTCCCGACGAGCTTTGGCTGGCATACTCCGTTTGAGGCGCACCGGCGACGGTGGAACCTTGTTGCTTTTTAATCTCACGTGATTGAGATACGGACTGAGAGCCCAGTTGAGCCTCTTTGGGAAGCACAACCCAGGGTGGCACCAGAGATTTAACCTGATCATTGGACCGAAGCTGGAACTGATCCACCACTCCTTCGGTTTGTTGGGATCCCACAAAAAACTCTTTTTCCACCCATAGACCGTCCGCATCGGCGTCCACTTCTTTATTTGAGGTGGTTTTTGCGGTGGAATCACCCGCGTCTGGATTGGAAGCATATTCAGAGCCCGTTTCTATGGCTGCGTTGCCATTGGCATCATTTTCAGAGCCTTTAACGGGTCGTTTTTGGTAAGCTTTTCCTGCCCTATCGATCGTCGAGTTGTCTGTAGAGAATTTTGTGGCGTTATTTCCACAGGATGCAGCCACTAAGCCCAACACTCCAGTCAGTATCAGCTGTCTCAGAACCAAGGGGGATGTTATTGTCATAATTGCGACCTCTCTTTCTTGTTTGAGGAATTCGGCGGATTTCTGACGGGCTTAAATCGGGATTATAAAATCAGCAAAAATCGAATGTTAATTTTGAGGGATTTGAGGCTTAAAATTTTGGGAAGGGGTACCCTTTGGGTGGGATTCAATGGGTTCGTTTCCATGTCAATTTTTAACCGGTTCAATTTTATGGCTTTTTAGGGGTGGTATACTCCTTTTTATTTTATTCGAAATTTTAGGTACCAAAATGGGTTTTCGCAAAAAAGGTTATCAAAGTTTGAGGTGTCTTTACCTTAACCTGGTCCTACTGATGGTTAGTCCCATCCAGATTCTACAAGCTGAAGATTTCAAATCAGTGGCTAAAATTGGCAAAATGATTGGCAAAGTTCAGGTTCAGAGGTCTGGGAAGCGTATGGAAGCCGGTCCCGGGATGGTCCTATTACCAAAAGATATCATCATAACGGGGGTCAATAGCGCCACACGAATTGATTTTGTGGATGGGGGCAGGCAGGCTGTTGGCGCGGAAAGTCAACTTTCTCTAGAAAATCTGGTGGTTCAGACCGATGGAGACCGGACGTCTCTCATAGGGGTGTACAATCTCATTGAAGGCAAGACCCGATTCTTATTCAAACCCCATCAAAATAAAGACTTTTCTAAGATCAAGACCAATAATGCGGTGTTGGGAATACGTGGCACCGATCTCAGTGTAAAGAAACATAAAGACAATCGGACGGATGTGCTTGTATATGAAGGTAAAGTCACGGCCTCCAATGCCTCTCATCCCGACAAATCTGTGGATATTCTTCCCAACCAAGCTACGGTGGTGCAAAAGGATCTTCCTCCCGTTAAGCCCTTTGAGGTAGACTCAAAAGCCCTCAAAAAAGAGGAATTTAGCGAGGTGGTGCCTGAGGCGGTGGAAAAACAAATGGAAGAGCAGACTCCACCCTCCCAAAGTCCGTTAACCCTTCAGCTGGGTGCCCATGCCATTGGATTTACGAATTTTTCAAGATCTACCTCGGAAAGAAAGTGGCCGGGAGAAGGGGTGAGTTTTCAACTTGGGCTTAACTCCAACGAATTGAGTAGCCGATTTCTGGGATTTGTAACGTTTGGAGAGGCTCGGAGTCCAGACTCTGGTTCTGGGCCGGGAGGTTACCAAAACCCAACCCATCGTCTGGAGCTTTCAGCGGCGGGACTGGGTTTTGGACTTACCCTGCCTCTGACCAGGCGTTGGTGGTTGGTGCCCCAGTTGGGTTTGGGAATTGGGGGATGGAAAGCCCGGGAAAATGGGAGCCCAAATCATTCTCAGCAAAATGATTCGAACCCGGCAAGAGTGGCTATTGGTGCCCAAAGTTCCGAGTCACCACCGCAAGAGAGGGTGCCGGAGGATGAGGGGAAAATCAGGGGGGCCCTAAGGCTGGGGGTGCAGGTAGAGTGGAAAATTTGGGAGTTTTTGGGTGTGGGCTTTCAGTACCACTCCTTAAGGTTTGGGGGACCCGAACGCCGAAAATGGGTGGAACTAGGAGCCGTTTTGCAACTCCATTTGTTTTAACTCCATTCATTTTGCCTTTAGCATCCATTCTGCGATTAGGATGAGGTCTGATTCAGGAACATGCGCCATGGCTGGCATGGCCATTCCGTCTCTTTTTTTCCCTGGGTTTTGCGCCCATTTAACGATTCCTGTGGAGTTTCCGGCGTAGATTTTTTGAATCTCGAACACGGACGGACCAACCAAAGTTTTGTCGATGGCATGACATCCATTGCAGGTGGATTCAAAGAGGAGTTTTCCAGAATCTGCACTGGGTGCTGAAGGGGAGTTGATCTGGCTTTTTGCCGCTGAGCTTTCAAAAGCAAAGGTTTCACTTTTGTCTTTTTGTTGAATTTTAGATTCCGCTAAAGCTTGCTCCCGGTAAAGGTGTCTTATATTTACCATCAAGGCTACAATGCCCCCGAAGAACAGTATAATTTTAAAGTATTTTTTTCCAACTACAGGCTGAGGATTCTTCATTTCATTGAACAACAAAAATAGGAGATAGAAAGCAAGCAAAGTTGCAAATGCCAGAAACACCAAAATTAAGGTATTGATTCCTCGACTGGGAAGCGTAAACAAAACAAGTGGACCAATGATGAGCTGCGCAATGGTAACTGTAAAGCAAAGGCCATAGAGCTTTTTTCTTATGGTAAACTTGAATTGGGGATAGGAATCAAAGACTTCTTCGACTTCTTTTTTGCGACCGATAAATCCAATCAGAAAAAGACTAGTAGCTGTTAGCGAAGCTCCCAAAAAGTGAAAGTAGCGGGTGAATACATTTGGCAGGAGTAAAGCCGATAAGAAGCCATTTACTTCAGTCCACTTATCTGGAAACAACATAAGGTTTATATTTGTTAGAAAAATGAGAGGAATAAAAAGAAAAAGAAGAGTGGCTATACCGCCAATAGAGATATGGACGCCTTTATGATTTTCGAGGATTTTCCACGTATATTTATGTAGATATGTTAAAATAAAGGCAAAAGAAATCAGAGGGATAAGCATCAACCAGGCTGTTCCTGTAAGGATATTTGCGGTATAGATAAAACTTGTATACAAAACATTTAAGGTAAGGAGTGGACCAACGCCCAAAACAACGGCGATGCTTTTATTTACGGTAACTGTTTTAGCTACCAAATGGGCGAATTGGTCCCATTTTGGATCTTTTAGACCCATAAGTTGAAACACCAATGTTAACGTCTGTCCTCCAACCATTAAATTTACAAATAAAATGTGTCCAACAAAAGAAACAACAAGAAGAAGCTCTAGGAGCCATGCAGGTGCTGGCAGGGGAAGAGGGATATCCCTTGGGATTACGGAATTCATTAGATTCTCCAGTATTGTAAAAATTTGAACAAAAAAAGGGATTTTATTTTGCTGTTATTCCTGTATTTTGGGCGCCTTGAAGAGGCTTAAGTGTGTTTTGTAGTGAAACCAAGTAGGCCGCTAGAGCCTCTTTCTCGACTTGATTTCCTGGAAATGGTGGCATGAAACTGAGTCCGTTATGCATGGAACCGATGTAGGTAGCAAGGTTTGATGGATCCCATGGTTCGGATAAACCATACATTCTTTCTAGATTATTTCTGATAGAGTTGATTCCAGTTACGGTGTGACATCTGGAACATGCCATGAGAAAGACCTGCTCTCCTGCATCCATTTTGTTTTTTTCAGTGATGACCGAAATCGGAGAAAAGGTGGAGTGTTTTAGGATGCCATCTCGCTTGTACAGAGGGTAATCTTCCACTCTATAGCCATTGGAATAGAGATAGTTGTGGATGGCAAATGGTTTTCGAATGAATTCCCTAACTCTCTCAAATAACCCCAAAATGGACATGATGACTAAACTTGGGGTAACCAATAAAAAGAGGTTCAGTTTTTTCGGTTTCAATTGGCATAAAAGGGCAATCAGCAGTACAAATCCACAGCCTCCAAAAATAAATCCCAAAAGCAACTCATACCAGTTGGCAAAGGCCTGGGTTCCAACGGCTACCTTTATATTTCCTTGAGCATATTTGGGTATCGCATCTCGATACCATAAGGCACCCAAAACCAATGGGACTGTCCAGACGAGGATCCATTTACCAACCAAAGGAAGGACGCTTTCAGGCAAAGGAATTTTTGATTTGAGTGGACTTTTTGCAAGAATTCCATACAGAGCTAAGAGCACTGTGCCAGCGCTAACCAGTGCAAGGGGAGTTCTGAAAGCGAGCTGAGGTAAATAGAGCGGATTAAACAGTGCCGACAACAAAGAACCATTTCCAGTCCATTGACCTGTGTCCATCATAAATCCCAGGATGGAAACAATGATGGCCATGGTCACCCAAGAGGCAATAGAAAGGGTAATGCCAAGCTTTATATGAGTTTTTTTCTGCGGATGATTGAGTGGCTTCCAGCTTAAAAAATACCAGAGAATGAGGACAACTTCCGTGATAAACACGAACCATTCGACGGTCCAGGCCCAGAAAAAAACCCTAAGCAAGCTCCCTATGGCTTCCGGATTTACGAGGGAAACGGTTATCCAAATTCCCACCCCAGACATGGCTCCAATGGTGGTTGTCACAAGAAAAAACAAAAACATGGTGTATTTTGCTAGGGCATCCCAAGTTGGGTCATTCCTTTTAAATGCAAGTCTCTCTAAAAAAACAACCAGGGGAATGCCGCCTACAGCCATTGCGTGATTGATGATGACATGCAAAATGGCCACTATGGCAATCAATATCCTATTGTTTAAAAAATCGAGGTGAAAAATTGGAAATTCCATAGTTAATCCTCAGACATGGGTTGAAGCAGAAAGGGACCATTTGCCATCAAGGAGAAGCAATCTCTCTGATGGCTACGATTTCACCACTTTGCTTTGAATTCAACGCAGCAAATGGTTGCACCTGGTCTTAGGGGGTGGGAGAGGGAACGGTAGAGTTTTGCTATTTTTGTTTAATCGCGATTTGAGGGAGTTTTTTGATTTTTCTTTGCAGACTTTGTCTTTGAATTCCCAGTCTTTTTGCAGCTTTAGTGATATTCCATCCGCATTGAGACAACACAAATTCAATGAGCTCTCGTTCGTATTGAACGATTGTGGTTGGAATTTCATCTGATTTTTCAAATACGTAATGGTTGTCTATGCCTTCTAACCAGAGCGCCTGTTCCAGAATTTCTATGCTGGATGGCTTTAAAAGAAAGTTGACGGCTCCGGCTTTTATGGATCCCACAACAGTGGCTACCGTTGGATAACCCGACAATACCACAACTCTGGTGGCAGGGTTTTCACGCAAAAGTGCCGGAATAAGGGGTAGTCCTAGTTCATTTCCCAGACGCATGTCTAACAATGCAAAATCAAATTTAATTCCCTTTCCCAAGGCGAGATTTGCCGATGTCATGCTTTCGAACGAAAATACATCATATCCGCGCTCTTCAAATTCCACTTCAAGCGACTTACGAAACAAAGGATCGTCTTCAATGATGATTAGATTTTTTCTCTGATGTAACATCATGTTTCACTGCTTGGCTGTTTACGTGGAAGAATTATCGATACAATAGCCCCTCCAGTGGAGCGATTGGCTACGGAAAAGGTTCCACCCATGCTCTGACACAACACATAAGCGTGATAAAGACCCAGTCCTGATCCTTCGGACCGAGTGGATAAAAATGGTGTGCCCAAGTGTTCCTTAATCCAATTTGGAAATCCAGGACCGGAATCCGTTAATTCAAGGAAGACGTTTTGTGCGTCATTTTTCACGGTCAAGACAATGACCGGGTTTGTCTGATGACCCGTTGCCTTTTCTGAGTTTTCAACGAGGTCAAGGATCATTTGAACAAAAGACGTTTTTGGTGCAACAATCCACAGCTGCTGTTTTGGTGATTGGAGTTGTATTTTCGAGAACTTTGATGCTGCAATATGAAAGATGTCACCAAGAGTTGAATTGATTTCTACTGGCATGAAATAAGATTTATCAGTCAATATATTTCGGCTCATCAATGATTTCAAAGATTTTTCTGCTTGGGAGGTGGCTTCAAGTGCAAGTGACAAATCGGGGTCGTTTTTGAGCTGGCTTTTTTTATTAAGCCGTTCAAGTTTTAGCTTTAAGGTTGCAATGGGGGTGGCAAACTCATGGGAAAATCCAGTGGCAACGACACCGAAGGCGCGAAGACGGTCTATCTGGGATTTTTGCTCCCGGATCTGAATTAATGATCGTCTTTGCTTCTCCAGGAGATGATTAGCCCAGGAGAATAATCCAACAAACAAAAAAAGTATGGTGATTTGGGCCGGAAAGAGGATGGAGCTATCGGAAACGATTGGTAAAGGAGAGGGAACGGAGGGCCGATGCATGTGAATAAAAGCCAGGCTCCAACAGGCAAAAATCACATAGAAAGTGATCCAAGCCCCCCTCAAAAAGAGGGTGCCGAGCGTGGCGTGAAACAGCACTAGAGAGATAAATGGATTTTGTGGACCGCCGGTGAGTTTTAAGAGGATGGACAAAGCAATGGTGTCAATGGTGAGTTGGAAAAAGACGAAAGATTGGTTGGACGGAAAGAGTTTGGATTTTGACGTGTATAAGGTTCCTAGAGTGATTAATGCTAAAACCAAAACGACCAGGCAATAGGGTACGACGTAAGGTTTCGCCAGCCATCCCAGTTCCAAGGCAGGCCATAAAACGCAGAGCTGCCCTGCGATAGCGGCCAATCTAAGTTTCATCAACAGGTCAATGGTTGATTTATTTTCAAAATTTTCCAGTTTTTGCAGAATTGAGAGGTCTGGCCAAGACTTTTTGTTTAAATCACAAGCAGAATCCGTCGTTTTGTGCAATTGCATCTGACTCGTCGTTGTTCCTTAGTTTTTTAAAAATGGATAGATCAATGGCATCCCTCCCATTATCACTAATTGTGGATTTAGGCAAGCAGAGAACGGTTGCTATTCCAATGAAATTTCTTTGTTGAATCGATGCTAATTGGGCTTTTTTTGGGGGTGGGCGTTCAGTGCCATTCTTTGAGGTTTGGGGGTCCCGAACGCCGTAAATGGGTTGAACTAGGAGCCGTATTGCAAATCCATTTGTTTTAGTGCCGGAAGCGTTTTATAGATGGCTAGAGGGTTTTTAGGTATTCCATGAGAGCCCATTTGTCATCTTCTGTCAGGCTTTCGGTCATGCCAATGCGGCTTAGCATATCATCCAAGGCTTCTGCCAGTGAGGTTTTGCGACCATCGTGGAAGAATAGGTTGTAGTCCCAGGCACCCACAAGTGATTGGGCTTTTAGTTCTCCCGCCTTGCGATTGGGCCTTTGCCTAAAATTCATTTCCAATTGTAGGGGATCTCCTTCTCCTAAATCACGGTCGCCCCAGGTGAGTTTAACGCGTTTGGCCACCTCTGGAGACATCAATAAATCCACCATATTGCCACCCAAAACGGACCCGGCCCGGGGAGTGGCGGTGCCTAAATTAAATAAAATGGGGCCTTCGGCGGCTCCGCCTTTCCAGTGAGTGTTTAAATCCGCATTTCCACTGGAGTAAGCAGAACTTCTAGAGTGACACCCTTCGCATGCTTGGTCAAAAAGGGCTTTGCCTTTTTGCACTAATACAGGGTTTACGGTTGGGCCCTGCAGATGGGGAATTCCTGTGGCCACATAGGATGTTAGAGCCTGAAGTTGTTCAGGAGGCGTGTTTTTTCCTCCCAAACGCTCGGCCACCACCACACTCACAAACTCGGCGGCGTCTAGGTGGGTGGCAGACTGATGGAGCCATCCTCTTCCTGCTACCCCTCCATATAAGTTCATGGTTCGTCGTTCGCCTTCCATTGTGGCCCAAACGCTCCCGTCATGCCCTCCTCCTGGGTGGCAGGTGACACAGGCCCCTTTTCGACTGGCGACGATTCCGGGGAACTTTTCTGGGCTGGAAGTGCTAAACAATTTCGCTCCCAGGCGTTGTTCCGGAGTGAGGGGATCTTGATCCACCAAAGGTAAGTCCTGAATGTGGGAGAGGAGAGGTCTTTCTGGAACGATTTTTGCGTCCCGGAACAATGCCTTCTTGGAATTGATGGACGTCATTTGCCCATCATACTTAAAGGGTACAAATTCTGGTGTGGTCGAGGATTCAGCTTGGTAAGAAGAAAAATCCAGAGCCGTTAAAAACGCTTCATTTTCATAAGAAACAAAGCCCCGCTTGCCATCTTGAGTGAGGGCTAGGCCAATGGGAGTGGAGCCCGGGAGTAAAAAATGCTTTTGGGATTGAGGGTGTTTCGAAAAAGAGTTGTATACAATCAGCTCATCGGAGTACCGAGCCAACAGGTAGGTAAATTTACCACCTTTGGAGAAACCGATGTGTCCCACAGGAGAAGCATCCGATAGCCCCAAGTGGCTCGAAACAATGGCCGCATTTCCCGTGCGATACAAGCCATTTCGTGGTGCTAGGGCGGAAGGCATTTTAAATTCCAGTCTTGGCTTGAAGCAATCTAAAAATTCTTTGGTGGCGGAATCATGCTCCCAAACGGCGTGAAGGGGCATTTCCCTGGTTTCTTCTGGTTTTTTCGTGTTGTAAATGAAATTCATTCCCGTGGCCACCACCACATTGGGTCCCATTCCACCTTTCATCCGGTCGCCTTCCCAAATGGGCAATCCGGAGAATCTTAAGCCACCAGACCAGGCTTCATTGCCATTGGGATGTAGGTAGACGCCGTAAAGCTGGCTGGGAACGGACTCACCCAACTGACCCGCGGCATCCTTGGTGTCTAAACCCAGGTCTGCCAAAATGCATTTGGCTCCTTCATTTTCATTGGAATCGTCGGAAAGCAAGGCTTCTTTGGTGGTTTTCCAGGCGACGGTGTCTAAAACGGTAACAAGACCATGGTTGTCATTCATGGGTCCAATGGGAAGAAAATGAGACACAAAAAGGGATTGACCATCGGGACTTAGGGACATAACTCCGGGACGGCGGCCCACTTTCAATGTTTGCTTCAATTCCAATTTTTGGGCGTCCTCATTCCACTCCCATTGGGCAACGGTGTCATCAACGTAACTGGCGGAATACAGGTAGGGACTGTCTGCCTGACTCACAAGATGGCGAATTTCTTTTCCGGCCCATAGGGGGCTTTGGCTGGTGTCGATTTCCTGAATGATTTGTTTGCTAGTGGTATCGATGATTCTTATCTTATTTTCTCGAGGAGAAGTGACTGCCATCTTGCTGGATTGGGCAAAAAGGGCCAAGCTGCTGGGATAACCGCTGGTGGGAATTTGAGCCGTGCGCTCTAAAGTTTGGGAATGAAACACGGAAACCATTTGGGTGTCAAACCCAGCGGCCCAAATTTCTTGAGTGGTATCGGCGCTGATGATGGGAGAGCTGCTCACACTGATTCCGCTATGAGACATAGCTTTGAGTGTAACCTTAAATTGGATTTGAGTCCCTGTGGGTGCCATTCCCAAGATCACCTTTCCAAAACCCTGGGCATCGATTCCCCCTAAAAACAATTTGGAAGGGCTTAAAGTGGACACAAAGGGGGTATCAGAGAAATCGTAAAAGCCATCACTTCCTGTGATTTCCGTTATTTCGACTTCCGTGTTTTTAAAGGACATCTCCGATTGGTTTTCAAACTTTAAGGTAACCCAGAGCTGGCCAGGATGCTCGATTTCCTTTCGCTGGTCTTTATGGACGAAAATCTTTAAATTTAAATCTTTATCAGCTCCCTCAACGGTGGCAAAACCCTCCCTGGGCTCGATAAATTCTCGGTCCAGTTGAGCTTGGGTGGCGTCAATCGTTACTTTATAAACCGTTTCCTTAATCTGGGACTCCACTTGGTTTGTAAGGGAAGCGTTCTTCGGATGGGAAATCAAGCTTCTGGAATGTGGTCTGCAACCTCCAAAACCCACACCTACTGCAATCAAATAGGCACTTAAAAGTGTGGTGCCTTTGAAAAAGGATTTAGAAAGGGTTGTTTTCACAATTTCTCCTTTGTTGTGAATGGTTCCGACCTTTCTTTATAAGAGGTGAGTGGAGAAATCAAATTCAGTTACGTTTGGCAGGAAAAGTGCGGAAAATGGAAGGATACGGGAGTTATTGTTTTTGATACTACTTTTACTAAATGATTAAAATTTGAGCAAAAAAATTGGGTGCGCCTTTTAGATTGAGTTTAGGGGTGAGATGATTTAAGGAAACACTTGTTAACTCTAGGGAGGTAAATAAGTGATGCCTTTGAAAAGACTTATCAATAGCGTGCCAAATCGAAGACTTGGGAGGGTGGGAGCCGTTGGTTTGTGGACTCTTGCCGCGGTGGTCGCCTGTCGGACATCCAAGCGATCGTCCTCAGCACCGGTTCCTGGGGACGCTAACCCCCCGTTGGTTCTGCCTTCTCCCACGTCTGAAAAGGAAGGCCCAACCCAAAATACGGGCTCTACCCTCGTTTGGTTGAGCTTGGATGGACTGCAATTATCCGTGCTTAAACCTTATGTGGACGCCTTACCCAATCCATCCCCCTTTGGATTGAAATACCTCCTGTCCAAATCCAATTGGAACCCCGAGCTTCTCATGTCCAACCCCACCATCACGGCCTCTTCCCATATCTCCACCATCACGTGTAGTTTTCCGGGGCAGCATGGCATTTTCGCCAACAGCCAATGGGATGGGAATAAAAAGGTGAGTGGTTTTTCCGCACCTTTCCAAGGGGAGAGTTTTCCCCAGGTTTTGAGCCGAGCGGGGATCAAAACAGGCGTATATGCCTACCCAGGGTTTGATTTTTCTGAGGAAAACCGAAAGGCAGACTATGTAGGAGCCTATTTTAACGAAAAAGCGAAACACCCAGACGTGAAAACGTTTGTCCTGTCGGAGCCTCAAAAGTGGGTACTTCCCACCCCAGAAGGTGGTTCCTTCGTTCTGGAGTCCAGTTGGAACGGGAATTCGGAAGCCCTTGAGTTTCGATCCGGCCTGGAAGGCCAACCCCAGTCGACCGTGGTGGCGCTGTCTCCTGGAAAGTGGGGCTCCATCCTGGTCAAAAATGGGTTGGTGAGCGTAGGGAGAGTGGATCTGTATTTTACTAAAAGTGAAGACAAAATTACGATTTTTGTTTCAGCGGTGTCTCAAAATAATGCGTCTCCCGAGCCCTTTGCCCAGGAGTTGGCTTCTCGGGATGAGTTTTTTTCCATTGCCAAACAGTTCAGTTTATTTGGCAAGTTTGGTCCTTCCGTGTTTGTGGAAGCCATGAATTTGCGCACCAAACACTTTCTGAACACCGTAAGTTTCTTGTCCCAAAAGCCCGATCTCAAGGCCCTGTTTTTTTATCTGGAAGATCTAGACACCATGGGGCATCAATTTGCGAATGGATCCGCTTCCAAAGAGATCATCTCCAAACAAGTGGAACGTTTGGATCAGGAGCTTGGTCCCCTCATGGCTCGGTGGGAAGAGCAAAAGGCAAACGTGGTGGTGATGGGCGACCACGGCATGAGCGCCATTCAATACACATTTAACTTAGCCTCCATCCAGGGTCTACTTCCTTTTAAGAATTTTTTCACCATGACCAGCGGCGGAACGGCACTGTTTTACCCGCCACAAAATGGGGAAGTCACTTCTCTTCCGCCCTTGGATCAACCTGAATTTAAAGTGGCTTTGGAGGCTTTACAAAATGCGACCGTGGAGTTTGACGGGAATCGAAAGTTGTTTCAAGAGGTGGTGGTAAAAGGAACGTCTCGCGCCAAGGACCTGGGCTTGGACGGCCCCTCCATGCCCTGGATAGTGGCCATTGCCCCTCCCGGTATTAGCCTGGATTTGCCTTCTGGGAACACTAAACCATTGTTGGCTAAGTCCAGCGAGTTTAAGCTTCCAGAAGTGGACTCAAGCAAGCTTGCCACCTGGGTGGACTCGGATTTAAGCCAGCTGAGATTGCCAGTGCCTGTGGGCCAGCATGGGCATTGGGCGGCTAGTTCTGAAATGCGAAGTAGCCTACTGATGTTTGGACCAGAATTGGATAAGGTGGATGCTAAACGGGTTGAAAAGAATGTGGATGTGGTGCCTCAAGTGGCTAAAGCACTGGGTTGGCCGTTACCCAAGCAGTGCCAGAAATGAATTAGATCGCTGGAAAGGCTTCCCGGGATTCTTTTTTTCGGGCTAAGGCCACTTTTCGAGGGGGAAGATCCAACTCTTCCTTTCGCTTGGCTGCGAGTTGACCACATGCCCCACTGATGTCTTGGCCTTTAGAGTATCGAACGGGAGCCGGAATGCTGCGGGTGGTTAGGTAACTTTGGAAGGCTCGAATGGCTTCCACGGAGCTACCTTGGTGAGGGCTTCCGGGATGCCGATTCATGGGAATGAGATTCACTTTGGCTTTAAGTCCATGGAGAAACTTCACGAGGTGTTTGGCATCAGTGAGGGTATCATTCACGCCATCCATCAGTATGTACTCAAATGTAATGCCGTGACGGGAGCTGGATGGAAAATTCAGAAGTGCTTCTTTGAGTTGGGCCAGTGGATAGGTTTTATTGATGGGCATGATCTGACTGCGCACGGCATCCGTAGCTCCATGAAGGGAAACCGCCAATGTGATGTCAACGGCATCGCCCAGTTCCTTTAACGCTGGAACGATTCCGGAAGTAGATACAGTGACCTTATGCTTGGAGAGGCCAAACGCTTGAGGTGAGGTTAGCTTCTGGCAGGCGCCAATGACCGACTTTAAATTGTCTAAAGGTTCTCCCATTCCCATAAAAACCACATTGGTGATTTTTCGATTTTGGTTGAGCTCTTTCAATATCTGATTGCCCACCATAACCTGACCTAGAATTTGAGCTTGGCTTAAATGGCGCCAGAAGCCCATTTTTCCGGTTTGACAAAACGTGCAGGCCATTTTACAGCCGATTTGGCTGCTCACACATAATGTCACTCGGTTTTCCGTTGGCATTAACACGGATTCAAAAAATTGACTTTCCTTTGTTTTGAAGAGGATTTTCTGACTTCCATCTCCAGAGGGGATGCTTGAATCCACGGTGGGAAGACTAAAATCAAAAGAATAGGCCAAAAGACTTCTGAGGGGTGCGGGCATGCTGGTGTAAAGGAGGGGATCTAATATAGCCTTTTGAAAGAGCCAAGTGTCCATCTCTTTAGCTCTAAATCTAGGCTGGCCCTGTGCCACAAACCATTCCTCCCATTCTTTCTCAGAGAGATTTAAGGCATGGGGTTTTTCGTGCGTTCTTTCACTTTGGGCCGCTGACGCGCTGGGATTGGAATTCAAGGAGTCTGATGGAGGGGGATGAGGAGAATCAACGACCATTTTCAAAGGCTCCACTCGTTCAAAAAATTTAAGACATCTTGCGAAAACCGTTCTGGTTCTTCCACTAGGATGAGGTGACCCACATTAGGGTAGACTTTTTTTTGGCTTCCCTTAATGTGTTTTACAAGGGCTTCGGAATTTCCCGGGGGGATGATCTGATCTTGGTCCCCTGTTACCACTAAAGTGGGAGCCCGGTGATGGGCGAGATAGGGCGTGCCATCAAACCCTACGGCAGCATCATGCTGGGCTTGTGCCCAAGACCGCGAGGAGGGCTCCTGACTGTTTTTAATCATATTTTTTACCATGATGTCCACAATTAGCGGATTCGATTCCAAAAATGCAGGACCAAAATATTGCACCATCCTGGCCTTGAGTGAATCAAAGTCTTTGGGGAAGGGTTTGTAGGGAATGGGCTGGGAGGGAATGTGGGAAGGCCACACCCTTAACTCTCCTCCAGGCGTGGTGCTCACCAAAATCAATCGTTGCCAAGCCTCTGGGGCTCTACCACTGGCCGCCTGGGCTATCATGCCCCCCATGCTGATGCCCAAAAGACCTACCATGGCCGAGCCGGCTAGGGATGGTCCCAGACGAGTTTCTAAGTGCTGCAGGGCCCATTCTCTAAGAGCTAACACATCTTCCACCCAGTCGCTCGTTTCCAGCGGGGTTTTTTGGACTTTTGATTGACCACAGCCCCGATTATCCAGACTGAGTGTGAGGAGAGGGAAAGTGGCCTTTTGGTGGAGACGTTTTCTTAAAGCTCTGAAATCACTTCGGTCTCTCTGAAAACCATTCACTAGCAGAAGAGCTCGAGGGGCCGCAGATTTTCCCGCCTCTTCAGGAACGGAAAAAGACCAGTCAAAGGCCACTAGGGCACCTGGTTGTTCTAAAAATTGCACATGGGAAGGCATCATGGGATTCTGTGTCATTGAGTCCAATCCTCACCTGGAGTCATCTTGATTTCCCACAGCTGGTGTTAAAAAACAATCAAAAGTTGAAACAAACATGAACCATTTAGTCTATTTTGAGGAAAAGCTGCTGAATTCTCCGGCAAAAATGGTCAAGAATTTGTTCCTCCAAACTCAAGCGCCGGAGGATTCCCGTCGAAGGGGGAAAAGGACTTCATTTTTGAGATGTATGACTTACAGGCGGGAAGGGAAATGCGCATATGACACAACAAAATCCTAAGAGTCAAATGGGAAATGCCCCAGGCTCACAGTTCGAATCATCTGGGTTCGGAGGAAGCATGTTTGCCTCCCAAGGGAATTCCCAGTTTGGAGCTCCTCCTGGGGGCAATAGCGGGTTTCCCACTTCGGGTGGTACAGGCCCTTCCGAATTTGGCCAAACCAACTTTGGTGGTGGCACCAACGCCGTTAGCCAAATCTTTAAAGATGGAGGCTATGGAGGCGATAATCGAAGAAAGATCATTAACTATGTTTTAATTGGAGTGGCCATTGTGGGTCTATTTGTTTTGGCCATGTGGTATATGTCTCCTCCTTCGGAAGATGCTGCATTAGAGCCAATGCCCACCGCAGGAGCTAAAAATGCCGCTGCCAATGGGGCTGCCTCTGCTGCTGCCACGGCTGAAGCCGCTACAGACGAGGGCATCACTGAAGAGGAAGAAACGGAGGTTTTGGGCGAAGAAGAATCAGCAAGTGCCGAAGAGGGTGCCGCTGAAGGCTCTACTACAACAACCGTTTCCTCTGGAAGCTGGGAATACAATGAGGAAGAAGGTGGTCCTGTGGTGGCTGCCAGTGCGGGAGCCAGGGTTGAGGTTTCTTTAAGTCCCAGTTTTTCCCCGCTTTATGTGACAGGACGTGCCAATGGGTCGGGTCAATTTCAGATCCCTGCGCCGCCGCCAGGAAAGGTTTATTGGAGAGAAGCAGGCGCTAGTAGTGGCAACGAAATGGCCATTAACCCTCCACCTAGGGTGAGCATTCGATTCAGTGCCCCGAGCACTTTAGCGCAAGGAGCTCAGCTGAACTGGGAAGCGTCTGGACCGGCATCGTTCTACCGAGTGGAATTTGCCTCCGATGCAAGCTTCAACTCGCTCTCTCAGGTGTTTGCAACGACCGGAAATTCCATCGCCATCTCCAATTTAGGAAGTGGAAGCTACTTCGTCCGAGTCTCTGGGTTTAATACAAAGGCCGGGAAATGGGAGAGCTCCTCAGGCTCCGCGGTTACCGTTCAGTGACTTTTGCCTTCTCATGTGGAGAGGGTATCCTTTCGCCTTTTTCTTAAGCAGCCCTTTGGGCTGTTTTTTTTATTCCCGTGCCATTAATTTTAAGGTAAATTCCCGGTCCCAACGCATGCGTTCGCAAGCCATTCCGCCACCATAGGTGCGGCATTTGGTGAGGAGGTTACCAGTAAATGGACCGTAAAGCTGAGCGGGTGCCATGAGACTTGCCTCTTCCATACAGAAGCCAGATTGGGTGTCGAGCCTGGTTCCACTGAGGCAAATTTGGTTTCCACGCAACGAAAGTGCCTCTCGCTGAGGCCATTTGGCTTGGTTGCAGAATTCGTAAAACCTTTCTAGGCACTTCTGAATTAAAGTTTCAGGGAAGGGCCCCAAAACTTCGGAACCGTTTGTACAATAGGCCGACTTTTCAAGTGTATATCCAACCTGATATCCTGAAGGGCATTGTAAATCTTCCTCATTGGGTAGTGGGCCAAAAGTGGGACTCGGGGAAGGCAGAACCGTTGGCTCTGGAGTTGGGAGAGTTGTGGGAATCACCGTTACCGTGGGAGTGGGAAGAATCGTGGGAATGGGAGTGATGGTCACTACCGGCGTGGCCAATACCGTGGGGGAAGGTGAGGGAGAGCTTTTGATGGAACCCTGGTAAATGAGCTCTAAATCTTTAAATTCACCAGTAAAGGGTTCGCCTTTTTGGGTCCATAGGAAGTCAGGACGTGTATCAGATTCCCAAGTGCCTCCAATAATGTTTTCACTTTGGTCCAGTTCAAGCCAATACACATAAGTCTCTCGAAACGCACCTGACCCATTTGTGCCGTTGAGAGCCTGCCAATGGGGTTCCACTTCCACTGTGTAAAGCATCTGCGTTTTAACTTGGATCTCTTTTACCGTTCCCGGTGCCGCTCCAAAGCTTGGCCCCCTCGACTGTAGGAATTCGGTATTGTATCCATAAATGGGTTGGTTCCAGACCTGAAGATCCCGGGTCACGTCAGCCACAAAGCTCTGTTTCTGAATTCCAATTTGGTTGGTCAGGACCACATGAAACGAACCAGCATTGGTGTCACGACAGGCCGGATCGGAGGCAGCCCCTGGATTGGTTTTGAGATCCACATTACATCTAGAGCCAAGCATTCTGGATTCCGATCGGCTAATTTGCCCGGTGTAGTAGCTTAATAAAGCTTTCACATCTGAAGAGCCAAAGGGTATTTTGATTCCATCTTTATTTTGAATCTCCATGGGCTGAGGCTCCTGATAAAGATAGGCCGCCGGCGCCCAACCGTGGCAGATCCCCTCCCAACTTTGGGCGTCGGGACTGGTGCGTTGGCGTTCACTTTTTACCAATGGGTAGTCGTATCGACCTCGAAAGATGTCGAATTTTTCAGCAGGAGAAAGCTCTGATAACTGGCTTTCTGACATGGCTTTCAGTTTTTCCAAGCTCGGACTTTTGTACTGGAAAGGACGGCTCTGGGGTTGATTCCACCGGGCAGCCACGCCTGCTTCAAAACTTGGCCAGTAAGAGTCCGTCCAAGGTTGGGTGGCCAATTCACCCCGACGGGGAAGCTGAGATAACTGTCTAATATAGTTCCTGGAAAGCCTTAGCGGGTCATTGGAGGGGTTCCAGGCTTCATGAAGAGTGGCCCGTTGAGGCTGAGGGCTTCCGCAAGAGATGGCATAACAAAGACTTCCTATAGCAAGCCCTAAATAGGTAATTCGTAATGGTTTTAATGGACTAGACATGATTTATTTTCTCCCTGGATGCTTTAGCACCCATTTTTGGGTGGCGCTTTTGACCCTAAAAGGTTGTGCTGCTCATTGCAACAAAATGGTGAAGGATTTATGCTGGCTGATTCAAATAGCGTTATCTGATTAGGAACTTCATTGCCTACTTGAGGCCAAAAATCTCCTGACATTCCAACCAGATCTGGTCCGAGAGTAGTTGATTTTCCCGAAAGGTAAACTCCCACAGCGTCCAAACCTCTAGAAGTCTTAGCCATTGTGCTGCCTTGCCGTTTTTGAGGGCCTTTTCGTGGCGCATTTGTGCGGGGTAGGGAATGAAGCTATCTTTGAAGGCCAATTTTAGGTTTTTGGTGCGGTTCCAATGATAAAGAAATCCCAAATGACTTCGGGCAAAATAAAATAATGTATTTAAAAACTCAGATAAATCACCACCGGACTGCACAAATTGAAAGTATCTTTTAGAAAAAAGGGATAGACTATTGTCTAACAGAGCTTCTAAAATCGGAGTGGCTTCCATCTGGTTGATTTCTAATAGTGCCTCCTGAAAATCACAGGCGCTATTTTGCATTCTTTTCAAATGAAAGTAACTACCCACAAAATCAAGTTGATATTGGGTGTCCAATAAAGTTTCCAAATGAGCCTGTTGGCTGGTTAATACCAATTTGCTTAAAACCCCGTGGGCTTTAACGCGCTCTCCAGACAGCTGAGGATCATACAAGAGAGAGGCGGAAGCGAAGGTGTTTAGCGACTCAGTCGTGGTAAAAAAGATCTTCTGGCTGGGAATCCCCCCTGCCAGAAACATAAGTTCCGGTACTTTTTGAAGTTTGTTTAGAATTTTGAGGCATCCATCCCACTGTTTGGCGGTGCATTTTGGGTCAAGTTCCCACATAAAAATGGGCAATCCTTCCCCAAACATGCCTTGTTCCATTACGACTTCAAGCCCTCGTTCCAATCCCGGCAATCCGGAAGGCAAATCCTCCAAGCGTGCATTGGAATGACGCAGAGCCATCTCTCTCAAAAGCGGACCGCTGAGCTCACTGTCCCATAATGTTAAGTGTATCCCCATTTTTTGCATTTTTTGAGGGAGGGTATCAAACCATTGCCATAGGGACTGGTTGAGTAGGGTCGCCATCTTTTTTCACCTTCCAGTTTCTGACCTAGCACATTCGAGAAGAGTTTCACAAGGTGGCATCGTTTGATTTGCACTGCCAAAAAGCCGTCTGAAATCCTAAAAATGAAATTCAACCCCCTTTTAAATAGCCGATAAGGAAAAGCAGTCGTGGGTAACGGGAATCTTTTTTAGCCTATAGGGGAGGATTTTAGAAATGAAAAAGAAGATTTTAAACTTAGGAAAATGGTAACTAGGAATGATAGGTGTTGGCTGGTTGGGGTTGGGGTGTACAGCAAGACCCACGGAATCCAGAGATCCCGGTAATGACTCCGAAATTCAAGAATTTCAGAGTAAAAATCTGATGGGCGCTGATTTTGGCTAAGGCCCAGGAGAGATTGTTTTAACTTTGGATGATGGAGTGGGAAGACGCACCAAACAGCTCGCACCGTTTTTGAGGACGCAAAATGTGCCAACCGTCTTTTTTACCCACGCTCAAAACGACAAAAATGATATCAACGGAGCTGGTATCAAAAACCCAAGCTTTGGCCGCTCCACGGCCGTGGAGATCTGTAAAGATGGATTTCACAGGCTATCGAGCCACCGCGATGACCACAACACGTTTGGCAACAATGCGCCCAGCGATTTAGATGAAACAGACAAGCTTATTACACAGATTTGTCCTAATCAGAAATATCTTTATTATAGAGCTCCTGGTGGAAATTTTAATCTTCGAACCCAACCGGGACCGCTCAATCACCTCCGAAATCTTAGGGACCGTCCAGGATGGTGAAAGCGTGGTCATCATGTCCATTGAAGGGGAATGGTTTGGAATCCCATTTCGGGGCGCAAACAACGGTTTGGCTTTTATGCATAACTCCGTGTTTGAACCCGCTTGCCAACTCTGAAACTCGGCCTAGCTAAATTCGAGGCGGCCGCTTGGATGGGTCGTTTTCTGGTTTGTTTTTTTCCGGGTCTCCTCCCAAGGAGGGAGGCAAGGGAGCAAAGCAGGCTTCTTCGGGAACCGCAAAGCTGGAATGGGGCTCTGCCTTGAAGAATCGTGGGATGTAGGGATAGGATTTGGTGACCACGTAATAATAGGTTCCCCCTGGAAACTCAGGGGTGATCCCCTTTCGACCATTGCACTTGTCCAGATCTCCCAAGCCTTCCACAAATTCATAATCTTCGTTAAAGGTGCCGTCATACACGCCTCCAGGTCCACCGGAAGGCCGTTCCCCTGACTTCAAGCGGTAACTGGGTTTTAAGCTTATTTTTTCAGAATCTAAGTCCATCGGATCTTTTGGACCCAATGAATCATAAATAGGATATCCATCTGCGGCAAAACCGATGAGCACCATGGGATTAGACCCCGAAAGCTTTTGAGCTTCTTCCACCAACCCCTGAGGATACCCATGGTAGTGATAACTACCAGAACCTTGCACATGGGCGTTATTTTGATCCACCCCCAGGTGTTCTCTGACCTGAGCTCCACAGTCTTCATAGGTCCATCCCGTATTGCAGTCTTGTTTCCAAGAGGGACCCCATGGTTCAAACAAAACGCCGTTGATGCCTATGCCTACTCTCCAGGTCTTGGAAAATCTGGGTTCGGCTAGGTCCTTTGGCGTGACGGGAACCTTAAAGTTATGTTTTTGTTCTAGAATAGGAAAGGGGCACCCAGGGTTGGGAAATGTACCTGTGGAGTGAGTGGGTAAACCTTTGCTTTGAATGAGGCGATGGGTGCCATCGGAAGTGATCTGGGTGGATCCCACCACCTGCCAACGAACGGACTCCTTGTCTTGAGAAGACTGTTGACCACAAGCTTTCAATATCAATGATAAAAACCCAAGATGACCCAATTGAATCATTATCTGCCGTTTTTGCATGTCCATGGGGCTTGGATGGGAACTCATTTCATTTCTCCGTAAAAAAAAGGAATCCATTTTCCTTTCCCCATTTATCGGATCGACCTTGGTCTGCCATTAGGAAATCCCTAAAAGACCATTGAATCTGAGATGATATGGAATCCAAGAGGGTACTCCAAACCTTACATTTGCAAATGAGTTAACGGTAAATGGAAAGAACCTTAGACTGACCTGCCTTTTTAAGTTTAACCGAAGTATCAGAAATGGCTTGTATTTTCCACCCTCCGCAGACGACGTCCTGAAGCTGGTGGGTGTTCCCATTTAGGATGACTGTTTTCCGGTTTGGAAATGAAATGATCCCTTGGAGTTCACAGACGGGCTCCGGATCAGGGACGGTGGACCCTCCCCCAGGGGTCTGCCCCCCCGTGTTGCCCGTTTGGGGAGGAGTGGTGGGAAGAGTGGCAAAATCGGAGTCCGTGCACTCAAATCCGTCTACCTTTCCGGAAAGCCACAGGTGTTGCATGAATATCCATTCTTGAGTTGGAGAAAGTCTAAGAGGCAGGTTGCCAGCCGCACCGGAGATGCTCCCAAACACCGTTGCAAACACATCAAATAGTGGCTCAATCACCAAAATAGACTTGGAACACGTTTTGTCTTTTTTCTGGATGACTGTCGTATAAGCTAATGTTTGAGAATCACTTGTTATTTTATCCTTTGCCGCAACCAATA
The DNA here is from genome assembly GCA_044339525.1 of Silvanigrellaceae bacterium. Lineage (GTDB taxonomy): Bacteria > Bdellovibrionota_B > Oligoflexia > Silvanigrellales > Silvanigrellaceae > JBIIVH01. The sequence continues at coordinate 11,725 of JBIIVH010000033.1, read as the reverse complement.
CAGGTGTTACGTTATTGCCGTCTAGTTCCACCTCGATGCGCATCAGGGTACATAGTCCATTTTTGCATTGGGATTTGTTAAAGCCCGACTGAACGGATTGGGCGTGTCCAATCCCTGAAACCGCGAGCAAAGAAAAGGCTCCCGTAAAAAGACTTGCCTTGAAAAAATGAGCGATCATACACTGTCTCCTGTTCTTGAGTTCTTCGTTTGATTTTGAAGTTTTTTTGTAATGATTTCGTTAAGTTTTTTTGCCCTAAACTTTAAATTTCTTTGGAGGGAAGCGGTGGGGGCTCCCCTTTTTTCTTGGACAGCTAAAAAATAATGATATTTAAGCATTTTTTTTAATGAGATCTGTTGTAGAAATTCCAAATTACTGATTGGCGTTTTATGGAGTAAGGACTTATCCCAGGTTTTGCTAGGAAAGTAAAAGTCTAGATATCGTTTAATCGTGGAGTGAAACTCATCTGACTCGGGCGTGTTCCACTTTTGAAGGTCATGGGAGATTCTTTGAGAAAGTAAAGTCCAATTCTTTAGTAGATTTGCCCTTAACACTGGACTTTAAATGTGGCCAATGCTTCACCAGTCCCGGGTGCATCTGATATTGCATTTGCAGTGCCCAAGGAGCAAAGGTGGCCTCTTTTCCCGCTAGAATGAGCAGAATTTGATGTCGTTCTTGTGCGAATTTTTTTTCCCCTTGGGTCAATGATTCCCGAGAGTAATGGGTTGAAACGAAGGGCTTAAACTGCTCTAAGTAAGTCGCGACCATAACCAGGTCTTCATGTTCCCAAGAGCCATTGGAAGGCAATAGGTTCATGACGGATTGAATATGGGTTAGAGCTAATCCCCAGCTAATCAAATTGATGTCCCCATTTTTTGGCCAATTGTTTTTCGGAACTAGAAAGCTCCTCCCATTTTTCCAAGATCAAATCCGGGCGTTGACGGATGGTTTTTTGGATCTGTTGTTTGCGCTTGAACTTGGAGATCTCTTTGTGATTTCCCGAAGTCAATATTTCGGGCACCACAAGTCCTTCCCATTGAAGTGGTTTGGTGTACTGGGGGGCTTCCAAAAGGCCATCTTCAAAGGAGTCGGTCTGAGAGCTTTGGCTGTTTCCCAGAACCCCTGGAATGAAACGTACCATGGAATCCATGCAGATCATGGCCGCTAGCTCCCCACCAGACAGAACGTAGTCTCCCACGGAAATCTCTGTGGCTTGGCTTTTTTCGATAAACCGTTCATCAAAACCGGCGTAACGGCCGCAAATCAGAATGATGTGAGAGTGTTGAATCATTTTTTTGGCGGCGGTGGAGTCCCATCTCTTTCCAGATGGGGACATGATCAATACCTGGCTTTGGGGTGTGTAACACGATTGTAAGGCATTCCAACACACCACGGGAGAGAGTACCATCCCATCCGCTTCTCCCACGGGGGGATGGTCTACGTGTTTTCTTTCTCCCAGGCCAAAGGATCGTAGGAGGACATGTTCCATAGTAAAGAGGTTTTTCTCCATTCCACGGGCAAAAACCCCTTCTTCCTGTTGAGGGAGGAAAAATTGGGGCATAAGAGATATGGTGGTGAAGCGAATGGGTGGCACGGTTAAACTCCTACCGCTATCGGAAATCTTGGGAATGATGAATGTGTATGGAATGATTGGCTAGATCCACCTTTAGCACAAAGGTTTCTGTGAAGGGAAAGTAAAACGTGGATTTTCCATCGAGGAGTTCAATTTCCAAATTCTCTTGGGCGCCTGTGTTAAACACTTGTATTACTTTTCCAATCACATCCCCATTTTCCACCACCTGGCAACCCAGCAAATCATTTACCAAAAACTCTTCTTCTTGATTTTGATTCCGTGCTACCTGACCCGATTGGGAATGGGGAAGTTCCACAAAAATGGAATCTCCTTCCTTTATTTCAATGGCATTTCGAGAGGAGACCCCTTGAAGGCTAATCGCTAATTTTCCTCCGGAAACGAAGGTCTGTTCCAACTTTGCCGGCAACACTTCGTTGGGGTTGTTGGCGGAAATGATTAAGATCTCACGAGGGCCTTCCCAGGAGGTTCGACGGTCGGGGGAATTTAGAAAAAAAGCACCCTTGACTCCATGGGGTTTGCCTATTTTGCCGATAAATAGTCGAGATGGGGTGCTAGTCATTTTTTTTCCTCAGGTGGTTTCAAAAGAGATGTGAAAATTTAAGGTTTATGGAAAACCGATACCCTTGCCCAGGGGCTTCCACAAGGGGGATTTGCTCGGGAAATTTGGCGCTAAAGTGTCCCCAGGAAGGGTGGTATAAGGTAACGTGCATAAAGGGTCCCAAACGTTGGGTTTCTAGCACCTGAGCTTCAAACTGAGGGGCCTGAAGATGGGGTAGACTGGGTAGAATGGCTTCCGGTCGATAAATCCATTGCAGCGTTGGGCCCCTTTGCTTTTGAGCTAGAGGTACGATTCCCCAAGGCATTTGAACCCCCGAATCCTGGATTTGAGACTCTGGCACATCTACGCAAATGGTTTCACCGAAGTATTGAAACAGCTGGGCACTGGGAGGATTTAAAAACAGATCCTGGGGCACCCCCGAGGCCACAAGCTTGCCTTCGTGCAGCACGGTCACAAAATCGCCGAACTCTAGGGCTTCTTGGGGGTCGTGGGAAACGATCATGGTTGTGACTTGGTGTTTCTTTAAGTATTCTAGTGTTTGTTTGCGCACTTGAATTTTTAATTGCACATCCAGTCCGGAAAAAGGTTCGTCTAAAAGCAAAAGGACTGGCTTGGGTGCCAAGGAACGGGCCAGGGCAACCCGTTGGGCTTGCCCCCCTGAAAGGGTGCTGGGATACACATGGGCGAGGTGTTCCATCTGCATGGACGCCAATAAATCCATGGCGATTTTTAGACTGGAGGGATCTTTGGGTTTGTCCAAGCCGTAAGTGATGTTTTCCAGCACCGTCATATGGGGAAACAAAGCCAAGTCCTGAAACACCATGCCAATGCGCCGTTTTTCGGGTGGAACAAAGGTCTGGCCATGGGAAAGTGGGGTTCCAGAGCACGTGATGTTACCTTGTTTAGGTCTTTCCAAACCACAAATGAGGCGAAGCAAAGTGCTTTTACCACAGCCGGAGGCACCCAAGACGTAATGACAGGAGTGGGTGGCCACCTGAAGTTTGATATTCTTCAATACCGACAGATTTTGATAGGAGTGGGAAAGTTCACTCACTTCCAAGCATGGATGAGTCATGGTTTGGGTGTCCTACTTCGGGGGGAATAGAGAAAAAGTTGAATTAAGATGACACTCACCACTCCCGCCATCACTAAAATGAGGGCATAAGGAGAGGCTTCCTGAAGTCGCTCATCGGAAGCCAAAAGATAGATTTTGACACTCATGGTTTCGAAATGAAAGGGTCTTAGGAATACAGTGGCGGAAAGTTCCTTTAAGCTATCAATGAACACCAGACAAAACGCCACCACTAAAGTGCTCCAGCTTCCTGGCAATACCACTTTTAACAGCGTTTTTAAAGGACGAGCCCCCAGTAGAAAAGAAGCCTGCTCCTCGCGCACGTGGGAGCAGGTGCGAGCGCCCGAGAGGGCTTGCAAGGGAATGGCCACGAACCGGCTAGAATGGGCGTAGACCAAGGCCATCACGGTGCCTGAAGTCGTGACATATGTAAACACCTGATCCGCTTTTCCCAGCACCCAAACCACTCCCACGGCCATTACACTACCGGGAATGGCATAACCCACACTGCTGAGCTGGTGCCAGAATCGAACATCCGAATGGGCATGTAAAAAACCACGACCAGAATGCAATACAAATGCAATACAAATGCAAAAACTGGCGCTCAAAGTGGCTAGGGAAAAGCTATTTGTCAATTCTGGCACGATATTGTTTAAGGTGTGTTCGGTTAAAAATTGGGAGAAATGATACATCAGATAGGATAAAGGTAGGACAAAACCTATCAACAGGATGCCGCTGCAAAATAGAAAGGCTATGGCTTGTTTCCCTGGGGTAAGGGCCACTGTAGGTAACCCTTTTGGACCTGAAAGGGTGGAGGGAAGACCACCTTTTTTGCGGCTTCTTTTTTCCATTTGAAGTAAAATGAGAATGAGGAGCAAAAGCCCCATCGCCAGTTGGGCGGCCGTGGCTTTGTTGTTTTGACCGTACCAGACCCGATAGATTCCCGTGGCTAGAGTGTCTACTGCAAAATACTCCATTGTGCCAAAATCGCCCAACGTTTCCATCAATGCCATGGCCATTCCTGCCATGAGGCTGTTACGCACCTGGGAAACCCCAAGGGATTTAAACATTCTCCATTCCGATTGACCCAGAAGTTTAGCGCTTTCCCAAAGGGATGGATTTTGGGAATCGAGATGATCTCGAGTTAACAAAAAAACGTAAGGGAAGTAAAAAAAACTCATAACCAAAATGGCTCCTTCCAAAGTGCGAATGCTTGGAAGTACTATGGAGGTTTGAAGCCACGAGGATAGAAAGGTCTGAATGGGACCACCGATCTGCAGAAGATCCGTGTACAAATAGGCTGCTAAATAGGGGGGGAAGGCCAGAGGAAAAAGGAGGGCCCACTTAAAAAAGTGGCTACCTGGAAAAGCGTATCGGCTCACCACCCAGGCGCTTCCCACACCCAAAAGAGCCACTCCCGATCCAACGCCCAGACTTAACCAAAGAGTGGTCAAAAGGAACTGGGGAAGTTTGGCTTCCCAAAGGGGTTTTAAACTAGTAAATACACCCGAGTGAGAAGGGGGCACCGAAAGGGCTTGCCAGACCACACTTGCCATAGGGAGCAACAAAACGAGCGCCAATCCCCAAACTGCCCCCCGTAGCCATTTCAAAACCTACCTCCACCCGTACTTATCCATTAGCTGCACCGCCTCCGGGGTGTATTTGCCAATTTCATTTAAGTCAAGGGAATCCCACTTAGGAGTTCCCAAGGCTTGTAAAGACGGGTCCAGGGGAACGCTTTTCAATACGGGGTACTCTAAGCTCCCTTTTGCAAATTTCTCTTGCACTTCAGGGCTTAATAAAAACTGAACATAAAGCTTTGCCGATTCTTTATTGGGGGCAAATTTGGTGAGCGAAACTCCCGATAGATTCACGTGGGCGCCGCGGTCTTTTTGATTGGGATGAAGAACGCCCAGCTTGGCAATCAGTGCCTGATCTTCCGCCTTTGAGGAGGAGGCTAATCGGGCGAAGTAATAAGAATTGCTGATGGCAATGTCTCCCACCTCGGCTGCCACGGCTTTGATTTGGTCTGTGTCTCCCCCTTCGGGTTTTCGCGCCAAATTGGCTTTAACTCCTTCTACCCACTTTTGAGTGGAGGCCAATCCCAGGTGAGCGATAAAACTGGCCACCAAAGATTGGTTGTAAACGTGGGAGCTGCTCCGAACCAAAATTCTGCCTTTAAACTCTGGTTTGATAAGATCTTCATAGGTAGAAATTTGCTCAGGCTTGACGCGATCTTTTCTGTAGACCAACACCCGGCTTCGTAGGGTGAGGGCCATCCAGTGGCCGTCTTTGTCTCTAAGGTTCTCCGGCACGATTTGAGCGAGTTTGGGATCATTCCAAGGTTGGGTTAACCCCTGAGATTTGGCACGCCATAAATTGCCCACATCCGCAGAAACAAAGACATCGGCCGGGCTTTTGGAACCTTCCGCGGCTAGTCTTTCCAGGATTTGGGAGGCTTCTTTGATCTGAACATAGTTCACTTTAATTCCTGTTTTTTCTGTGAACAAGGAGTTGATTTCTTTGTCTGTTTCGTAGTGTCTAGCCGAATAAACATTGATTTCTTTGGCTTGGGCCAATGCCGCTATTGCTCCAGATGGAAGCAACGCAATGAGGGACCTGGATAGATAATGGGCGAACTTCATAGGGTAAATCTCCAATGATTGAAATCCTTATTGAGAATAACTATCATTATCAAGTAGGGGTGTCAACAGGAGAGTGGTGGGGCAGGGGCAAAGCTCGAAGATCTCTGGAATGGATTTCCCCTAAAAGTTCTTTCAAAAAATCAAGACATTGGGGCCGAAGTGGGCCGGTCACCACGTCATGCATCACAAGAATTCCTCCCGGCCTCAAATGGGGCAAGGCCTTTTGGAGTTCCTTTTGAGCATGAAGGTTTTTTCGGTGAACTCCGTCTCGAAACGAAAACGTCCAAAGGACACAATTGAGGCCCAGACGCTGAGCCACTCCCACCATTCGGGGGTGTGCCACCCCAAAGGGGGGTCTAAACCACAGGCACTGTCCTGCGCCCGCCAGGGACAGGGCATTCTGACAATCCCATAATTCTTTTTGGATCTGGTGATTTAAAGCAAAGGGGAACCACCATTTATGGCGGTGGGTGTGGTTTCCTAGGGAGTGACCTTCCTCTAATATTCTTCGGATGAGGTGGGGGTGTTCCCTGGCTCTTTCCCCCACCACAAAAAAGGTTGCCTTGGCACCGTGCTCTTTGAGTAGGTCTAATACTAGGGATGTGTGAAGGGGGTGGGGTCCATCATCAAAAGTGAGAAAAATACCATTATCACAAAAGGGTTTTTTGCTTAAAAAATAGGGGCGAAAAAGATTCCAGGGAGGGTGCCAAATGCTTAGAAAGAGCGTCAGACCAAAGCTAAGTCCACTGCCCAATGCAAGCCCAAAGTAGAAGGTTCCTCGTCCCTCGTCTAGCTTGGGCGGGTCTGTTACAAAACTCCATTGGGACCATTCCCAACTTAAGAGCCACGCTGAGCAAACCCAAAGAAGCCCTAAGAGGTAACAGGCTGAGCGAATTCCTAAACCAATCAGGTTATTTTGAGGTAACATGTTAAATGGGGTCCATTTTCACAAGGTAGGATCATGGGGTTTTAGGGGGTGGGTTGGGCTTGGGTATCGGGGAACCGGACTGGGCAAATCGACTCCAGCTTCGTAGGTAGGTGTAGGCCACATTCACTTGATTGTCATTTTTTAGCTCTTTTGGCCAAGCTTCCGACTCTTTTTTAAATGCCGAGTTGCTTCCCACATCCAGATCTTTTGCTTCGATATGTCCGTCAAGGTCGGCTTCTTTTTTGGGGCCTTGTTTGGAAGGAGAGCTGGCTTGAAGGGCGACGGGTATGTCAGGGGAAATCCCTTTGGCTTGGATGCTTCTTCCTTTGGGAGTGTAATACCGAGCCACTGTTACTTTAAGCCCACCGCCATTGGGCAAGGGAACGATGCTTTGCACACTTCCTTTTCCAAAAGTTTGCGTGCCCATCACTAAGGCTCGGTTGTGATCCTGCAGGGCACCAGCCACAATTTCACTGGCACTGGCGGAACCCTCATTCACCAGGACCACCAAGGGCATGTAGGGATGAGTGCTGCGTACCGTGGCGTATTCCACTTCCTGCTTTTTAGGATCTCGGCCAATGGTGGAAACAATGATTCCACTGTCCACAAAAAAATCCACAATCCGGATGGCTTGATCCAGAAGTCCACCTGGATTGTGCCTTAGGTCTAATATTAAGCCATCGAGTTTTCCCCCATTTTGGGACTCATAAAACAGGAGAGCTTTGTGAACCTGTTCGGCGGAGTCTTCTTGAAAGACGGAAAGTCGAATGTAGGCATAACCTGTGGATAGAGAATGATGCACCACGCTGGGAGTGCGAAAAAGCTCTCGGGTAAGGGTTAAGGATTTTGGCTTGATGGGGTTTTTGGGATCCACCGGTTTGGCGGCGTCGGCAGCGGTGATCACGTCAATGCGCACCGTAGTTCCCGGCAAGCCTCGTAATTGACCCAAGAGGGTTTCTAAATTTTGAGGTGTTATCTTCACATCATTAACACCCACGATGCGATCACCAGGTTTGAGGCCCGCCTTTCCTGCAGGGGTTTTTTCAAAAACTTCGGTGATTTCAAAATAGGTCGATTGGGGTTGAAGACTGATGCCAATTCCACCAAACTTACCGGAGGTGTCTTGACTAAAGTCGGTGAGTTTGGCGGCCGGAAGATAGACGGTATGAGGATCCAATTGACTGGTCATTCCTTTCAGGGCTTTTTCCACCAACGTTTCGGGATCGGTGGCTTTTTCATCCACATAAATGGCCTCTAGTAAAGTAACAACTCGAGCCAAACTTTCTAAAGCTTGAAATTTTCGATTTTGCTTTTCCAACTCTTCCGCTTGAGTGAGTGGCTTAGATACGTTCTGCAGGGCATCGCTCGTTTCGGACTTAACCTCTTGCTCCCCATCGGGAAGGGAAGGAGCGGGAGTCTGAACGGGAGAGCTGGAACCCTTTGAGTCGCCACTGGATTGGGCCACTAGAGAGTCCGATCTGCCTAAAGTGCTCTGCATTATTGCAGTAACAAGGAGAAGGTGGAATCCCCAATTTCGAATTCCTTGGAAAAACCCTGCTGAGCGGTAGCTTGAACGTGTGCATAGAAATTCAAAAAGTGGACACATGGAAGAATTCCCCTTTGGCTCCAGCGGTAAGGTGATCTCTAGTGTGCGGGGAACGAGCCTAAAAATCAAGATTTTGCAATTTTGGAATCCCGGAGGTAACGAAACAAAGTTAATAGGCAAAGCGGGTCCAACTCCTCAGGTCTTTGAGTGAGCTTAAGCTGGCAATGTGTTTCCAAATTTTCTATCACAATTTTACTTTCTAGAGGTGAGCTGGTTAGGAGGAATTCTTTTAAAGTAACTCGAAGCATCTTTCGCCGTGCGCTAAATAGTTGGGAAGTGAAGCGCTCAAAATCCTCGACTTCATTGGGAAATAACGCACTTTGGGGGTGTGGCTTAAGGCAGATCACGGCCGAATCCACCTGAGGCTTGGGTTCAAAAGCCTCTGCAGGAACATGGCACACCCATTCCACCTGAAAATCTAAGGCCAGCCTGGCTGTAATTCGTCCATAGGATTTGGTGCCCGCCTGGGCCGTGAGCCGTTGACCCACCTCCTTCTGAACCATAAAAATCCCACCGCAAAAAAAATCTCTTTTACTTAAAAACCACAATAGGATGTCGGAGGTAATGTAATAAGGCAAATTGCCCACACACACCCATTTTCCCCCAAATAAGGGGGCGGGAAGACTCTGCCAAAATTCGGAACCCAATTTTAAGATGCTCCCCTCCACCACTTCCAGCAAGGGTTGATTGGCTAATTTTAGCCCCTCCACGCTTCTAGGATCCAGTTCCACCGCCAGTACAGGGTGCCCTTGTTCTAGTAATACTTTTGTAAGGCATCCAGTGCCAGGTCCAATCTCTAACGTCCGTTGACCCAGGCCTGCCAGTTCTTGAGTGGCGCGTGCAATGGATTCCAGCACGCCGGTATCCTTTAAAAAATTTTGTCCTAAACTTTTATTGGCCTTAAGATCGAATAGTCCAGTGACTCCCGAAGACCTTCTGGGAGCAGATTTGGGTTTATGTTTCAATTTTCTGTACTCACTTCGTATTTGGTGAAGAGTTGAATGGGTGGGAGCTTTGTAAGTCTCATGTTTGTGGGATTAGGATGCGTTCGCAACGCATGAAGAGCAATCATGGTGGCGTTGTCTGTGCAAAGGCTTTTGGGCGCCCAATAGATCGTCTCAAAAGCCTTTGCCATCCTATCACGAAAAGACTGATTCACAGCTACACCCCCCGCCACCGCGATGGCCATTTGGGAATGGGGCCAAAGGTGCTGACGGGCTTGAGAGCATCGGTGGATCAGCTGCTCTAGAGCGGCTTTCTGAAAGGCATAACAAATTCTCTGCTTATGAAAATCGGAAAGGGAATTTCCTGTCACCTTACCCTGAAAATTCTGGGTAAGAGCACGGACCTCCTCCAATACCTTTGTTTTGAGGCCGCTATAACTAAACATAAAGGCACCTTGCTTTTGGGTGATGTCCCCTGTCCAAGGGGGAGGCAGGGGACCCTGTGGTTCAAACAGCTGTCTTTTTTGCCAGCCTTGAGCCAGAAGCTCCACCTGGGGACCTCCAGGAAAGGGAAGTCCCAATAATTTTCCAACTTTATCAAACGCTTCACCACAGGCATCATCTAAACTATAACCCAAAAATCGACTAGGCTGATGGGGCGCGGGCAGATGGCTCAAAAGGCAATGCCCCCCGCTCACCGTGAGTCCAAGTAAAGGAAACGGTCTGGGTGTGATGTCCATCCACTTTCCTAAATCTTGCATCGGATCAAAGGAACTCAAAAGCAAAGCGGGAGTGAGATGGGCCTCTACGTGATTGATGCCCATCAGTGGGATTCCTAAGGAAACACTGAGTCCTTGGGCAAACAAAACACCCACCATGAGGGCTCCCAGCAATCCAGGTCCTTGGGTAACGGCGATCAAATCCAGCTCTGCCGCGTCCAAGCGTGCCTCTTGAAGAGCCTTTTGGGCAAGGGGGTAAATGAGACTAAGGTGGTCACGGGCCGCCATCTCTGGAACCACTCCCCCAAAGGGAGCGTGGGTGGAATTTTGGCTATGGACCACATGGGCCAGCACCTGCACTCGCTTCAAAGCTGGGGGACTAGCCTCGTGAGGGCCATATTCCCCTTTCACAATGCTAATGGAGGTTTCATCACAGGAGGTTTCAATGGCTAGACAATGGACAATCATTGCAACTCGAAGCGTTGTGCCACATTGGCCAATCGCTGGCTGGCCTGTTTGCCTTCGTCTTTGTCGGCAAATTGTTCAGAGGCTTCCCGGTAAAATCCCGCGGCCACTAAGAAACGCTTTTGGAAGGCAAAACTATCTCCAGCCAGAAGCAAGGCCCTAGCTCTGCGTTCAAACTGGGGAAATTGATCGATAAGCACCAAGAAATCGGAGCTTGCCTTTTGATAAGCTTTTTGTAAAAAGTGACTTTCCGCCCGAAACTCCAAAGCCGCTTCCCGAGCTTCTGGAGCCAGCGGGAGAGAGAGAAGACTGGTGGATATTTTGACAACTTTTTTGTAGTCTCTTTCCGCAAAAGGAACCCCTAATTCTTTGGTCACTTCCGCTGCCGTTTTCTTTTTGAGCTTGGTTTTGGAATTGGTTTCTAATTCATCCCAGATCATTTTTGCTTGCAGACTTGCAAGCGACTTTTCATGGGCCGAGAGGATTTCCAGTAAAGCAATAGGCACCACAGGTTTGCCGGAAGGGGTGGATGGGGAAGAAGGGGTGGTGTTGGTTTGTAAGGCTTGGGTTTCCAAAGAGCGAAGCTGACGGGAGGTTTCGTCTTGCACCTCTTTAAGCCGGTCCATTTTCATTTGAATTTCATCCACAGAGCCTCGGGCCATGGCCAGCTGCTTTTTGAGTTCATCCATTTCCGTGCGGTAGGCCTGCGTGCGTTTATTGACGTCTTCTGTGGTGTTTTTGAAGGAACTGAGACTTTTTTGACCCTCTTCTGCGGCGGCCAGTCTGCGTTCTAAAGCCACCAGTTTACTGTCAAAAAGATCTTGTCTTGACGAAGAAACACAGCCTGATTGGACACTCAGAATAAGGATCGCCAAAAGAGAAGTGGGAGCCATGGGAAAGGAGGAATGGGAGAATAAGGAAAACCGGGAAAGGGGTACATTCATGCGTTAGGGCTCCTGACTGGGTCCAGTGTCTTTCTTTACCTGAAGTGAAGGTGGTTAGGCAAGACTTTTTAAAACTGCAGTTAACAATTGTTCTTTTTTGGGTATAAGATATTGATTTAAAATGACTAACCCCGATTTGGGTTTGTAAACTTTTTTGAAAATGGAAAATTGGCAAAAAAGAGTCCACCAAAATCAAAAATAGTCCACGCCTTTTCAAAATTCCTGGTTTATACCCCTACCATGAAAAAGAT
>JBIIVH010000083.1:0-9970 GCA_044339525.1 Silvanigrellaceae bacterium | reverse complement strand
GAACGCCATCCCCAAAACTTCACTCCTCAAGCGGTAAAAAAAGCCCTTTCTGAAAGTGAAAACCTATCCAAAAAGCTAAATAAAATCCTCCTCTACGGATACTGACTCTCCACTCGGTCTTTCCTAATCTAATGAGTTGTTTAAATGGTCTCAACAGGGCTGGATTTGGCGCTTACGTTAAATCCGATTTTTTGAGACTTAGCCCTAGCGAGACTGCGAGCGAAGCGGCCCCCAGGCCCACCCATGCAGCACAGCAAAGAAACAAAAGGACATATCCTCCCTTTTGCATCAGAACGCCACCGATCAGCGGTCCTATAAAGAAACCAATCTGCTTGAGCTCTCCAGCTCCGTAATATAGAGCTTTTTGACGTTGCGGTGCGATTCGATCTAGTAAGACTTCGAAACACGGAAAGAGAAGCCCTTCACCGATCGACAGAATCATTACAGCTACAAGTGTCATAAAAAACATTGAATAATCCACGGCAAAAAAGAGGAATCCTGCCACCATTAGGATGAATCCAAGTGTGATTGAGCTGTTCACAGGCATTGTTTGAAACCAGCGCAAATGGATCACCTGACAAAGAACTACGATTCCGGCGTTTAGGGAAACTAGGATTCCAAAACTTGGCCGTGCGCCTGAGGATTGCTCAGCGATGATAGGCATGAAAGACTCATACGCGCCATATGACATCAGCAAAAATGTTCCACTCAAAATCCACCAGAATAATCGAAGATCACCCACGACCCTCAATTTCTCTAGAAGCCCGCCATGCTTGGAAGCCTCGCCGGGAAAGCTCGTCGTCCGTGGAATCAAAAACAGTGCAAACGCGAACATATACGAAAGAGATGTTAGGGCAAATGCGGCTCGATCTATCAGCCTGTACGCGAAAACCCCCGCTAGCGGGCCCAGCATACATCCCGTGTTTTGAAGAGTGTATCTGATCCTAAAATATTTCTCACGTTGCTCCGGAGCACAAACAGCAACCATGGCGGCTCGAATTGAGCTATCGAAAAACGACTTGCCGATTCCAAAAAGAAAGAGGCCCAGTGAGAATGTAGCTAAGTTAGGCGAGACTGCGAGAGAGAAAAATGCCACGGTATTGAGTATGGCAGCGAATCGAAGAGCTAGGAGAGAACCGAATCTGTCGCTGAGCATCCCGCAGACGAAGCTAAGGCAGAACACCGTTGCTGGCCAGATTCCGGACAGCACTCCGACTTCCGTGGTGGAGAGCTGGAATGTCTTATAGGCATGGAGGCTGATGATCGGAAGTGCCAAAAAAATCCCGAAAGTGCTTAAGAAACTGGCCGCTAAAAGAACCATTATCTCCCTTGATGGGGGCGAATTATGTTTCATTTTCTTTCCTTAATTCAAAAAAGAAGTGAGGTTCACGTCCTACTGGCAGGACAGGACTTGTTTTGGTCTGACCTGCCAACAACTGGCGTATGATCCTTATAGGCAGAGTGTTTCCTCGGCAATCAGGGTTTTTAATTTGTAGACAGCTTCTGTGAAAATCGCTTCTACACAAGCCTCTTCTTGGGCCGCAATATGAGAGCTGGCGATGAAATTTCCGAGCCTCAACAAATCCTGTGTGTCGTTGGCCAAACCCTGGTTTTCAGTCCAGCAAGTTGCGTAGAATATCCAGCTGTCTTTTCACCAAGTCGGTCTAGGTAAATTGAATCGAAGTTCGCAATTGGATGGAGGCGATTGGCATCAACCACGAGCGAAGTAAAATGAATTAGCTTTACTTCATTGCGCCTAGGCATTTTGTTGTTCCCCCGCGATAATTCCATGCTCTTCGTAAGAATATTCATCCAGAATCGGCACTGAGCCCAACGGAGAAAGTCCTGAATCCCCCAAGAATGCTTGTCAGGAAAAATGGCTCGTAGTAGACGGAATTTGTCCGATCTTCAGGTGCCATTCTAGTTCCCATCATGTTTTCAAAAATAAGGATCCGCTTTACGAATCCAACCCCTTTATAGAGAGACCTATAAAAGGGAATGTTTTCGTAAGCGTATCCAACTAGTGTCTGGAGCCGACGAAGTGTTACTTTATCCATAAAATCACGATCAAAATTCTTAATCTCTAGGCGTGTTTCACGTCGGTCGCTTAAGTCGCGAAGGGACTCTGTGTGGTTCTCTCGAATTCACGGGTAGTCTCCAATCTTGCTTTCTATTTCAGTTAGCTGGCAAAAAAATCTGTGAAGATCACCTGTGTTTAGGAAATTCAAGATCATTTGACCCATAGAGTAAGCTGCATTCCAAACACGTCTGAACTTCCGGATTCTCAAAGCCAGGAATTCAAAAAAGGAGTTGTAACCGTTGTGGCATCCAACCTAGTTTTTTGAAAAACTCGGGCTTCAATATCTTTCTTGCAAGTACCGTGCCAAGATTGCCAATAGAGATAAAAAGGTTAGTGACTGATTTTAAGTCTCTGCTTGTTATGGGAATAAGTTTTTTAGTTGCTCAAATATATCGTCACTGGCGGACATCCCGCTGAAAGCGACATGGCGGTGAAACGCTGCTCTTTCATCAAATTCATGAATCAACTGAAAAATAGTCAATTTATATTCTTTTAATTAAAGAATACATTTGTATTAATATGATTCATTAAATTTATGAATGTCGAAGTTTTCAAAGAATACCGTGCTTTTTTCGTTTGCCGTCGAGTGACACCCTACTGATTCCCAGCGCAGAGGCAGCATCGGCGAGTTTTTCGGGATTGGTTGGGGCAGTGGCTACGGTGAAATCTAGAAACGACCGCAAAAATGTTAGAGCGTTGTCTGCAAGAGGCTGTGGCCAGCGCCAAAAAAGGAACAAACGGGGCACCTGATTCAATGTCTAATTCCAATATAAAAGAGTTAACAGCATATATGTTTTTTTCACTTCCGGCCGCCGCTAAAATGGCAAACCACTTCCCGTTAAACGCGATGTAAAAATGGTCAAATAAATTCTTTGCTCCACCACAAACTCCCAAGCCTCTGAGAAATGCACCAGCAGCCTCAGACATTGCAGCTGTTTGTCGCATGAAAAAGCATTTCTACTCACTTTAACTAAACCATTTTCGGCAGGAAATACGCACGACCTTATCTAAACCAAGCCACCAAGGAATTAAAACAACAAACCCAATCCCAAGAACAGCACTTCCCCACGCTTGAACCAATGGATGTAAGAAGTGCGATGTGGCAAATCCAGATGGAAAAGCGGTGATGAAATAAGCCGGGTAAAGAAACAAAAGGACAGTAGCAAAGGCTCCTGATTTCAACGTCAAATGCAGTGGTTTCGTATAGAGTCGCGATGCCGGGCTTCCAAGCGCTATAGGCAATGTAGGATCAAAATAAGCCTGAACTATATGAAACGCACTTGTAAGAGTGATATGGGTGACCACCCCAAAGGCAATGGCAACGAAACACACGATTGGATTAGCTGAAAAAGCCCACGTTCCCTGTAGGATTGCCAGTGCTCCAAAGACGAGACCTAAAAGGGCCATGGGCAAATCGAATCTCAAAAAAAGTACCTTGGGTAGAAATGGGCCGGGCGCCATAAGGTAATACAACGGATAACCACGGCGCAGCGACGAACAGTATTCCCAGAGACCTTTAAAAAACAAAGCGTCTCCAAGTGCATCTACACAGCACATCACCAGAAAGAAATTCAACAGAATTGGGTTGGGAACTATGATGCCATCTATCTTACGAAACACAAAATACAAAATGGCACCATGTATGGAATAAAAACAAAGCTGTGGAATAAGTTCCAAGAGTCCTGGCAAGATTCTTGTTTTGGCGCCTGATAGACTTGTTTGAAAATACCCCTTAAATATGGAAAGTACATCTACAAAACCAGATCTAACTGTGGAGTGCAGCACGACGGCTCCTTTCTGCAAACCGGGCAATGGCAAATAGAAGTGCAGTCCAACAAAGTGCTGAAGCGATTCTTCCCAACAGTGAACTTAAAGAATAGGCCGAAACTTCGCCTTCCAACGCAGCTGAAAGCATGCCCGTAGGAACGGCGACAATTGATGAAATAGGATTGAAATTGTCACTGAAGTGGCTAAGGCCAAAAATGCGCAAAGGTACTACTGCGCCCGAGATCACAAAACAAATGTTTGCAAAAATGGATGACATAATTTGAGAATAGCCTTTTGGTGAAAGCAGGCAGCAGGCTATGGAAATCAGGGTCAAGTTGATGGCTCCTATCAGTACAAACACGGGCGTCAATAACCCAAAGTACCAAGGAGCATGCAAAACCAAGTTTGCAGCCCACATCATACCTAACCAAATCCATATCATTTTGCTTTTAAACGTTGTGCCAATGGAGTTTCCAAGCAGCACCAAGCTTCCCGCTACGGGAAGGGTATCTATCGCAAGCCAGCGATTTGCTTGTATGAGGTCGGCCTGCTCGCGTATCAAACCCTTAGTGCCCGCCAGTGTCCAAAGTGGCTGCGCAAAAAGCGAGTAGATGGCCAAGCTCTTCCATGAGATTCCAGCGAAAGTTGCAGAACTGCTCCATACCAAACAATCTGTAAGTAGGATTAAGCAAAGCATGTAACAAAATAACCCCACGCCATAGCGGTGGGGGCGCGCCGTTCTTACTATCCGTGATATTTTTTTCAAAAGTGTCACGTGTAAAATCTCCGGTAAGTGGCTTCCAAAGCGTCGGCATTTGAATACTTGCACTCAACCTGATCTTTCAAATTTCCCTGCGACAAAAAGGCTGCGCGTGCACAAAGAGAAGTGATGTCTTTTAAATTATGAGAAGTAAGCATCGCTGTTGCTTTATTTTTGTTTACGTATTCAGAGATAATGATTCTCATCTGTTCCGTTGCTACAACGTCTAATCCGACCGTAGGTTCATCCAGGAGGATAAATTTTGGATTTGCAGCAAGCGTCAAAATCATTTCAAACTTAATGCGCTCGCCAAATGACAGGTTTGCACTCTTCCTTGAAAGCTTATCCGAGAGTTCGAACTCGTGTAATTTTTGCTTCAGCCATTGAGGCTGAAAGTCTCTGTAAATATTCTGGTAAAGCGCTATATGTTCGTTTAAGTCGAAAGACGAAAAAAGTTTAGAGACGGCTCCTGACACAAAGCCGACTTGCTGTTTCCACATGCGATCACCCAAACTGGGAGGCCTACTGTTTTCGGTAGTTACGTTTCCGCTGCATGGAGCCAAGGCACCTACTGCTAGTTTAAGTAGGGTTGTTTTGCCGCAACCATTTGGACCTATGATTCCAAAGATTTCGCCATTTTGCACATGTAAGTCGAGGTCTTTTAAAATGCTCTTGCGTTCGCCGGCCTTCTGCCAGAAAAAGCTAGCGGTTTTATAGACATAGTTGACTTTATCAAACCTAATCATTCTGTCTCCTTTTTAGAATCTTCTATTGGAAGGACTGCCTTCGGGATGGCTAAAGCGTAAACTTGCCGATCTTTGAGTTGCAGCTCATCGTAATTCGGTAGCTTAAGCGGTGTATCAATCTTAAAGACACTACCGTTTCTGCCGCACTCTAGCGGGATCCCTGATTGCGCTTCAAATTAGTCTCCTTAAAGGTCATCAGTTTTTGCGCAAGCGATTCATTCACCTGTTCAAATAACAACAGCAAGGTTCGCGCCAATTTTTTCGCCAGCACAATCGCAGAAAATATAAGGTAGACAAGGGCTTTTTAACGACTTTGCGAGTGAGGTGGAGAGGGAATTATTTTTGACTCATCAAATTCATGAATCAAATGGAAAATCGTTAATTAAAATTCTTTAAATTAAGGAATATGTATGAATTAATATGATTCATCAAATTTATGAATGTTGAAGTTTTTAAAGAATACCATGCTTTTTTCGTTTGCCGTCGAGTGACGCCCTACTGATTCCTAGCGCAGAGGCAGCATCGGAGAGTTTTTCGTGTTTGGTTAGGGCACGTTCGAGGATTGTTTTTTCATATAGTTCCACCGCCGTCTCGATGTCGCATGGGTCTTGCAGCGGCCCTAATATTTTTTCGACCAGGCTTCCCGGCAGGGTTTGCGCGGAGGCTTGGCTTGAGGAAGGAGCCAGCATGGTTCGCCATAGGGGAAGGGCATCGAGGTTGAAAGTTTCACCACAAAGAATGGTATCAGCCAACAAAGTTTGGATGGCTCGTTGCAAGAGGCGGATATTTCCTTGCCAGTAATATCCAGCGCATTTTTGGGCAAGTTTTGTAAGGTCTTCTGGTTTCATTTCCACGTTATCCTGTGATACAAAGAGTGATATGAGCGCAGGAATATCTTCTTTTCGCTCCCGCAAAGGAGGTAAAAAAATGTCTCGGCCAATGAGGCGGGTGCGTAGGTCTAACAGGAAATTGCCGACGTCGACCTGCTCGTCCAAATCTTTGGTGCTGGCCGTAATGACTTGGAAGGTAGAGCGTAGTTTTTTGGTGTCACCAAGGCGTTCATAGGTGCCGTCGTTCAAAACACGAAGGAGCCTTTGTTGAAGGGTTTTGGAAAGGTAATGGATTTCGTCGAGAAACAGAATACCTCCGTTGGCCTCTCCAATGTATCCGCTAGTCGTTGTGGTTGCCCCGGTGAACGAGCCTTTCAGGTGCCCAAAAAGTAAAGATGCTGCCATGTTGTCATCGAGATTTCCGCAGTTGACGCTAACAAAGGGAATGGCTCCCTGGGTTTCACAGCGCCTGCGATGAATTAGTTTTGCAAATTCTTCTTTGCCTGTGCCTGTTTCACCATAAATCACGACCGGCAGTGTTTTTCCGGTGGCAATTTTTTTCGCTTTGAGGCGCAGTTCGTCACTCAAAACAATGCCATCAGGGACCTTCGCCGCAAGATGGGAAGGGAAAGTCTTTGTTTTGAAGACTAGGTTTGAAACCTTTTGCAGGGAAAATTTTGCCCGAGCATTTTCAATATCAATCGCTAATTCATCTTCGTTTACAATCGGTTTTTTGACAAAGTGCGTCGCACCAGCATCCATGGCTCTTTTATAGGTTTCGATCTTTGGGTCATTGCTCATCGCAATGGGAATTATCTCGGGATAGTTGGCCTTAACATATGCGATAAGCTCAATGCCTTCGGCAATATTCATCTGATTTGGAGGGCTCAAATGGATATCGATGAGCGCAAAATCAATTGATAATGTTTTAAGAGCATTTTTTGCTTCAGTAACATTGTTGATCGTAACCACTTCGTAGCTCAACTTTTCGACAATGGACTTATAGCGCTTCTTTTGTTCATGATCGTCTTCAATAATTAAGACTGTTCCGTTGTTTGTCATGGTTTAGCGGCTCCGGTTTTTCAACATTTGTATGGTTCGTTCAATTTTCTTTACGAGTATCATGACAGGGTCGCTGGTATCGGCCAGATAAATTGGGAGAGTAGGATGGCTTTCTCTTGTGGTGGTGTAAAAATCTTCGTCATCCGTAACAACAATAAGGGCCCTGGCAACGTCTTGCTCGAATACCACAGAATTACTCGGGCATTGTTCTGCAAAAACGCCCTCAAATTCTGCCCTGAATCTGGAATCTCGTAAAACGATGCAAAGATCCTTCTTCATTTCGGTGTCCAAAACCACTTTATTTGACGTTGGAGAGACTCCTTTTTTAGGATTGTTATAATAAGGGTTATCGCTAATATCTTGTAAGAGTTCAAAGGTAACTGAGCTTATGAAATTAGAATCCATATGTTCGGGATGGGTTAGCACTTGGCGAACTTTTGTTGCGAAACTGGCATAAGCTGTCTGTGTTATAAAGGGTTCAATGGCACCAAGCTTTTTCTCAATGATGGCAGCTAAATCGGGTAGTTTTTTATTATCTTCGGCCTTAGAAATCTCGTGCATAACCTCAAAATAATAAATGAAGCTGCCTACTTCACTGCGAAGATCATGAACCAATCGAGACATTTGAGATAACTCTGCGTTGGAGAGTTTGTCATGAGGCGTCTTAAAACGCGCAAAATCATATCCAATTGAGCTTAAATTTTTTTCTGTTTCTTTGATATCTGGGATTGGTTTCGTAACAATTTCAGATGATTTTTGTGTTTCAGATGTTGGAAACACCTTATCGCGCGGCAATAAGTGTTCGATTACACTCCATGAAAAATGGTCTTTACTGACCACCAGATCCACAATAGCTGCCGTTTTATCCTGCGAAAACCTTTCTAGGGAAGCCAGAATGATTGGTTTTGTAAAGTGCAGTTCGTGGCGAAGTCTCTTGGCAAAATCGAGTCCTTTTCGTTTGGAAAATGGTTCAAAATTTTGGTCTGTGATCACTATATCGAAGTTGAAGTCACAGTAGCATGCCTCAAAAGCTTCTGGAGTTTTAAAATGAACAACGTTAGCATGATAAACCAATGCTTTTTGAAACAAATAGAACTGAGTATCACTGTCTTCTATGATGGCAATCGACAAAGGTTTATCCATTTCATTTTTTGCGTTCCCTGATAAACTCGCGTGTCTCAATTTATGTAGGTGCTTAGGCAAAGCTATTTTTTCGGCAACCTTTTGACCTTAGGAAGGAAGGGTGAAAATAAATTCAGTTCCAGTCTCCTCTTTGGACTCGCAACGAATGGAGCCACCATGGGCCTCCACAACTTTTTTGGCGATGGCCAGACCTAGGCCTGTTCCGCCTTTCTTTCCCGAGGTGAAGAATGCGTCGAAAAGCTTTGGCAGGCTTTCAGGAGGAATAAGGGATCCCGCATTGCCAAGTGCGAACTCCACGAATGTGTCCTGTTGGGTCGTTCGAAACCACAAGATCCCCTTCTCCCGCATGGCCTGCAATGCATTTCCAAGGATATTAGCAAATACCCGTCCCATGCGAAGGGAGTCAACACGGACCATGTTGAGGTGGTTGAGTTCATACAAGAAAGAGACATCTGCCTCGGGATATACAAACGCCAATTCACGCAAGGCAGTCTTGATCAATGCCTCGGGAGCAAGGTCTTCTGTGTCCAACTTTGCATTCGATCCGACCTGCATAACATCTTGGATCATGCCTTCGACGCTTGCCATCGCCTGATTCAGCTCGGGAAGCGTCTGGCTCAAAAATTTCCGCACCAGAGCGGGGTCTTTAGTGCCCTCCACAATCTGAATGATACTCTTGAAAATGGAGAATGGCTTGCGCACGTCATGGGCGAGCATTTGAGTCATTCGGGCGATAGCTTCATGCTTTGAGGCTTCGACCCACTTTTCGGTTAACTTTTTAGCCTCTTTTTCGAATTCTGAAAGCTTTCTATTTTTGATGTCAGAATCCATTATAATAGCCAAAAGATCTTGTTCTGCACGTTTGCGAAGAGGGATGCGCAAGAGAAGTGCGGTGCCTGTCAATGGCAGTAGCACGAGTAGACTGAAAAGTGTTGCCATAATCCACATTGAGTTTTCTAAAGTTGCTGCGACTTTAATGTTTTGGAAACTTGCGAAAACATGTGTTCCCGATAACAAAGTTAGATAAGATTCTTTTTCGCAAAGAGCGTTTTTATCAACGGAAAGTCCATTATGCTCAATGCAGGTCTTGTTTATTTTTGGATAAAAGCTCCAACCATATTCTATAGAGTTTTGGGCATTTCTCCACTCCTGATAGGTAATTGTTTGCCACTGGCTTCGCATTAAGCTTTCAAGGGTCGATGAATATAAGAACTGAGCAAATGAAAACACGGTGATTTGGAGCAGGAGTGCTGCTATGCTAAAGGTCGCCAGAAGATGAAAGATATTTCTTTTTTCTAGTTTTTGCAGCAGGTTGTTGTTTTTATGCAAATTTTATCTCCAATGCCATGGATTTATGGTAAGCTAGAGCCATTTTTAAGTCTTGCTCTCTTGATGGGCAACCCCGATTATCAAACTCATTTTGACTATGAATGTCAATTGGACAGCGGATATTTTCGGGTGCATCCGCGGATTGATGTTGGCTGTACAGCCAGTATTGCCAATGGACGAATGAGGTGTTAATTCAGAAATAGCGTTTTGCCTCAGGAGTTAGACATGACAAAAGTAGTTAAATTTGACAAGG
>JBIIVH010000032.1:0-45625 GCA_044339525.1 Silvanigrellaceae bacterium | reverse complement strand
AAATCCAAACCCCTTCTTAATGTTCTAAAATTTAGCTGTCAATAAAAGTTTTTGAGAGCAGATTAAAACGAAACATTTATTACCAGATGAGCAAAAGGAGACCATTGGCCTTTAGAAAAGGGATTTTTGGAGCCTTTTCGCTAGATCATGTTGACTGTCCGTAAAGAATCTCCTAAAAAAGGTTTTCGACTTTTATTTGAGTTCTATAAATTGGTGGTTTCTGAGGGGGTCTATCACTTTGTTGGTTTCAGGTTGGTTTCCGGTGGCATATTTTAGAAGTTCGTATCGGTTGAGCCTGCCTTTTCCTTCTTGAATGGCCTTTTGTTGAATCCAAACCAGATGGGCGGTCGCCAATGGAGCTGCCCACGAACTTGCCATTTCAAAACGGAGTGGCCGAAAGTCGATTCCGTAAGCGCCGTATTTTAAGGGGGTTTCTCCCGGAATTCGATCATCTTGGAGGGTATCAACACTCAATCCGCTGTTGAGGTAGAGATCGGTGCACTCCCAGGCGTTGTTTTGCACCTCTGGGATGGCCAGCCGGGAAAAAGGGCCGCCCGTGGGGGGAACTACCCCAAAAGGCCCAAGTTGAGAATGCGCCGTTTCCACGTAGCCTACCCGAATTCTATTTTCGAGGCTTATGCAATCACTGGGCGCATTTGAATCATTTTTCCCTAAGGGCCACCGGGATGCGAAGTTGGCTTGAACGAGAACGGATTCTTCTACCGATGACATCCCTTTTACCATTTCAGTGTACAAATCCGTTACCTTTTTGATTTTTTCGTCGGACTGAGGGCCTTCACAGTATAGACGGAGTGCCGCACCCACCGATTGAATCGTGTATCCAGCGGAAAAATTGATGAAGTCTACCCCATAATTTTTGCCAATAGTTGCGATGTCGGAATTAAAATTTGCTAGGCTAGTTCGCGCTTTTATACTGTCGGATTCATCAAACCGACACAGCTCTGACCTCTTAAATGGAGCGAGGGGCGGAAGATCTACGATGACAAATCTTGCATTTGGCGCATATTCTGCCAAAATATTAAAGACAATTTTTAAATGGCTGCCAGCCTCGGAATCGTTTATCTTAGAGAATCGTTTGGAAAACTCTTTTGAAAAAGACTGAGTTTCTTGAGCTGCTATCAAATAGGGGGCCTTATCCAGGAGGTCTGATAAAATCGTTTTTGCTTGAAGGGGCAACTGAAATGCGGGCTCAATCTCGTCAAGTCTGCCACTTTCCTCACCTAAGGTGTACCAATTGAGGACTCTGGAGCCATACCTTGCCACCGCGCTAAGGGATGGTCCCGAGTCGATCACCATAATGACTGGGTTCTTTTCAAGATCTTTGGCTTCAAATGGTTTATTTTCAAATTTTACATCCACATTTTGGCAGTTTCCTTGTTTTTGACACTCATCAAAATCCAGGAGCTGCTGTTGAATGTTCTGAAAAAGGGTCTGTTTTTCCTCGGGGGAGGCCAGTCGAAAGTTTTCCCATAAAAAAGGAATTGATTTGGCGGGTGCTTCTGCCTCAGGTTTTGGTGAATTGTGGCTTTTTTCTGATCTGCAGGCAATGAAACTGAGCAGTGCGCCCGCTCCAATGAAGAGTTTTGGGCTTAGGAAACCAGCAAAAGTGCGCATGGGAATCTCCAGAGGTTGGTTTATCTAAAGCTAAATGAACACAGAGGGAATTTACCGATACCCGAGCCTCAATACCTTGCTGACCGTGAGAGCTATTCACCAGCCTACGGGCACAGCCCGTAAAAAAGTCTCCCTAAAAAAATTAGGGATTAGGGAAGGACTAACATTTTGAGACTCCGAACCTTCAATTTTAGCGCCTCAGCCATGAAACACATTGAAATTTTTACAGAATCATTCTCATTAACTTCACCAGAAAACACAGGCAAATTGCCGTAGTTTGCCTTCATGGAGCTCCAATTCATATTGAGAGTATCCAGCACCCCGGTATAAAAGGATTTTCCGTCTTCGTGTTTAGCTATCCAATCTTTTTTGTAAAAATCAGTCGTAATGGGATGATATTTCACATTTGTTTCATTAATTTCAACCTTCATCACTACTGTAAACAAGGGGTTTGGGACTTTTTCATCTAAGACTCCGTGCCAAATGCTTTCTATCTCTGGCGCGATAAAGTAAAATCCAGCCGAATGGCCCATGAGTATTTTGTCTGTTGAAAAAGGGCAGTAGGGTGTTAATTTAAACGATTGAAAAATGAGGTCATTGTCAACAAGACTTATATATTCAGTAGCTTTAGGATCAATTGAAAAAGACCTGCTGTTTAACTCATACCTAACAACACCATCGGAATCTGAGGGTTTGGGTTCTGTAGAAGGTTTTTCATCTGATGTCGATTGATTTTGGATGCAACAGTCCGACGGCTTTTTTTTGGTGGAACGCCCAGACGACCTTCCGCAGGAGGTTAAAGTTCCAAAACCCAAACAAAACAGGAGAGCGCTTAAGTACCATTTCATGGGAAGAGTCCTTTTTTCAAATCCAAACCCCTTCTTAATGTTCTAAAATTTAGCTGTCAATAAAAGGTTTTAATAGCAGATTAAAATGGAACATTTTTTACCAGATGAGCAAAAGGAGACCATGGGTTATTGGTTTAGAGCAAAATCTTCGTAATGAGCGCGGAAGTAGTGAACGTGGCACCGCTAGAAAAGTTTAAGTTTCCATGAGAATTGACTTTAACTGGCTATTTTTAATTTGATCTCTGGCTTTCCTTTTTTTTTGTTATTTGCTGGTAGTGACTTTTTTGCGATTTCCCTTGCCAATTGAAATTGATTTAAATGGCTTGCCATCAGCATTTTAAGAAGTTTTTCAGTGCTAGCTTCCATTCCTGCCAGAGCTTGACCCTTTCCTTCCCACTGGGAAACGCAGCTATGATTAGCTTGCCACAAAAGCTCAGCCAGTTTGGCTTGAGTAAGTCCCATCATGTGCCGAATGAATTTGATGTGCGCACCGCTCAATCTAAAATCCGCGGTAATGAAATACTCGAAAACCGATTGTTGAAGGTTTTTTGAGTTGATATCCAAAATAGACTCACCAAAAACCTCTGTTATTTTAGGATTTAATATGATGACAGGAAATCCTAACCCTGTATGAATGTGACTTTTCATAAATTACGGTCTTTCTCTAGCTCAACGACAGTGACCACTACAACCCTTTTTGGGGGATCTATAGCAACCACGACTCTAATGCTTTTTTCGTCTAAATCTAAGCCTTCGTAGCAATAAGACCAGGCATCAAGACCTTCATCAAATCTATCCCGGATAGGTTTGCGGTTTTTGCTTTGGCCTAAGATCTGCTCCACAGATAGATCAATGATATTTCTTTCTTTTTGCCTCTCCCGAGCATGATTACGATAAAGCAAAGTTCCTTTCTCAAGGGCTTCTTGGACGATGGGTTGTAATTCTTCCTTTGCTAATTTAGAAGGCCTTGCCTTCTGCCTGCTCATTCTTACTCCTTTATCGGATGTTAGTAAATAACAATTTAAGCTTTTTTGGAAAAAAAACACAAGTAGTCTTCTGAATGACTCAAGATACCATAATAATTATAATGTGTTACCCTCCCCCAAAAAACACCGTCAGCAAAGATGTCCTTTTGCATTAGATTTCATGGGAAGAGTCCTTTTTTCAAATCCAAACCCCTTCTTAATGTTCTAAAATTTAGCTGTCAATAAAAGTTTTTGAGAGCAGATTAAAACGAAACATTTATTACCAGATGAGCAAAAGGAGACCAGGACAAGAAAAAAGTTGTTTTAGAAGGGGTTTGTGATAGACTTAAAGCTACCCCTTTTTTTGTTCTGAATTTGCTTTAACCCCTCAACACTTCCCTTTCGTTGAGTTGAACTTTTCGAGGTAACCTCATGTCCATTCTAAAAGCTACGGTAGGGGTTGGACTGATCGTCTCCCTTCTGCAATGCGCCACTCGGTCCAGTGCTAGACATCTGTCCCAAAGTGTTGCTTTAGGCTCAGAGTGGGTGGAAGACACCTCTGATGAATCACTCCGTTTCACCTCAGCAGCTCAGGTGGTCAAAGCTAAAGGGGAGCTTTCCAAGGTCAAGCCCACGATTCGCCCCTCCCATGTTCCCTTAGCCAGCCCTGAGTTTTACTTAGGACCTTTGAGTTGCTTGGGCTATCTGGGACCCATTGGCCCCTACGGACCATTAGGGCAATTGGGGGTCATAGGAGCAGGCTCCTGGGTGATGGATAGTATGGCTTTTTACGCGATGATTTTAGGTGCGTGGCTCGAAAGGGTGTTTGGTGTGAATCCTGGCTTAAGCGAGGCGGGTCCTTTGGGTCCCAATGGTCCAGTGAGTGAAGACCAGTATTATGGACTAAAAGATCCTGGATTAACGCTTTTATCAAACAATGATTTTGCGATGCATTTAGGAGCCTTTGGGGTGTGGGGAGGCCTGGGGCCTTTGGGGGCTTTGGGTCCGCTGGGAGCTTTAGGGGCATTGGGTCCAAAGGGACCACACGGCTGCACGAGTGACTCCAATGGGGAATACCAATGCAAGCAAAAACAGGAACGGCAAATCCAGGTTCCTTATTTGGGAGACACCAGAAGCTATGAGCTTTTTGAAAACTACAAAGAAGAATTTGCCAAAAATATGAAAGACAACGACACCTCTTTTATGGTGGTGGGATATGGTAAAGGTGCGGATTATACCTTTCATTCGGCGTCCCGGCAGATTGTGACAGTTACCTTAGTGCCCGAATTTCAGTTGGATGATTACGATCTTTATTTGTACGACCATAAGGGAAATTTAATTGTTCAATCCGACACGCCAAACTACATTGATTGGGTGCAGCTTTCTGTGCCAAAAGGGCAATCGTTGATGGCAAAGGTAAAGCTGAAAGCGAGCTATCATTGGGCCAGGAGCAGCTATCGTTTGATGGTCACGGGAGGAGGTCCCGAACTTTTTGCGTCCAATATGAGTGGACCTCACATCAGCACTTGGAATGCAAAAAAATAAATTAAGGAGATTTAAGATGATTCCCTTCCCAAGCCTTTAAAAACGCCCTCGTGGCTTTAAGCATGCCCTCATAAAAAGCATACATATCATCCAAACGTTTTTTGAACAAAGGGAATTTTCCTCGGCGCTGTGATTTTAAAAACTCTCGATGCCGCTGGGCCAATTGTAAATTGAGCTCAAATTGCCCCAAAAGATTTTTAAAGGCATTGGGAAAAATATGGGTATGAGCTTCGTAATAATCTTTCCGATCTCCAG
Source organism: Silvanigrellaceae bacterium (assembly GCA_044339525.1). Classification (GTDB taxonomy): domain Bacteria; phylum Bdellovibrionota_B; class Oligoflexia; order Silvanigrellales; family Silvanigrellaceae; genus JBIIVH01. The sequence goes on along the minus strand of JBIIVH010000032.1, from coordinate 40,377 downwards.
GGATCCAGCGTCTTTCGATTAAGTTTCGTTCCAAAAGACGCTGTGCAATTTGACTGACAGGTCCTTTTGAAACCTCCAAAAGCTCCACCATTTGATCCAAGCTGATGGCTGATTCTTGGCAAAGTAAAAGACCAACGATTCTACCCATGAGTTTAGGATGCCCAAATCTAACGTAGGCTTCGCCAAAATCTTCGATAAAATTTCTCATCTCCGCAGAAAGGGGATCGGCCATAATTCCTCGGTGGAATGGGACTTGAGCTCCACCAAAGGGAGAGTTCAATTTTCCGTGCATCGTTTAGAGTGGGGGAGTTTAGGGCTTTTGGGGGGAGAGTGTCAAATCGGAGGGCAAGTTATCACTTGTTTGATACTTTTGCGGGCTATTTTCTTTAACACAAAAGGCCACGATGATTGTACTTAATCCTAGAGCCCCAAGCATCACTTCAAATCCAGCAGCCATGTTGCCGCCTCGCCACGCGATGAGATGACCAATGAGGATGTTTGTCACAAAACCACCCAGCTGACCCCCTGTATTGATAAAACCCGTTCCAATCCCCATGAGTTTAACTGGGAGCATCACCACGGGAAGACTCCAAATGGCGCCACAAGCCATAAATAAGAAGAACGCTGCAAAAGACTGGGCTGCCATGCCGCTCATGGGGTTTTGAATTTGAGTAAAGCTATAAAGTGCCACGGCTCCCACCAGTTGGCTCATGACCACAAGGTAACGGCGTTTTCCGCGGAAAAAAGTATCGGACACATATCCTGCAATCATGCATCCTACGGCACCAAAAAAGAAGGGCACAGATGCTGCCACCACGGTGGACTTCAGGTCCAAATTTTTGGTTTTCATTAAATAACTGGGAAGCCAACTCAGCCAGCCATACATGGCAATGTTCATGATTAAGCCATTCAAAAATAGCACCCAAACCTTAGGCGAGGCAAACACATCTTTAAACGAAGTGGAAGCAATGGCCACTTCAGACAAACGGGATTCTTGGGCTTTAACCAGTTGGTAATCTTGAAGTTCACTTGGGGGTAATCTAGGGTAGGATTCGATGTTGGAATAGAGGTAGCGATAAGCCAACAAAACACACATTCCACCCATAATTCCCAGTAAATGAAAGGTTGATCTCCATCCCATAACAGGTAAAAGTGGTCCTAAAACCAATGGGGTGAGTGCCGGCCCGAGGGCGATCATGGATAGTATGATGGAGTTTGCGGTGGCTCTATTTTTACTGGGGTACCACCCGGAAATGAGTTTCCACACACACGCGGGAAAAAGACCCTCTCCCATGCCAAATAAAAAGCGAGTGACCACCAACGACTCAAAGGATTGGGCAGATCCGGACAGATAAGTAAACACAGACCACCAAACCAAAGAAAAAAGAATCACGGGTCTTGGGCCATAGCGATCCGCTAGAATGCCACCAAGCATTTGGCAAGCGGCATAGCCGAGAAAAAAGGAACTCAAAACGTAACCCATTTGAGGGGTGTCTAGAGCGAGATCTTTTGAGAGATAAGGCAATGTGAGATTTATGGCCATGCGGTCGAGCCAAGCCACAAAAAAACAAAATGTGAGCGCTAATCCTACTTTTGTGCTCTCTTTCATGATTCCTACTTACTGTTGCATGGTGAAAATAGGGGTGTGAAGCGACGGGAGTTTAGCAATCACTCCCCTTGAGACATAAAGAATTCCCATGCAGCTCCTAGGGCGTTAGGCCCGGAAGGATTGCTGTATTTTCCGGGACCACCGCCGCTCCATGCGTGTGCCAAGCCATTGATCCAGAGGGTTTGGAACACCACATTTCCTGTGGTGGTTTCGTAAGACTGCAGCTGGCCACTGAGGGATTTGCCTGCTAGGATGCCGGACATTCCTTTTTTAATTTCTGGAGTGGAGGATGGGTTCTTTTGGCGTTGTAACCTTGCCATTTCCAAAAGCTGATCCATGGTTTGGGTTCCATTTTTAAAGTTCACAGTGTAATCCGCCGTCCCATGCACGACAAATGTGGGCACCATTTTGGTGTTGTTGGGCAAGGCGCAGTTGGTGGCGGCTTGAGCTAGGCTAGCCACAGGCTTTGAGGAGCCCACGGACATGGCCGTGTAGGCTTCCACCATGGAAACAGCGGATCCAAAAGCCAATCCTGAATGAAGCAAAGCACCCGCAAATTTTTCGGGGTAACAGCTCGAAAGGATTTGAGTCATGGCCGCTCCTGCAGAAAATCCCACTAAATAGATTTGAGAGGGATTAAAACCATAATTTTCCACCACTTGATCGATCATTTGGGAAATGGTCTTTACCTCTTTGCCATCTCGGGATTGCTGGGATTTTTCAAACCAATTCCAGCAACGGAGGGTGTTGTTGGCCGGAGATTGCTCGGGGAATAAAACGGCAAAGTTTTCTTTTTGAGCCAGTTTAGAAAGGCCTGAAATTCCATCCAGTTCGGAGCCAGATTGACTGCATCCGGCTAACGCCACCACCAAAGGGCGCTGGGGATTGGGGTCGGAAGATCCGGGAACAAAAAGCTGGTATTTGAGTGTGGTATTGGCAGTGGCAAAACCCTGGAGCCATTGGTCTTCTGACTTGGCCAAAGCTTGGGAGCAGAACAGTGCCGCGGAAGAAATGGATATTGTAAAAATAGAGCTTTTTTTCATAAAATTCATCCTCTAAAATCGAATTTTTGATTCGTGTTCCAAAACCAGTCTAACCCAATTGTAATCTCCATTGGGTACTCTCTCTCACAGGGAATGTCAATAGGAAAATAAAAAATTCGGAACGTTTGAAATTTTTCAAACATTCGGTACATATAGAAATGAATCAAACTCCAGGAAAGACTCTTAACTATCTGAAACCAAAGAACTAATAGAAAGGGAATTTTGATATGAAGAAACTTGCTGAAAAAGTGGTCATTGTTACGGGCGGAGCAAAAGGGATTGGTGCGTTGGCCGTGACCCATTGTTTGGACCATGGAGCACGTGTTTTGATTTGGGATCGGGATGAAGTCGCAGGGATGGAGTTGCAAAAGCAGTGTCGGGCCAGGGACCAACACGCCCAGTTTGTTTGTGTGGATGTCACCAGCGAAGAATCTGTACAAAAGGCTGTTGAATTCTCCTTAAAAACGTTTGGTCATTTGGATGGATTAGTAAACAACGCTGGAATCACCTCCGATGCCACTTTGTTAAAGCTTTCCGAAAAAGATTTTGATAGGGTGATATCGGTTAATTTAAAGGGCCCATTTCTCACCACAAAAGCCGTGGTGCCCCACATGATTGAAAGAAATAGCGGAGGTTCGATTGTGAACACCTCCAGCGTGGTGGCCCATTATGGCAATTTTGGACAGACCAACTACGTGGCCTCTAAAGCCGGATTGATTGGCATGTCTAAAGTCTGGGCTAAGGAACTGGGAAAATATCAGATTAGAGTAAATGCTGTGGCACCTGGATTTATTGAGACGGAGATGATCCATACCGTTCCAGAAAAAGTCATCACCCAGCTCAAAGAAAAAACACCACTGCGAAGATTGGGCACACCCATGGACATCGCCGAAATTTATGTTCATCTGTTGTCCAATGAATCTCAATTTACTACCGGAAGCGTTTTTAACATCGATGGCGGTCTAACACTTTAATCCACTTAAAAACGTAGGGATCCCTATATGAGACAACAAAAAATTGTGATGCGTGGTTGTGCCAGTTATGTTCCAGAAAAGGTGATACCCAACCAATTTTTCAATGATATGCTCCAGGAAGATGTGGATACTTGGCTTAAAACAAATCTAACCATTCAGAATCGACGGTGGTGTTCTGAAACGGAAAGCACGGCCGATTTGTGTGTGCATGCGGTGAACTCATTGGTTGATAAATGTGCGATTTCTATGAACCAAATCGATCTTTTGATCGTGGCCACCGACACCCCCGAGTTTATTTCCCCCGCCACGGCCACCGTGGTTCAACATCGGTTGGGAGCCACAAAAGCCGCCTGTTTTGATATCAACAACGCGTGCGCCGGATTTGTAACCGCAATGGAAACGGCCTGTAAGTTTCTTTTGGCCGATCCCAATTACCAGCATGCGGTGGTGGTGGGGGCTTATGCCATGTCCAAATATCTGGACCTGAAAGACAAAAAAACAGTTACTTTGTTTGCGGATGGAGCTGGAGCCATCTTGCTTTCTCGGGTGCCTAGGGAGAGTGATGGTGGGCTCCACCGGGGTGAGCCTCCGTTGGCATCGGAGAGTCACGGGGGTTATGTGGGAGGAATGCTCCACACCCGTGGGCAATACAATCGTTGGATGGGAATCTATGGAGGTGGAACCCACTTACCTTCCACGGCGGAATCCATTGCTCGAGGCGATCATAAAATCAGGTTTGTACAGCGCTTTCCACCAGAACTAAACCCCGCCATTTGGAGTGAAATGATCCCCACTCTTCTGGCTCAGCACGGCTTGGCGCCCAATGACGTGAAGCTGTTTTTATTCACTCAAATCAATATCAACAGCATTCGTGAAACCATGGCTCTTTTGGCTCAGCCCATGGAAAGAACCCATTGCATTATGTCGGAATATGGCTATACGGGTTCGGCATGCCTTCCCATGGCCCTGGATTCCGCCATTCAAGCCGGCAAGGTGAAATCCGGGGATCTGGTGGTTTTTATGGGTTCCGGTGGTGGACTTTCCTTTGGCGTGAGTGCTATCTATGTGTAAAATGAGGAGGCAAAAATGAGAACCGACTGGGTTTCCTATTGGGCTAACGTAAAACCCCACTCCCTTGCATTAAAATACATGGGTTCTGAAGAAACTTGGACCTATTCTCAGTTAAATCGTGATGCGCAAAGGATGGCGTGTCAACTAAAGGTCCTGTTTGGAATCCATCCTAAAGACCGAATTGCGGTGTGTGCTCAGAACCATGCGGAAACGGTGCTTTTGTTTTTGGCCTCCTTAAAAATAGGCGCGATTTTGGTGCCTATCAATTGCAGACTGAGTGCCGTGGAGGTGAGGTCTATTTTAGATGACTGTGAACCCAAAATGGTTCTGGTTCAGGATGAATTTGCTGAACTCTTTGGAACTCCAAAAACAACAGATACGTCAAAGTTAACACAGGCGAACGTTTTAAATTATCGTTTGCTCAGTCAATGGCGCTCTCAAGGTGACCAGGCTTGCGCTTTGGAGCTTGGATTTGAGGAGTTTCAATCCAGTCTTCAAGAAGAGGTGATGTTACTTTATACTTCGGGATCTACAGGCAACCCAAAGGCCGTTTGCATCACGCATCAAATGCTTTTATTTAATACCCATAACACACAGCTCAGTTTGACTCTCACAGAGTCCGACCACACCTTGCACTTTGCCCCCCTATTTCACACGGGCGGCTGGAATGTGTTGCTCACGCCGCTTCTGATGGTGGGTGGATCACAGACCCTATTTCCCTCCTTTCAAGCAGAGCATTTGTTACTTGCCATGCAACAGGAAAAACCCACTCTATTGTTTGGGGTTCCCACCATGTTGCAAATGTTGGCCTCCCATCCCCTTTTTGAGACCATGGATTTTTCCTATCTCCGGTTTTGGGTGGTGGGTGGAGCACCTATGCCTGTTTCTTTAATCAAAATTTGGGAAAGTAAGGGAGTTTCGGTTAGGCAAGGCTATGGTCTAACGGAGGTTGGACCCAACTGTTTTTCTCTGCATCAAAACGATTCCATTCGCAAAATGGGTTCCATAGGCCGTCCCAATTTTCATTTGGAAGCCAAAGTGGTGCGGGAGGATGGCACAAAAGTGGATCCCAACGAAACAGGGGAGCTGTGGCTTCGTGGTCCGGTGGTGACGCCTGGATATTGGAATAATGAAGAGCAAACCCGCTTGGCATTTGGCCCCAACGGTTGGTTTAAAACGGGGGATTTTGCCACCTATGATGAGGAAAATTTTTTTACCATCGTGGATCGAAAGAAAAATATGTTTATAAGCGGCGGTGAGAATGTGTATCCGGGAGAGGTAGAAAGATGCCTTGGAAACCACCCGGCCATCCAAGACATCCTAGTGGTGGCAAGAAAAGATGAAAAGTGGGGCGAGGTGGGACACGGGGTCTATACTCTTAAAGACGGCCAAGCGCAGCCCTTATTGGAGTCGGAGCTCAGGGCTTTTTGTAGGGAAAGGCTCGCCTCTTTCAAAATCCCAAAGTATTGGACCAAGTTGGCTGAAATTCCAAAAAATGCCACCGGCAAATGGGATCGAATGCAGCTTCAATCTTTCCTTTCCCAAAATCACCCAACCACCTGATTCAGATGGCATCCGGATGACACTTCTTGGGCTTAATTGCTCCTAATTTGATAGACTCACTCTTAAAAGTGGAGATATCAAATGAATATGGCTGAAGAAATATCACCAAAAGAGGCGAAATCTGAACTGCGTCTTTTGGGAAATCACCTAAAAACATCTTGGTTGTCCTTGCCTACCTTTTGTCTTCTGGGTGTGGGCACTTGTTTATTTGTGGGCTCTTTGTTTTGCCTTAAAAACAACCCCACAAGTCCCGTCCCCGTATTTATGAATATCGTGCTCATTTATCTTTTGTTCACTCCCATGCATGAAGCCTCCCATGGCTCTTTTTCGGGTAACACGTTCTTTAATGCCATTTTAGGACATTGGAGCGCTCTTTTTCTGTTGGCACCTTATTCTGCGTTTCGATGGGTGCATTTAGAACACCATAAATTCACCAATATTCCTGGTAAAGACCCGGATTTTTGGTCGGGGTCAACCAAATTTAAAATTTTGTTACCTTTCAAATGGGCCACCCAAGATCTTCATTATTATTGGTGCTTATGCAATAAAATAATAAACGTGAAATCAGGAATAAAAAAAGAAAAGATCGCTTCCGAGCAGAGTCGACTCCTTAAGGTTTTTTGGGGAAGCTTTGCGACCATGGGCGTGTTGGGACTGATGATGGCAGGATTTTGGTACTTTGATCTTTGGATGGTTTTTGTTTGGGGATGGTTTGTGCCTAGTAGGGTGGCGATGATGATTCTTTCGTTTTTATTTGATTATTTGCCTCATCGACCCTATATATACACGATTGCCAGTAATAAATATAAGGCCACAAAAATTTTTCCCAATCCGTTTTTGAGGGTGATGCTTGTGGGTCAGGACTTGCATTTGATCCATCACCTCTATCCCAGCGTTCCTTTTTACCGGTATCCCTCCGTCTATAGACTCTTAATGGAAAAGATTGATGCCTTTAGGTAGACAATAAAAATGGATTTCAAATCAGTTGGATAACACTTTTCTTTTGACTTTCCTTTAAAATTAACCTAATAGCCCCTCTTTGGAGGAGCTCCATGAACGCGAACACTCAATTTACCATGGCCACCCATATTTTGGCCTACTTAGCTCTGTTTTCTGAAAAACCCCAAAGCAGCGCTGAAATCGCAGCAAGCGTGGGTACCACTTCTGCCCTGGTGCGCCGTGTGTTGCAGTTACTGCATCAGGCTGGATTAACTAAGGGAACTAAGGGCGTCCATGGCGGTGCCGTGTTGGGGAGAAGTCCGGAAAAAATCACGTTACTCGATGTTTACTTAACGGTGAAACAGAGTTCACTATTTGATTTTCATAGCAACCCGCATCCCAACTGCCCGGTGGGGGGTCCTCTACCTGAAGTGCTTGGGGGAGTGCTGCTGGAGGCGGAAGAAGCTCTTAAGGTTAGGCTTAACGCCACGACTATTAAGGATTTTGTAAAATTGTTGTCCCGAAATACCCTTTCCTGAATTTTTTTTGTTGCAAAGTGTTTCTGTATGAGATACATATTTTACATCAGGCAACCGGTGTTGCTTTGAGAAGTCTAAATAAGGAAAACTCATCATGAAAACTTCAACTCCATCACTTTTTAGCTTTGTTGCCGCTTTTACGTTGTTGGGCTGTGATCCCATAAGCTCTAAAAAATCCAGTTCCCCTAGCGAAACCCCTTTGGCGCCCTTAACTGTGGAAACCTTCACCTCCAATGACGCGGGATTTGTGGCCAATTCCCACCTGATTTCCGGGTCCAAGGATGCCATCTTGATTGACGCCCAGTTTACTTTAAGTGAGGCCAAGCGGCTCACGGAGTGGGTGGTGAAATCCGGAAAGAATTTAACTAAAATTGTGATTAGCCATGCACACCCCGACCATTATTTTGGAGTGGAAGAGTTGCTAAAAGCGTTCCCCAATGCAAAAGTGGAGGCTTCCCAAGATGTGGTTGAGGAAATTAAAGAAACGGCTCCTGGAAAGTTAGCCTATTGGAAACCGCTATATCAGGCGGATCTAACAAATTCTCCTGTGGTCCCCCAGGTTTCTAATCATTCAGAGATCCAATTGGAAGGTCAGAAGATTTTGATCTCCCAAGTGCAAGGGGCTGAGGCCGAATCGGAAGCTGTTTTTCAAGTTCCAAGCGCTAATGCATGGATTGGTGGTGATTTGGTTTACTCCGGCGTTCATCTGTGGTTGGCTGAGGGTCGGGCAGACCAGTGGCTGGCTTCTTTGCAGAAAATTCAAAAGGAATTGCCGGCTCAAGTGAAGATTCACCCCGGACATGGTACGGCTGGTGGCGTGGAGTTGTTGCAGCAAAATATAGATTACATTAAGTTTTTTACAGATACGGTCCACCAACACACCGATGCTAAAGCTGCCGCAGAAGTGATTAAGTCCAAGTATCCGGACTGGAAGCTGCCCGTGATTGTGGATTTTTCGACTCCTGCCTATTTTAAGTAATAGGCTGCTTGTGATTTTCATTTTTTTTCCAGACACGTTCCCTCGGCTCCTGATTGTGAACCTTGGTCTGGCCCAATTTCTGGCCCAATTTCTGACATAATATCAGAAAAGATTCTAAAAACCTTATCTTCGTAAATTTTAATTTGTAAATTCTTAGGGTTTGCGGCGGAATAGCCGGCATACACAACGGAATCATTCAACCCCACGGAGTAGATTCCTGCCTTGGCGATTTGGACCTTTGACGCCTTTCCGTCAACCATAAATTTGGGAAGTGGATTGGGATTAGTTGAGGGAGTTGTTTCCAATGAAAACGTTTTACCTTCCTTGGTTGCTGTGCAAGCAAGTTTTTTTCCTTCGAGTGCAAACCCAGATCTACGGCTTCCAAAATCTGTGTTTCCGGGTTTTTTATGCCCATGATTATTGTCAACAGCCTGTGTATCGGAGTCACTGGAATTCGGATCGTTGGATTTATTTTTGCAGAAATTTAAGCTAATAATGAAAGAAATTGCTAGAATTGTTTTAGTTGTCATAATTCTCCTTAGATGAATTGCAGTGTTATAAGCATTTGAAATGTCGGTTTTTACTCCCACTTTGCCCACCACACCCCGGGAATTTTACTGGGAGAGAATAAAAAATAGAGGGGGCTTAACAGGCCAAAACAGGTGAGAACTTCCGAAAAAATGAGTTCTAGGCGTCCAAGGACTCCCCTTCGAGCTTTCATGCCTAAGAGGATTCCTCCCGGGGTGGATCTGAAGCAAAGAATGCAAAAAAGTCGCATGAGAATGACAATCAAAATAGCGATCATTACACCTAAAAGGGTTTCTGAGTGGAAATGGGATGCGAGATCTGGGGTGGGCGGCAAATGAAGTTTGCTTTGCCAAAAACCGTCCACAGAAAAAAACGAGAGATTTTTAAAGGGAAAGAGCAGTTGACTTAGTCCCGTGATCACCAAAACACACAATGTGGTGCAAATGTCAAACAGCCAACTTGCCGCCGAATGGGATCGTTTGTATTCTGTGCCGCTTGAATTCTTTTGAGGTGCGGAAAAACTTAAGGTAACGGGTCGTTGTGATTCGGATGGCTGGGCTGATGGCAAAAACGTTGGTGTTGGATCTGGCTGGATCATGCTTTCTCTGGAACCCTGTAAAAAGTCAAAGTAGGTGGGTAATTCGGGTGTTCGGGGTTTTAATGCCATATCCCAGTGGTTTTCTTGCCAAGCGGGAAGTTGGGAAAGACCACCCCTTTTGATCAACACGGGGTTGGACCGTGGATTTAGCCCTAAAGTGGGTTGTGGGGGAGTGATGTTCTCTGTTTCCAATGGGTGTGAAATGTCAAGTGGTGAAGTGCCCAGGGGATAAGGATTCGTTTGGGGGGCGGACTGAATTTGGAGCGGGGAAGCTGAGGTTTTTTTGGAGTCTACGTGATTTTTTTTCCCATCCATTAATCCCATCCCGGAGTTTAGGGGCATAAACCGGCGTTCCCTGATGGAGGAAGACTTATCGCTAACCACGAGTGCACTTCCTTTCCTAATAAAAGTGTTTCCTTCCCCTTCTTCAAGCAGCGAGAGAGGGGTTTAGTAACAGTCTAATTACGAATGGCTTCTTCAAACAGTGCATGAATGTTTTCTTTGATATTTTGACTGGAAGTGGAACTGAATTTTTGTTTCCAGGTCTCTAGGGGGATAAATCCTTTGGCCATGGTGCGGTGTCCGCCTCCGAAGCCGATTCCCTGCACCACCCGTTTGACCACCTCCCCTGCACTTTTGACATACCCCACATTGCGAACGCTTAAGATCACTTGTCCTTCAAAAACGCCCGCGCACACCACCCATTCAATTTCCTCAAATTGCATCAAAAAATCAGCCACCTGGGGGATCAGATCCTCCCGTTCTACCGTACCTAGGGCGGACACTAAAATTTTGGATTTTATCATCATGCTTCGAAGGCTTTCCGCTAAAATGGGAGCGAATCGAAGGGGGATTTCGGGTTTTTCGATGCGTCGAAGAAGGTTATAGTTGATCAAAGGATATAAGGAAACATAAGCATCCAGATCGGCGTCTATCACCTCTCGATTGAGATGCAGGGTGTCGGCCTTAATCCCATAAATGAGGGCGGTGGCCAGCCTTTGGCCAATGGGGCAGGCGGCCGCTTTTAGATATTCCACGAGGATGGTGCTGGTGGCTCCATATTGGTGCCTGATGTCCACATAACTCACCTCAGAATAACTGTCTTGAAGAGGGTGGTGGTCAATGATGGCATCAACCCTCACTAAAGGTTGGGAAAAATGCCCTGGCTGGGTGTCTAATAAAGCGACTCGGTCAAAATCTTCCAGCTCATTTGGCTTGATTTTGATGACCTCAATGTCTAGAAGTTTCATCATAGCAATGTTTTCGGGTCTTGTTACCTTCCCAAAAGTAACTATGGGAGTGGAGGTTTTGTTTCGTCCTAAAATGGTCCTAAGGGCCAGAGCACTGGCCAACCCATCGGGATCGGGATCGGGCTGCAAAAGTAGAGCGATTTTGTCGGCGGGATCCAACACATCCCTTATGGCGCACACCCGGTGGCACGTTTGAACGTGTCTAAGTTCGGCGCTTAAAGGGCGGCTCAGAAGCTCGGCCCAGCTGAGGCAAAGTTCCCGGTCTTGCAAAAACGACCGGGGCACTTCCGAGGGATTACCGTGGTGAAGGCTTAAAAGGAGGGCACCACTGAGATTTTCCAGCACTGCCGTGCGGGCCTCATCCCGTTTTTCGGCGGATTTTAGCGCCAAAACCACGCACACCTGTTCGTAGTTTTTCCATTGGTCGTAAAACTGGGGCTTTCTGAAATCCCCCCGGACCACCAGCTCGGTGTCACTGTCGCCTTCCATGGCCTCCAAAATTTCGGGGGTGAGCTGATTGTTTTTGTTGGGAACCCAGACTCTTACGTCCATTCCCTTGGGTCTCAGGAAGGAAAGTGAGGAGACCAACTCAGCATCGTCGGAGATCACAAGATAAAGTCCCGGTCCTGTTTTCGTTTCCATAGATTGGTGCCTTTGGCTATTCCTTTTTTTCGTTTTCTAATACTTCAAGGTACGAAAACGGGTCGTTTGACGTTAAAGTGACCTGAAATCAGTATCGCATATTTGCGTCCAGTGCCACTGGCGCCAAATTTGCCCTTTTGGTAAAATTTCCTCTCAGAAAAAACTTTACATTGGATTTAAATTTCCTTATTGGTACCATTTTGTTTGTCACTCTCACACCAAATGTTCAAAGGAGCGGCCCTTGGCAGAAATATTAGGATTTAACAATATCACTAAAGCACTTAGCTTTAACCTATATGATTTTGCGGTTGCTCTGAATGAAGAGGAACGCGCCTCTTATATTCGATACATTGATGAGCGATACAATGCCAAGCAAATTGAGTCCATGTTGATTCGAATTGCAGAAATCATTGATGCCACAGTGCTTAACGTCAGTTCCAAAGACTTTGATCCCTATGGGGCCAGCGTCGTTTTGCTCATGAGTGATACGAAGGCAGGTGAAACCTCTAATTTGATGGGGCAATCCACCGTTAGCATTCACTTAGACAAAAGCCACATCTGTGCCCATACCTATCCCGATAGCCTGGATTCCGATGGAATCTGTTCTTTCCGGGTGGATATAGACATTGCCACCTGCGGCACCATTACCCCTCTATATGCCCTGGATTTTATGTTTCAGAGCTTTGAAAGCGATGTGGTGGTGTGTGACTACGTGGTTCGCGGGTTCGCTCGGGACACCAGTGGTCAAAAGATTTACATGGACCACGACATCTCCAGCATCTCTCAATTTGTATCTCCCCACATCCTGAAACAGTACCAAACTCTGGATGATAACAATCAGGCCGGACTCACGTTTCAGACCAAATTTTTGAGAAATGATCTGGATGAGAGTTGCTACTTTAGAAACCCTAAAACGGTGGATCCCGTCACCTGCAAATTGAAGATGGAAAGAATTCGTCAAGAGATGCAATCCATTCTCAAACAGTCTTGAGGCTGGTGGGGTCATGAGCTGCCATTTTATTACCTAATGTTGTAAAAGGATCTCTTTAGAATCCTTGGGCAATAGCCGATCCTTACCCCGAAGGGGATCTGCGGGGGAGGGTTGTGTTGCTTGCTTGCACTTAAGACGCTCAATTTAAAAAGAGATATAGGGTTCGCAAGGCCACTCCTAGGATGGATGGCGCTGTTGCCGGCCTTGGCCATTCCCTGGGCCTGTGAGAAAAAATCAGACTCCCACACAGACTCTTCCTCTTCTGAGCCGAATCTCTCCGCCTGGGGTTCCTTTTATCCTTTGGAATTACAGGTAGAATCTTGGTCCCAGGAGGCCCATGACCAACCCGATTTAGGGTCCTGGGCCGCCGATGCCCAAAACTTCCCCTTCGGGTTTCCCTCAACCCATTGGACGTGGCTGCAAAATAAATATTTGGGATCGAATCCCCCAGCATCCTGTCTACACCCAAGTCTTTTAGGAAATCCAAAAATGGTAGAAGAATCTTGCTACCAACCTGGCACATCCATGCTTTTTGGAAGCATTGATGGGGCGTTGTTTGGAACTCAAAATGGCAGCAATGCCAAGGGTGAGGCTTGTTTGCCGGCAGCCCAAAGAAGCCTTTCCTTAGGTACCAAAGTTTTTGTGGACAAAGCCTTAGCCTCCTTTCAAACCTCCTTTTGCCAGCTGGCTAAAGTCAATCAACCCATTACCCTTCCTGAAAAATCCACGGCCACGGATCTTAAAAAACACCTTAAGGAATTTGGGGGCGTGTTTTCCCAGGTGAGCGAGTTTAAATTGGCTCGGCTGGGGGATTTTGAGGGAAAACCCACTTATCAGTGGACTCTTAAATTTGAAAATGGAGCCGGCAAAAAATTTTCATTTATGCTAACCATGAGTAATCAATCCCAACCCAATCTCAAAAAGTGGATGGGTGTTTTAAATGGGTCTATAACCCAAGAAAAATCCAGCTTTGGCGCGGAAATGAACCAAATTGCCAGTCTGAGGTTTCAAGCCAGCAACGATCCCAAATTTTCCTTTTCGGAGGACACCTCTTTTAGAGGAATGCGTTACAAATGGGTTCGAAAGGGCGCGCTTTTTACCCCCGACGCCGGGGAATCCGTTTTTTTGCCCAACGGGGATGTGGATTTTAATAAAAACTCAGATCTTCAGGGGAATTACAGTTCCTTGGGGCAGGTGATTGCCCAAGGTGAGAATTATGCCTCTGATTTCCATGTTTGGTTGGGTGCTACCTTGGGTGGTCAAAAGCACAAAATGGTCCACTGGACCTCACGTTATCCAGAGTATTATGCGCCTGCAGCGGGCATGGTTTGGGAAATGGCCCTGGACCCAGGCAACGGTATCCAAAAAGGTTGTTTTTGGGAGGGTTCCAGTCGAGTGGAATCCTCCTCTCTTGGGGTGCCTGATTATAGTAGTTTGAGGCGTTCCGCCATGGCCGAGAAGGATCTCGCATTGAGAGGATTTTACCATCCCACGCTTTATCTTCCCGAGGAAGGTGGGGATTTGTTTCAGGGGTGCGCCATCAAATCGAATCAAACCAGCGGTTCGGATCGGTTGCACCAAGTGGATTGTCCTGGCGGAGTGTTGGCGGGAGGCACAAGCATCAAGTGGTACAAACCCCGATCCAGCAGCGCAGACGCCCAAGCCTTTTTTTCCAATCAAGCGGGATCTACAATTGTAAAACAATGTTTTAAGAAGGAAAATAGTCAAGGCAAATATGAGGTAGACCATCCTGCACCAGAACTCAACTCTAAGTCTGATGCCTCTCACTATGGTTTTTTGAAATGGGAGGAGATCCAGGAAAAATTGACGTATACGAAATATGAAGAGGTACCGTCCTTTAACTTCTCTGTGTTACCTTAGACTTCATCTAGCCTTTATCTAACCTTTATCAAGGTTTTTGACTAAAGTTAAGGCTAAGGCGGCCGGTAAATTTCCCTGGGAAAGTAGACTCGTTCCTGCTTGAAGAAGAATATTTGCCTTGGTGAGGTTTGCAATTTCAGAGGCATAATCCACGTCTTTTAGCCTAGAATTGGCAGCGCTCGTGTTTTCAATGGAGGTGTCAATCACGTCCATCACTCTAGAAAGCCTGGCACCCACAGACCCAAAGGTAGACCGGAACAAAGCTAGTTTTTCTAAGGCCTGCTCAAAACTCTCCCCCACAGATTGGTCAGAACTGGAAAAGGTGTCAATCACATCATCTAAAGAAACACCCTCAGCCGTGTTGGCCAGATCGGGAACGGAGACGAGCCCTAAAGTCTCAGAAGAGGCATTGATTTCACTCAATTGGGAAATTTTCACCAAACTTCGGTCTGATCCTTGCTGATCTAGGCTTTCTCGTCCCACTCGAAAGGAGAGTTCCCCTGTGCCTTGCCCGCTCAATAGCGCCATACCATTGAACTCTGTTGTCTTGGCAATGCGGTTGATCTCCTCGTATAAACTTTGGTATTCCACAAATAAGAAACTTCTTTCCTTATCGCTCAGGGCAGCACTGGAGGCTTGGGTGGCTAATTCTTTGAGCCTTACAGTGATGTTTGAAATTTCATTTAAGGCTGAATCGGCGGATTGAACCAAACTGATTCCATCGTTGGCGTTGCGCTTATAAGAAGAGAGCTCCCTAAGCTTGGACGATAAAGAATCAGATAGGCTGCGTTCCGCGGGCATGGGATCTTGTCTGGTAAATCGAACTCCACTGGAGAGCTTTTCCAGGCTGGATTGGGAATCTCTTCTGGCTTTTTCAATATTGTTCTCGATCACACCTGAAGAACTAATTCGAAGTCCCACCCTAAACCCCTGTTCCTTTTATCACTCAAACTTTTATTTGCACATCCTCAGAATTATGCCACACGAATCTCTGGGCGAGATGTCTTTAATTTGGCGGTTTGACACAGGTTCTCAATGAGCTGAAAAAGCATCTGATGGGATTTTTCTAAGTTTTTGCGAAACTGATTGCATTCCTCCCTCCAGTCCTTTTCCAGATCACTGATTTTAAATGGTTTTAGAACCATGGATTTTGAAGCTTGCGTAAGACTATCTATGGTGTTCATTAAATTAACATGATGAAGATCCGTTACATCCAGTCCGGAACGCACGGTCTTCAAAGTTGTAATGGCGGTGGCCACATCGGATAAAATTTGACTAAATGCATTCTGCAGACCATCTTTTCTTTCAAAATTTTCGGAGGCAATGGAAAAAGAAACACTGCAGATGGATTCTGCCTCTGAAATCATATCGCGAACGGACTTAAGAATCTCTGCAGATTCGGTGAGTTTACGCTCGATTCTTCCGTTTTGAATTTTAAAGGTGTAGTTGCAGTTTCGGATGATCTCCACTTGTTCCATGATTTCTCGAGTCTGACGGCCCACATGGTGCAGCCTATCCGTCACCATTTCCACTTTCTCTTCCGACGTGCCTATCACTTTAACAGTGTGGTCGATCTGGGTAAAGCTCTCATTGATGCTAGACATGGAATGGGAAGCGTCTTGCTGAATGGCGATCATTTTGTCATAGATGTCCCGGGTAGCGTTGCCGGAACGTTCGGCTAATTTTCGAATGTCATCGGCCACAACAGCAAAACCCTTGCCGTGTTCGCCGGCTCTGGCCGCTTCGATGCTGGCATTGAGTGCCAAAAGATTGGTCTGCTCCGAAATATCATCGATGATATCAATGATGTTTCCAATGTCGTTGATTTTCTTGGTTAAGAACTCAATTTTTCCGGTGGCGCTAGATAAGAGGTCTTTTCCCCCTAGAATGCTTTTCATGACGACACTAATGGAATCCTTTGCTTCCGTTGCCATTTGAGCCAGGTGTCCCAAGGTTTCTTGGGCCGAGGATGTGGTGCGAATGGTTTGAAGTAGGGCTTCTTCGGCGTGTTCGGTCTCCTCCTTACCCTTCGAAAAATCTCTAAGGCTTTTTTGATTTTCAGACCACAGGGAATCAGTTTTTTCGCCAGCCTCTCGAATGTGTTTGATCTCCTCAAAGATGTTTTTGGACATACTTTGAAATCGTTCTAGCCAAAGGATTTGAGCCTGAGCGCCTTCTGAAGAGGTTTGGGCCGTTTTAGATAAAACCTCAAGGCCATGATCCAAAATTCGTTTGTAGTAGTTTCGACTTTGAGAGATGCCTTCTAAGGTGTCTATCATGTTTTGGGCGTTTTTATTGACGGTGTTTAACACATGTGAAAATTGTTCCATTTGATGGGTATTTAGACCTAAAAATAACTGACTTTGCATGGTTTCTAGATGAAGTAAACTATGCTGAGATTCTGTGATTTTGTCTAACAAATCCACGAATTGATAAAATTGAAATTGGAGTTGTGCATGTGGGTTTTGGTCGGTGGTCATTTGAATGCTCCTAGCTAGCCTTTAAATTATTGCCAACGTCGGGTTGAATCAGCCCTAATATAGATTTCATAATGGATTCCGGAATCGATAGGGTTTCGCCTTTTTCTGTCAGAATCTGAATCCCAAGTTGCTCATCCACTACAAAATTAAGATGGTAGGAGGCAAAAATTTCCCGGCATCGGTTACTTTGTGTGTCCGCGTTTCCTTTTTTGATTTTGAGTAGCAGCAGCTTTTTATGGATGAGCTCCCAAGGTATGGGTTGACTGGTAGGGTAGGGTTCTGAGGGTGCATTTGAACTTGCTTCTGGCTCGGTTACTACAATGGTTTCTACCATGGTTTCTGCATTGGGTCCTGCGCTCGCTTCCTGGAAAAGGTCCGGCACCAACTCTTCCAAGTCACCCACCAAGTCAGACTGAAGCTGACCCAACACGGACTCACTTAAAAAGCTGGATTTTCGTTCTTCAAACGCCGTGTTAGACACAGCTGTCGTGCTTTCAAGAGGCTTTGGATGCGAAATAGGGGCCATAGCTGAGGGTTTTGGTTTGGTAAACGTGGACTTGGGAGCAGGTGCCATGGGTTTCGGAGTGGGGGGGATCTTGGCGCTTTGCTGGGCAGGAATCTCTTCCGTCCCCCGGAGAGCCTTTTCTAGAAGTCTTTGAAGACCTTTGAGATTTTTAGCCCAATCGGCATTCTGATTTCCTTCCGCTTGGATGCGGTCGTAAGATCCCGTATCCCAAGCTAAAGTGGATGAGTGCCCCTGGGATGAATCCACCTGGGGTAAGGATACAGTGGGAGGTCCTGAAGCGGTTTCAGACTCTGAATAGTGGGTTCCGTCGGGTTCCAGGGAAGTTTGAACGGGCACGGACTCGAGCCCAAGATGATATAGTCTTTTGAGTGCAACGGAAAGTTGGTCAGGAGTGGCTGCAAAAAAAAGACATCGATCCCCTGTGAAAAACTCCAGATGGGCTTTTAAGTTGGGGTCAAGGGGATCTTCGGTGGCGATGTATAGATGTTGATTGCTCTTTTTGAATGCAAAGCAGCAAAATATTTGAGCTAAATCTTGAGGCAATAAAAAACGATCGTTGAGCTTTAAAGAATCCATGTGTTCCTGCGTGAAAGGTTTGGCCCCGCCTAGCATCACCAGATATTTTTGCAATTCCTGCGAACTAAAAAACCGCAAAGATCTTAGGACTCTTACTGGACTTTCCTTGAGGCGCTGGCAGACCTCCATGAGATTTGCGGCCTCTCTAGACGTTAATAGTCCATTAATGTAGAGTGTGGTCAGAAAATTTTGCACTTGCTACTCAAATCACTGGTTCTGGGATCTCATCCACTTTGCTTGCAAGGTAATGTAAAAAAATGGACCTTAGCTAGGTAAATTCTTGTTGGTTTGACTAACTTGTGCGAAGAGGAAAGTGTTGCATCGGATTGATTTAATCCATGATTAAGACCACAAAAGGAAATTTTTCATGACAAAAAGCGACTTGGCAAATGAAAGAAAGCTCCAAATTATTCATGCCACAATCGATTGTATTAGCAGATTTGGATACAACAATTTTTCAATGCAAGATGTTGCGAAATCTGCGGATGTATCAAAAGGAATCATTCATTATTACTTTTTAAATAAAGAAGAATTGATGATGGCGGTGCTTGATCGGGTGGCAGGTGATATTGAAGGACTGTTAAGTGAACAAGAAGCCCCTCCCCTTCAACGCCTACAACAAATTGTTCAAATCTGTTTTAATGTGGTTCAAACGAAACGAGAATATTATCGTATTAATATGGACTTCTGGACGCAGATTAACCAAAAAGAAAACGTTAGGAACTCCATTGCCATACACTACGCCAAATTTAGGGGAGTCTTAGAACGAACTATACAAGAAGCTATGGATTCCGGCCAGATCGCCAAAGCCAATGCCACCTTTTTAGCGAGCTCCATCATTGCTCTTGTGGATGGACTTTCTTTGCAGTGGTTATTTGATGAACAAGTATTTGACTACGATCAAGCAGTAAAATCAGCAATGACCTATATTTTGAGTATGCTTAAACCCATTGATGCTTGAGGCGCTTGGCTCGTTGGCAAACTCAAAATCGAATTTGACCGCTTCTGATGCCTTGTCCCCATGCAGCACCCCTTAGAAAGGAAACGCAAGGTGGATCATTCTTCTGCGCCCAGAGTGGAATCGGAAACCTACACCGGCCAAAATTTGAACCCCTATCCCGACTCTCCCGAAGAATTGGAGAGGTTGGTTAATTTTGCCAGGCAGGTCCAGGTTTTTCCCAAAATGAACGTGTCAGAGCAAAATGCGTTGCTGATTCAGCTTGAAAATTATGAAGCATTTGAACAGGTCACCGCTTTGCTGACATGGCGAATTCAAAATCCCCAAAATGTCTCGGCCAATTTATTTTATGATTTTTTATGGCTAGCCCGGATTTTTTACTCTGGCTTGGAAGACATGGATCGTTACATTGATATCATCCGGCAAGTGGTGGCCATATTGAATTTGAGCTTCAGTGTGGTTCGTATTCAGTTTGTGGAAGAAATAGTGGGTGTGGAAAATTATATCCATCAGCAGATCGTTTTTGAAAAAATATTGCATTCCTTCGAGGAAAAGAAGCAGCAGGTTTTACTTTTGGAAAGACTATCTTTGATCTGTGAAAAGAAACTATTCCAAGAATCTGAAGTGGAACCCATTTTTTCAAAGATTGCCAAATTGGAACCTTACAATATTAAGGCACTTCGTTTTTACAAACTTTGGTACATGCAAGGCATGCAGTGGCAAGATGCGGCAGATCAATTGGAAAAACTCATACAGGCTTCCTCCAATTTTCATGAAAAAAGAAGAGCGGCCCACGAATTGGCACAGTTGTATTTGTACAACTTAAACCAACCCAATGAGGCCCGTGGCTTGATCTATGAGTATTGTTCGGATCATCTTTTGGAATGTCGGCAAACCCTCACCGACTCCCTGGAACGACTGCATCTTTATGACGACCTTCTCGAGTTTTTAAACAAAGCCTGTGAGTCCATCCATGACCCCATAGAAGAGGCTGAGCTCCACTTAAAGCAAGGGCTCATTTCCCTCAAATCGGGCAAGGAACATCTGGCCCAGGGATTTTTTGAAATGTCTATCTCCAAAAACCCCAACAATCTTCTTACTTTTGAAGCGTATATCAATCTCCTCATGAGTCAAAAAAACAATCGAAAATTAATTCAAATTTTAGAACGCATGCGCTCTTCGCTCACGAATGAAATCAATATAGGGAGCATCGAAAAGCTGTTGGAGAAAATTCGCACTCTAACGGAGTGATTTAAATCAATTGAAAGGAAGTCCATGATCTCCTCAACCAGTCAACACCCTTTTCCATCCATCAACCCCATTTCTTCGGAAAGTAGGATTGGAATCGAATCCCACCCATTTGAGCACACTCAATTTAACTCTCTTTCTCAATGGGACTCAGAATACCATAAAAGTTGCAACGTTACAGGAGACTATTGGGAAAAGAAGGGGAGAGATACCTTGGTGTGGGAGGTTCCTTTTCAGGAGACCTTTTGGAAAACAGACCGCCATTTTGGTTGGTTCAAAGGTGGAAAACTAAACGCTAGTGTTCAGTGTTTAGATAAACATTTGTCTAACAAATCCCAACAAGTGGCTTTGGAGTGGGTGGGAGAGGATCTTTCTACTGTTTCTTTAACTTATTATGAACTCACCCAGGCTGTGGATCACTTTTCAAATCACTTAGAAAAGATGGGATTAAAAGAGGGGGATAGGGTAGCCATTTATCTTCCCATGATTCCGGAAACCGTAATTGCCATGCTGGCTTGTGTGAGGCTGGGGTTGGTTCATACGGTTGTTTTTGGTGGATTTGCCCCCACCGCTCTGGCTAGCCGTATGGAAGACTGTGAGGCCAAAGCCCTTATTTCTACCCCCTGGGCCCTTCGAAAGGGTAGCTGGAATCCTGTGTTTGCCAGCATCGAGGAGATTTTGCCTCAGATAAAGTGTATTACAAATGTTATACTTATAGAAAACAATAGACAG
Source organism: Silvanigrellaceae bacterium (assembly GCA_044339525.1). GTDB lineage: Bacteria > Bdellovibrionota_B > Oligoflexia > Silvanigrellales > Silvanigrellaceae > JBIIVH01. Next base: position 19,250 of record JBIIVH010000032.1, on the reverse strand, counting down.
CCATTACCAAAAACCACTGAATTTAATGGTAAAATTTTTAGATGGAACTTAATCGACGCAAAAAATCACAAGATAAAGCCACCCAAATCTTTTGATTCGGAACATCCTTTGTTCATTCTTTACACAAGCGGGACCACGGGAAAACCAAAGGGATTGCTGCACACCACGGCGGGATATCTGCTGGGAGCTCAGGTGTCCTGCCAAACCGTGTTTGATTTGCAGCCACAGACAAAGTATTGGTGTACCGCTGACGTGGGATGGATCACAGGCCACACCTATGTGGTGTTTGGTCCCTTAGCCTGTGGAGCTAGCGTGTTTATTTATGAAGGTACACCCCAATACCCCGATGCGGGTCGCGTGTGGGAGTTGATTGATAAATTTAAAATCCAGGTGTTTTATACAGCCCCCACAGCACTAAGATCTCTTATTAAACAGGGTGATGTTTGGCCTTCTCGGTTTCAGCTAACCAGTTTGCGAATCTTGGGTAGCGTGGGAGAACCCATTAATCCTGCTGCCTGGCAGTGGTATTTTCAAACCATAGGCAAAAACCGGTGCCCTATTGTGGACACCTGGTGGCAAACGGAGACTGGCAGCGCCATGCTCAGTCCCATTCCGGGGTTAACCCCACTAAAGCCCGGCTGCGCCATGATCCCCTTGCAAGGGGTGGATCCTCAGGTTTTAGATTCCCAAGGAAAGCCATGTGAGAGGGGTCAAACCGGATTTTTGGTGTTAAATCGACCCGTGCCCTCCATGGCTCGAACCATTTGGGGGGATCATGAACGATATTTGGATACTTATTGGACCCGCTACCCTGGACGTTACTTTACAGGTGATGCCGCCAGACAAGATTTAGATGGTCATTTTTGGATTTTGGGTCGGGTGGACGATGTCTTGAATGTGAGTGGCCACCGATTGGGCACCATGGAACTGGAAAGCGCGTTGGTGAGTTATCCAGGGGTTGCTGAGGCGGCGGTGATAGGAATTCCCTGCGAAACGAAAGGCCAAAAGATTGTGGCTTTTGTGATACTAAAGGGGGGAACGGATATAGACGCGGTGACTCCTGAGTCTCTGAAAGATCATGTGAGTCAGCAGATTAGTCCCATTGCTAGACCTGAGCTTATTTTTTTTCCAGATTCTTTGCCTAAAACTCGCAGTGGAAAAATCATGCGTCGACTCTTAAAGGAACTGGCCAGCACGGGGACCTTTCAAGGTGATGTGAGCACTTTGGAGGATGCTAAGACTCTAGAAGATCTTAAGTCTCAGATGTAAGCGATGAAGTTCTGGTCTGTTCTGCGACACCGGGTAAATTTTGCCTCTCTTAGACCTTGGTTACACTCCGATCCTTCCTTGGTGAAATAGGTGTCCCCAAGGAAACACAAGGAATGAACAATAGGTTTCGTAACGCCAAGAAGATTATGAAACGAATGGGGATTGTTGCCACAGCACTTGCGTGCGCTTTTTTTGCGATGGCTTTAGGTCAGGCTCCTGCCGCGTCTACAAGTTCGGACCAATCCCAAGAGCCATTGCGTTTCAATGATGTTTTGGGAGAACTTTTAAACGAGTTTAGTTATGAACTCAAGACATCCATGAATTTGGGAGTGAATCTTCTTTCCATTCGCCGGGTGAGTCTGTCTGAAAACATTCCCAAAACCTACGAACCCTATTTGGAGTCATTAACCGTAGAAAAGATTCGCAAACACTCCAATTACAAAGTGATCTTATGCACTAAATGTAAGGTTAAAAAAACCGTTGTGCACAAAGGCAGGCTCACCGTCACCACCCCCATTAATGATTCCCAAGAATTGGATCTCATGGCCAAACAACTTGGCATTAACGCTTGGATGGACATTAGCCTTATTTTTCAAGAAACCACGCTGGTGCTTGCTATCCATATATTTGATTCCCAAACAAAGGAGCTGCTTTGGACAAAGGTTTTTAATTCCGATGATATGCTTCGTAAAAAGGCCACAAACGCAGGTAATGCCAACTCCGATCCCAGCGCCGTAAAAGCGGATGGTTCGCCCGCTGCAAACCCCACACCAGCGCCCAGCAAGTCCGGCGGGGTGGTTGGACTTGGCTATTCTTTAATTCCCAATGTCAAAAATCGTTCCGGGATGTTGTCTTTAAATCTTCGGCTTTACGAAAAATTTCAGGAGGGGCGTTCCATCGTGGGAGCTCAGGTGATGGTGGTGGCGGATCCATCTCTTGTGATCAAAGATTACGATGGCGTGGACGGGGATCCCGCTCAGAGCGGTGAGCTCAAAACCGATGATGGCACCACGCAGTCCATAAAACCGTTTAAGTTGGCAGTGAGTGCCATGGCACTTTACGGATACAACTTTAGAGAGTCTCCTGAATTTCTAGATGATATTAGATATGGTGTTACCTTTGGGCTAGGGCTGATTGCCTCTAAGGGATATCTGAGCTTCATGTCTTCCCTAGGTTTTAATATAAAATTAGGAAGACGTTTTTTTGTAGATGTGGCAGGAAGTTATGGAGCACCCACCACCTTACGCATTCAAAAAAAATACAGTTACAAAACGAAAGGAGGCGCAGGTGGGGTTTTTACCTTTGGCTTCCTTTTTTAAAAATCATCGTTTTCTGGGTTTGGTGCTTGCTCCCATTTCCGGTTGCGGCTTCCTAACTTTTGCCATTTTTTCCTGTTCCAGTAGGACGGAGCCTACAGTGTCTGCTGTCCCTGTGGAATCCCCCAAACCTAAAATTCTTCCCCCGGCACCTAAAAATCCTAGTAGTGAACGTGCAGAACAAATGCTCTCTCAAATTCCGGATTCCATGAAGACCTCTGACAGTGAAATTGAACTTCCCGATCTAGGGGAGGGAGACCTTTCCCAGGATCCGGCTCAATCGCAGATGGAAAAAAGACACAAAGAAATTCGAGCCCAGGGTACGGATCAGGAACTGCTTCAGTCTACAGGGGCCCTGGAAGACCCCCATGGAAAAAATTTTGGGGAATGGGATCAGAAGTTTAATTTAGAACCTGAAGAAAAAAAGGGATCAGCACCCAGTTTGGTGATTGGAACGCAAAAAGCGAGGGAACTCTTTAAGGACAGCAAATGGGAAGAGTCCTTGGTGGTGGTGAATTCCCTTCTTAAGCACTACCCCAATTTGCCTCAGCTTCTATTGATGAAAGGAACCCTACATCAAAAGATGGGCTACCTGGATTTGGCGTTGGGAGCCTTTAAAAAAGCCTACAAATTTGAACCTAGTGTGAAACTAAAGGTACAAATTCAATACCTAGAAAGTCTGCTGGCACAAAGGGAACAGTTACGTTCGCCCGCAAAAGGGCAGGTGGTTCCGCTGGGTGCTCAAGAGATCAAATCGATTCCCGCCGCCAAAACCCCAGGAGCAAAATAGATGTTAAGTGTATTATTTGGCATAGGTGGTTTTGCTTTCTCCTTTTGGTTTGTGCTCAGTTTTCATGGAGATAAGTTTAGTGGATTCTTTGAGCGTACTGCATTTGTATTACTTACGGTGGCACCTATTTCCGTGATTTTTGTGAGTCATAGTTTTATGGATTTTTTTAGCGGAATCAAAACGCTTTTTACCACTGGATTTGTTAATACGATGAAAGAGATGAACACGATTGCAAACCAACTTTCCACTCTTTCCAGCAGTGTTCGAAGTGAAGGGATCGGCGTGATTGCAAAGCAAAAAGACAGAGTCCAAAATCCCTTTTTCCGGGAGGGACTCACCCTCATTTTAAGTAGTTTTACTACAGAAGAAATTAAACACAATATGATTGCTAAAATCAATACAAAACAGGCTGAATTTCAACACGCCGCTAATCTGTTTGAAAGTTTGGGTAGGCTTTGTCCGGGAATGGGATTGGTGGGTACCATTATTGGACTGGTGCAGATGCTTTCCAATTTATCAGATCCTACCAAGTTGGGGGCAGGGATGGCTGTTTCCTTGTTGGCCACTTTATATGGGTTGATTTTGGGAACGGTGATTTACACACCCATGGCCGAAAAGATAAAGATCTGCGCGGAAAAATCCCTTCAGTTGGACACCATGATCATGGAAGGCGTTTTACTACTTAAGGAGAAAAAATCCAATGCTCATGTGAGGGATGTGTTGAGCACTTATTCCCATTCCAAACCTCCCATGAATGCCAATGCCGCTCCATCTATGATTCAGTCTCAAGAACAAACTCAAATTTCAGGAAAGCGATAGTGAGTGGATTTTTCGAAACCATTAAAAAGCCTAATAAAAAGAGTGAAGGAGAACCACTCTGGCTTTTGGCATATGTAGATCTGACCACAAATTTGATGGCACTATTTGTTCTTATGCTTGCCATCTCAAAGGTAGATAACAACAAATTTGATAGCATCAAAACCGTGATCACTCGGACTCGAACCGATACTTTAGATCTGCTGGAAAAAAGACTGATCACGGAGATTCAAAAAAAGAATTTGAGTAAAATGGTGAAGACACAGTTGGGTGAGTTTGGTCTTCAGGTGGAATTTCAAGGCAACATGATGTTCGAATCATCTAGCGACAAGCTCACTCAAAAAGCATTGGTTCAGGTCACCGATTTATTGAAAGTCTTAGCCAGAACAGACAAAAAATACAAGCTTTCTTTGGAGGGTCATACAGATGATGTACCTCCTAAAAACACAAAACAGAATAACTGGACTTTGAGTTCTCAACGGGGATTGGCTTTTCTATTAGAGCTCAAAAAGTGGGGAGTGCCCGAGCACCGAATGAACGTGGCTGGATTTGCCCACACCAAACCCAAGGTGCCTTTAGATGGGAAAAGTGGAGTGGCCCTGGCCGAGGCCCGTTCTCAAAATAGAAGAGTGATTGTGAGGGTTTACCAGTGAAAAAGTTAGCCCTTTGGGGAGTCGTCCTTCTAGTAAATTTAAATTCCATTGGGGTTGCTCAAAACAACACAAACAATGGAAACATCACCAATAATAACCTAAATGATTTGGGAAACAATAATATTGGAAATAATAACATCAGTAATTTAAATTCAAACAGGCCTAAAAATAACTCAAATAAGGCTTTAAATTCAAACAGCCAAAATGTAAAAAATAACTCTCTTTCTAACCCCCAAAGTACGAACGGATTCAACAATGGAGCCGGAGCAAACCTAAATTCGCTCAACCCCGCCACAAACGCTCCCCAAAATGGATTTTCGGTTCCACCCACCAATGCGGCGCCATTAAATGTTCCCTCCAATTCTGCACCTACAAATGTTCCTTTAAATGCGGTTCCTCAGAATGGGGTAACGAGTGAGGTTTCTAATCCCATCCCCGCTTCTGACAGTGTGAGTCAGCCTGTGGAGGCTCCACCCTCAGGACCTGTTTTTGATCCGGAAAAAGCGGAGGCGGAAGAGCGGATTTCCCAGAATCTTAGGACTCTTTTGCAGGCGGATCTATCTAAATTTTGTATGGATTACTGTTCTATACTCTCCCTAAGTGTGGAGAGTCAGGAGGTGTTCCAGCCTTCCCAAGCGAATTTGGGCTTTGAAGCGGAGGGGGCTTCCACCACGGGTAGAAAATTTTCTCAAAAAGGCGCTAAGGCAGAAATTTTGGTGGACGCCCGATTTGGGACCTTGAATACCATGAGGCTTCAAAGTTTATTACAGAAATTAATCCAAAAGTACCCCACCACTCTGGGGCTGACATGGAGCACGGTATCTTTCCCAGACAATGGACTGGCCTCTCGAAGTGAGGCTGAGGTCCGCACCGACTTTGCTAGCCAAATCCGGTCGCAATTGGAAAGAGCTGTGACAGAGTTTTGCCCGCGGGAATGTAAGATAAATGGAATCGAAGTGAGAGTGAATCGGTCTGGAGTTGACGAAATTCGAGACGGAAATCTTTCCAGATATTTGTTTGCACAAGATGCCAAAGGCGCTCTTCATGTGAAAGGGGTTAAAGCAAATCTATCCATTAACTCTTTGATGGAAGATAAAAGAAAAAATCGAATTTTAGGGTTGATGAGGCAAATGCTATCGCCTTTTGGAGAGGTGATATTAAATGTTTCTGAGATTGAATTTCCAACAGCCTCGGAAGAGATTTTAGCAGATTTAGAGGAAAAAAGAAAAGATCCTTATGGACTTGAAAAACTTAAAAGTCTTTTAAACTTAATGAGGGACTATGCCAATACCAAGGAGATTATAAAAGAAACCGTCTCTAATTCGGAAAATTCCCTGGAGCAATCGGACAAATTGAGTCACTCCGAGACATCGGAAAGTTCTACTCAAAGTAACGAAAAAAGCTCTAAAGAGCAGCTCAATGAAAAAAATTCATCGTCTAGCAATAGTTCTAACAGTAGTTCAAGTAATAGTGAAAAGAATTCACTAGATAAGTCAACTAAAGAATCCAGCGAATCGTCTGCAAGTTTATTTACCCCCGAGTTTTGGACCACGGAACGAATGATCTTAGCAGCGGGGGGATTTGTTGTTTTACTGGTGCTGTTTTTTGTTGGTATGAGATTCGTTGCCACGGGCAAGAGGGTCCAAGCCCATTACGCCGAAAATATGAATCGGAAAGGGGGAATGGGGCAAGGGGCGGGCGGACCGATGCAACCAGCAGGAATGGTTTATGGACCGGCGTATGCCCCACCCACCGGAATGCTGGGAGGAAACTACCAAGAAGGTGTTTCTCCTGGCGGGCAAAGGATGGGTGCACCTCCTTCTGGGGGTGGGGAAAGTAATGTAAGTGAAAAGATTCAAGTTCGAATGCAGATTGATTCGCTAAAAGGTGAAATATTTGAATATTTCTTTAATAACCCCATTATTAGTAGGGATGTCATTGGGCGCATTCTAAAAGAAGACGGCGTGGAGGTATCCGCTAAATATGTGGTGATTTTGGGAGATATGATCTTTTTTGATGTACTTAAAGAAACAGAGCTGAGTCAGGAGGTATTCACTTTAGGTGAATATGTGCATGTGAATCCCCCCGTGGTTACGGAGTTGGAACAGCTAGAGCTGCTCCGAAATTTGAAACTCAAATTAACCGCGGGCAAAATTAGAAAAATTGCCAATAAAACTCTGGATATTTTTGATTTTATGCGCAATAAAACGGCAAGGCAAATTTTGGAATTGATCCGGGAAGAGACTCCCAAAACACAGTCAATCGTGTTTACTCAATTAAGCGCAGAAAAGCGTCGGCAGATTTTTGAACTTCTTACCTCCCATGAGAGAATCGAAGTGCTCAAGGAATTAAGTAAAAACGACAACGTGGCAAGGGAGTATTTGTTTAACGTTTGTGAGGCACTTAAACGAAAAGCTCAGAGGAAAAGCGGGTTTACAGGTGAAAATGTTCATGGCTCCGATGTGCTTCAGGATCTCTTGGAACGGGCCGATTTATTACAACAGCGCCAACTTATGGAGTCTTTAGACCAGACGAATCCGGAAGCTTCCAGGCAAATTAGAAGTCGATTGATTTCCATAGAAACGCTTCCTTTTCTTAAAGATGGATTGCTGCTTGAGATCTTTCTGGGATTGGAACCAGGTTTACTGGTCACTTTTTTAGCGGGAACAAGGGAACACATTCGAAGTTTGATACTTTCCAAGTGTCCCGTTGACATGGCACGGGAATGGCTCTCCATGATGGATACCGTAAAAATAGTGGATGCTGAAACCTATCGTCTTGTGGAGTTACAAGTGATTACAAAAATTCGAGGTTTTGCCAACCAGGGTATGGTCAATTTGCTTTACATCAATGAGGCGCTCTATCCCCCAAGTTACGACTCTAGCACTGTGTTTTTAGATCGGGAAAACCAACAAGGTCGGAGGGGCTTTCGAATCAGCAGACCCCTCGTTTCCTGAGATTAATGGGAGGCCAGGTACTTTGCCCCGGAAGACTTCAGGATGGCCAGTACTTTCTCTTTGTTGGGTAGGTTACTAGCTGAGATATCCAAGACCATCCGATCCACGGCCCTCTCCGCTTCCATGTATTCAAATGCGATTTTGAACACGTCATCGGGAGCGTAACTTTCCAGCCAGTTTAATCCTTCTTTGTATACTAGGTAACTCGCCACATAGGCGCTAATGATGGCTGCTTTATGGGCTTTGGGAATCCGAGTAAGAATTCGATCCCTGTATTTTTCCACCAGAATCTTAGGGCAGTGTTGAAGGAGAATGTAGTTGAATTTTTCGGATTCCAATTCTTTATCCGTGAGTTTGGCCAGTTTAGCACTCATGATATCTTTTACTTGGTTAATCTCCTGGGAAATTTCATAAGAAAGTTTTACCAAGTCTGTTTCATGGGAACGTTTTTTCCATTCACTAAACAACAACCGGCCTTCGTTGCCTGCCTTGGATTTTAAGATTTCTATGACTTCCTGGACATAAACAGGTTTGATTTCTGCAAACTCTTGTTTGCTAATGGTGAGACAGGCAATGATTTCAAAAGAAGAGCAAATCACCCCAGCTTTATTGGCAGAGCTATCTTTAATAATGACCACGCCACTTTCTACCAACTTCTGTCTTGCCCCAGGCGTGAAATAAATATTGGCACCTTCCACAATCGCTTTTGAAGAAGGGGTACCATCTGCTTTGAGATAGTTTTTCCAATTGTTTTCTTTAACGGTATAGGGTCTTCCGCCAGCAGGAATGAAAATATCAGCTTCCACTTTCGCATATAAATTATCGCGCACTCGGATGTTTTCCGTGGTATCAGAAGCCAAAACAAAAGCCCTTTGATCCCCTGAAAGTTGAGCTTTGTTGAACTCCACGATGGACTTAGATTCTCTTACGAGGCGCAGCAACTCTTTCCATTGCAGTCCATTGGGGTCAAAAGCGCAACCAAAACCGTCGGCGATGGCCAAAACGCGGCATTTTTCCCCGTGCTGGTTGTGGAGAATTTTGAGTTCATTTCCCGCCACATCCCCATCGGGACCGCCGGTCATTTTAACGGTAAAAGTAGCATCAGGACTATCTAACTTAAGGTGTTTTAAAACGTGATCTACGTACACATTTAAACCTTCGGAAGTAACGCCATAGGTTTTATGATTGATTCCAAAGTCAGGTTTACTGGACATAAAAGCATAGGCGTATTTGTAGCCGCGATGAAGGGCGTGTTCGATGGTCCAAACGATCAGGTCGTCGGTCATGTTTTCATCGGGTCCCAGGTAAATGATCTCTTCTTTTCCAAGATAGTCAATGATTCCATCTGCTAGAGCATTCGTTTTGGGATTGACGGTGATGAGGTCTAAAAGGCCAGTTACCATGGCCTTGGCCGCCAGATGGCGATTGCCACCGGGTCTCACCACCACCACGCATTTGGAGCCACCTTCCGGAATATCTTTGTTTTTCATTTGTTGAGCGCTAGCTAGACCGTTCACTTCGTCAAAAAGACCAGCCAAGGAATTATCGTAGTCAGCGTTTGTTCTAGGCATCACAATGCGAACGCCACCACGGGCGATGTCACGGTACCTGACTTGAAAGGCCCTAAAATCCCTTCCAATCATGTAAAAAATGCCATAGGGAGTGTCTGGATAATCCTTAGAACTCAAAACATTTGGATCCAAACGAAACGCCAACCCACCTTTTGATACCAAAAAGTAATTGGTTTTTAGAATGTGTTGAACAAAATTAAAACATTCTTTCAGCACGGAGCGCTCAACGTCATCGGCAATTTCTTGGGTGAGTTGAGTGATCTGTCGGGATTCTTCCGTCATGGCCACTTGTCGATTTCCATCAAATCGAGGGTCAAATTTGGCTCTAAAGAAACGGATAAGAGCATCCAGCACATTTTCGTTAGAAACAAGGTATCGATTCACCCGGTCTAACGTAAAGTAATGGGGATTGGATTTGGTGAGAAAGATATGGGTCCAGTTGGCCATAGCTCGGGCTAAGTTGGCTTCATTTAAACTTTTCGGATTAGGACCTTGCAAAAGAGCGCTAAATTCATCGCGGTGGTCTACAAAACTTAATGTTTTTAGGCCTTTAACCACTCGGCCCCATTCCTTAGAGGCGGATTTGAAAGATTTGGTGGGCTCTGTGCGGGCCACAAACTGCACCACACTAAAATTGTCATTAAATGCATTTCGAACTTCGAAGCCTATCACTCGGTCTATTAGGAATCCATAGCGAACGAGAATGCCAATGACGTTTTCAATGGCGGCATTTAAGGGGAACCCTTTTAATCCCAAATCACATCGAATGGTGGAGCCTGGAGCTTCCTCTCCCATGGAGGAGGTATTTACATAGGAAAGTTCATTTGCTTGGCAATATTGAATGGCTTCGAAGGCACACCGCACCATGGGAACGGTAAGATGTTCCACAACCTGACCGTCCAGACATTCCAGAAATTGTCTTACTTCCAGCTTTGGTTTGTCTTCTAAAGCGCGTTCAAAAACGGTTTTTTTGTTTGACACAACAGTGCTGGACCGAAGAGATTCCGTGTCGTACTCGCTATTGAGCAGGGTACCTAAGGTCACTTTATCGTTTTGTGATTTAAAGAATAAGGCAAGCTTACAGTTATGCCTAGAGATTCGGGGTGGGATGGCCAGCCAGGATTTGTTTCCCTCTTCACCCGGAGAGGCCAAAATGGCAAATTTTTTGGTGGTATCCACTCGTTCTACAAACTGTTGCTGGGTGAGGTTGTGAGTGGAGAAGAGTTCAATGATATGCTGGGTTTTCACCTCCTCCGAGACAAGCCAGTGGTACTGGAGGGGAAATTGCGACATATACCATGGAATGATGTTTTCCAGTTCCTTTTTCCAGCCGCCCAAATGTTCCTGGTAAAATTCAACTTGTAATTTAGGCTCTTTAAGATAGGTGAAAAATTCCTCTACCGTTTTGTATTGCCTGAGGGGAATGGGGTCTTGGCTGGGATCGATGGACTCGATATTATGCATCCAGTTTGAAGCGTTTGTGTTCATGCTAAAAATCTCCTGATAGGGAAACGTCAGTTATCGTTTTTTCGTCAAATCCTCATTCCGAGGCGGGCAGGTTAACCTAGGCATGGTGGCTCTGTAAAGGGCCGGAAGGTTCAAATGACCTAGGGGAAGTTGATAAATAAAAAACGGCCTGTGACAAGTGAGCTTTTTAGTGAGGTTGTATCAATCTTTAGTATCTGTTTTCCATCTTCTTTCCGTTTATGGCATAAAAATTACTTTTGATGAACTACCAAAGGTTTTCTATGGGATTTAAATCGGGGGCATAGGCGGGTAAAAATGAAGGGTTATGTTTTTTGGTGCCATTTCTTTACCAGGATGCTCATGGGAAATCTGGGTAACCATTTTTTTTAATTCATCTTTCCATGTACTTCGGTTTCATTCCCTTTTGGATGGTACGGCCGTCTCGTTTGGTATGAAATTCCTCTACTAAAATTGTTTTTTATAGGGTATTTTGAGACATCTGGTGCCCGGTCGAGCTGTTGCAATTAGTATTTGATGTCACAGTTCGTTATGGTTTCGGCCGAGCCAGGAATGAAAGTTCCTTTGGTCACAAAATCTTCTATTGATTGAAATAGAGCGGCATTCCAAGGTTTCACATAGGGGGTATCGTGAATAGAAATCATGGAATGTGGAACTTCTTTAGGCATAACGCAAAGCTTCGCAACGGATCCAGCAAGGTTCATATTCTTTACCAGCTCTTCAGACGCGTTGTTGGAGACTCCATCGTTCATATGGGAGATGACGACGGTATGAGTCAGCATAGATGTCGCCTAAGTGGATTTTGATAATGCTACCTTGTCAAAATTTTGGCTTTGCCTTTTTTAAATTAATTGTTATCTTAGGAGCTCAATCTATTTCAAGCAATAACGAGGGAACATCTATGGCGAAGATTTTGATTACGGGCGCAACTGGGGGATTTGGGTACCTCACGACAAAACAACTTATTTCTGAGGGCCATCAAGTCGTAGGAACGGCGCGCGACTTGACTGGACGAAATAAAACCAAAGCAGATGAGCTTGAAAAGATTGGTTCAAAGATGGTAGAAATGGACATGACCCAAGAAACGAGCGTGAACAAGGGAGTGGATCAAGCAATTGAGAAACTAGGTGGACTTGATGTTTTAATCAATAATGCTGGTGTGGGAGTGATCGGTCTAGCCGAAGCCTTTACTGTGGATGATTTCAAACGCGTTTTTGAAGTCAATGTTTTTGGGGTTCATAGGGCTGCGCGTGCGGCATTACCCTACATGCGAAAATCCAATAAAGGACTTATGGTCAACATTTCAAGCCTTCTCGGACGAATGACGGTGCCTTTCTACGGTCCGTATAATGCTTCTAAGTGGGCGCTGGAAGCGCTGACTGAAAACTATCGCACCGAGGTTTCGCAATCCAATATCGAGGTTTGTATCGTTGAGCCAGGAGGCTTCCCTACCACTTTCATAGACAATTTGATTCGTCCTTCTGACAAAGCGAGAACAAGTGATTATGGTGCGATGGGAGAGATGGCGGAAGGCTTTCTCAAAGGCTTTGAACAAGCTCTGGCATCAAATCCATTGCAGAGTCCAATCAATGTTGCAGTGGCCATTGCCAACCTAGTGAAAATGCCCCATGGATCAAGACCGTTTCGCACCATAGTTGACAAAATGGGAATGGGTGATCCACTTGGGGATTATAACACTAATCTTAGTAAAATCACGGAAGGAGTGTACCATAATTTTGGGATTGGACACCTTTTGAAAGTTAAAGCCATTTAATCTGAGTTAAATCCTGTTACCTTTATTGTTCAATGCTAACCTAACAATAGTTCTAAAGAAGTTCAGTTATTAATCTGCATACATTGCTTCATGCCGCAGCCATAACAGCCTTGGTATTTTTCTTTTTGATTTTAAGGATCTTTTGCACAGCGTTAGCTTGCTGCTTATTATGGCTTGACTCGCCCCTTTCATCTGAAGTTTAATTGTGACCCCAAACTCAGTTCAATGAGTTTAGGGAAGCCGGTGTTGAGCTACGTACGCAATGCAAAGAAGAGCGAGAAAGGTCTCCCTTGGACAAAGCCCTGGGATGTTTGTATTTTGTCCAGACCCGCCTCTTTTTGGGCGAATCTCTTTTCCAGGATTGGTCACCCAAAAATCCGGGTGGGGAATTTCCAGACTGCGTTGCCTTGCCCCAACCTAACCTATCGGTTTCCAGTTACAACACTGAGATGCTGCCACCTGAGATCTATAAAAACACCAATCATCTTTTGTTGGATATAACTAAGGATGTTAAGATCGAAGGACCTCTGTATGCATTTACAAGCCATCCCGGAAGGTTAAGGCCGCCATCAGGGGAGGGTTTTCCTGAAACCATGACCATAAATTTTCCAGCGCAGGCGCCTAAGCATCTGCGGGTGATCTCTTCGCGAGCCTCTACCCATCAGATTTTTAACTTCTCCAAACCTGATGAGCTTATAGAGGTTCGGTGCGACAACGATTCCGGAGTGGTCCGACAAGTTTCATTTTCCGGGCTGGGGCCAAAATGTGCTCTCGTAAATCTTGGCTGCTCGCACTTGGTAACGCGTCCTATTAACGTTACATGTAGATGATAAATACCAAAGGAATTCTTATGTTTCATTTAAATCCTTTTTTGCCAAATCAGTTGCTATTGGCCTTAGGAGTCATTGGTTTGTGGTTGACGAGTTTCGTAGCTTGCGCTCCGGATTCCCCAGATTCATCCCAACCGAGTCCGCGGAAATCAGCGGAGCACGCCGAGGATTTGAGTTCCGATTCCTCTATGCCACTATCCCCCAAAATGGGGGAGATTTTAACAGAAAACGTTACCACTACGCAGGAAACCCCTATCCAAAGCTTGACCATAGAGCCCACACCCGATTTTAGGGGAAATAGGAGTAGAGGTTGGATATATGGCAGTTCTTATGACAACTCTCCTGAGTATAAATCCCATGAAATGATTGATAAAATCTTAACAGAGCGGTGTACTGGAGTAGACAAAAACACCTCTCAAGATGGTCTTTTTTATGTCTTTAAAGAACCCTCTCTGCACCTATCAAGTGAATGGTTGGATCAGCGAAAGTCCCTGGTATCGTCACAAAAAATCGTTTTTTCTTCTAACCAATTTTGCGTTCCAAACAAATTGAGTTTTAACTGTGACGTTGAACAGTCCATACTTGTGAAGCTTGCAAAGTCCCACCTCCGAGCTGAAAAAACCTGCTCACTTCGGCGAGTAAGATTTAAAGAACCTGTTGACTTTCGCTGTGAAGGTGAAACATTATCCGCTACAAAGGAACAGTCGTTCTTCAGGGTAGGCCTAAACTTTTGGAGCTGGATCCTGGGGTAGGTACTTTAGTAGTGCATGCCAATGCGGGAATAGGATCATTTTTGAGGATAGGTTCAATTTCTTTCGACGAACACTTGGAAATCACTACCTCTGATACCTCACAGCTAGAAGCTGTAAGTTGCAACTTTTATCCCAATACCTTTCAAAGCTCTCCGTCCATGCATTTTAGGGGGTTTGGATCGAAATGCAGTTTGATCCAAAGTGCCTGTATCAAAGGTTTATCCTTGCCTGGTCCAAACTATTTTAGCTGTGAATGATTTTAGGAATGAATAAACTCAACCAGAGATTCACTAAACCTGCCACAAACTCCGTCAGACGTCCGAGCTATACTAGATTAAAATTCGTTTCAGAAAGGCTCATCATTAGAAGCGACTGAAAGCTTTTAAGAAAGTTCCAAGGCACCTTATTTTGTAGTTCCTTTTTTGGCTTATTCTTATCTTTGAAGACAGTCCATGTAATCTTTGAGTAGCCTAGAATTCTAAAAATTTATCATTTGCCTGTCTTAAGTATACATCACTGTTAGAGCTCGTTTGGACAAACTGAAATCCTGCGGAAACCACTCCGGGTGCATTGGGAATTTGAGTACAAAGTTCCGATAGTATTAAGAAATGTCCTGAATCCTGACTTGGCTTCGCTGATTCTTGTTTAAATTGTGTTCATTGCCTAATTCTTAGTCAGCAAGTTTCTATGTTAAGTGCCTATAACTTATGAGTTGAAGCGAGGGACTAAACATTGCTTTACAGACCTGGTGGGTGTGGCCTTAGTCTACGAGTGAAAGGCAGTCCTGGGTAGGTTTGAAAACGGCATTTGAATTGGGGAATGAAGGAGAAAGTAAGATGAATTTTTTTGGAAATCCAATTTGGAGAGGGATTCTCATTATCACTTTAGGTGCTTGGCTCGGTGCCTGCACCACCACTCCTGATACCGACCCCCATGAGGAGGAAGACCTTCAAGACACAGAAGAGGCTTTTAGTGGCATATCTAACGACACGGATACGGCTCCATGGGCTCCGCCCCGTGGAAGTGGGCCCTTGGATAAAGCAAAAAGTATCTCGCCCTACGCTTCCCATCAAAAGCCCTACACCCCGCAATCGAGCTCAAATCCGCTTTTGGGAAAGCCAGGCACAAAAAACCTGGCGGTGGATGGCGTGCAATTGGATAAAACAGCACCTAAACCGAAACTAAAATCAAAGAAAAAGAATAAAAAATACCCACGATCGGGTACCACCAAATCACAAACTTACTGAGGGCTGAATTCCCAATGGGAAGACAGTTGAGACGCGATGTCCCGAGGATCTAAATCGGTGGCGCAGTGATGGGTGGCAAAACGGCATTCGCCCGATCCATGCCGGGTGCAGGGCAAACATCCCGTGGTGGATTGGTGCCAAAACACATTGGGGGCCGGAGGCACAAAGCCCAGTTGGGCGGCCGTTCCTGCAAACAAAATGTGGATGGGACACTGGGTGAACGCCGCCAGGTGAGCGGCGAAAGAATCATGAGATACGATCATGTCACTGTTGCCTAATGCCTTCATGGATTCGCTCAGGGAGAGCTTTCCTGTTGCATTAAATAGTGGCAAGGAACGATCTGCTTTGGCTAAACTTTGGGAAATTCGGTCAGCCAGTTCCCCACTGTCTTTTCCGCCGAGCAACACGATGGCTTTGGGCTTTATATCCACAGGGGTTGATGGTGCGGGAACATTTTGTTTTTCCTCCAAAACCTCTATAAGCCTCACCCAAAATTCATGGGGAAAAATCTTTAGTTTTCCGCTGGCCCCTAGAAAAACGCTGATGTATCGAGGGGGAAGCTCCATCTCGGTTACGGAGCCCCAGTCTAAGGGCTCTCGCCTTAAAAACAACTGGGATCGCCAACTGGGCACTTGGTGAAAAAAGGACTGTCTTTGGAGGGTATAAACACTGTTTTGGTTAACGCATAAGGGTGTGACGAGCTTGGCTTTGTATTTGGGCCATAAGCTTCCTTTACTCACTTCCCAAATCCTCTGTAGGGATCTTTTGGGAACTTTTGTTACTTTTACTGGATGGATGATCCCTTTAAGAATCGCTAGGGCTCGGCGACTGCGGGAGGTGGATTGTAGGTCCACCACATATTCCTGAGAGAGCTCCTCTTTTCGGAAAGAGGCTACTTTCCATTGGCCTTGGGCGTCTCGCTTCCAGTACTCCCATGGGTTTTGGGTGCCACGTTCTAAGTTTATGGTGCCGACTTCTTGAATAAATGGAAACATTTGAAGCAAAGCGAGGAACTGGGGTTGGGTCACGAAAACGACGCGGAGGCCTTCGGAATGGAGATCTCGAAGCAGGGAGATGGCTATCAAGATATCCCCCACGGCAGACATTCGAATCAAAAAATAGGCGGCCTGCATGACTTTAGTCTTTCCCTTTAAACAGTAAAACGGCCCATAGGCAAAGTCCGAGTGTCACGAGACTTCCTCCCAAGGCGGTGATCCCTATCACATAACTATCTTGCCCCTTTTGAACGGGAAACAGGGATTCCAAAAGCAGTCCTGCCCCAAAAAGAATTCCCCCCAGGATCTGGGAGAATTGAAATCGAGCCAAAAACCGATGCAGATTTTTTTGATAAACCCAGGGAAGGGTAAGCCCCATGGCCATCCAAACCAAGGAAAACAAGTTCATGTGGGCGTGTGCGGTGCGGTAGAGCTCCCTTTGGATTCCGTTTAAATAGTCTGAATCGTTGGAAAAAAGGCTGAGGTTGATTTTGGCACCTATCAAGCTTCCAAAAATAGCCCAGAGTGCCATCCAAGCAAAACCTGCTGTAAAAAAGAGCCTTTGCATTTGTTTCATCAATAAAACTGCCTTTATTAATTGTGCTTTTTTGTGTCTAACAAACTGATATTACAATATTAATCATCTTTTCCAGAAAAGTACAACAGGAACTCGAAGAAATCTCCCAAGAATCCGCGCCTTTCGTGAGCTACCGCGAACCCAGTTGGAACGTCTAATAAGAATCGGCTAAATCATCTGTGTTACCTCTTTCATTAAAGGAGATATGCTGATGAGCATGGATCGTGTCAAATCTAATTCCGACCCTACTTTAAAATTAAATGAGATCAAAAGAAAAAAAGGAATGATTTCCATTGAACAAAAGAAAAAATGGGTGGCTCAGATGGAGTTTCAATCTGCAGCTTCTGTTTCTGCTGTATCAGGATTTCATGTGTCTACGCTTTACCGTTGGAAAGAAAAACAAGAATCTGAGTTGCAAGATTCAATAGCCAAAAACGATTCTGACAGACTAAAAAAGGAAAAAGAGTTGATACTAAGACCCAAAATTCCTAAAAGCTTTTCTTTCGATCTGGGCCTTTTTAAAGAGAAAGCGTCCTGCGACTCTGTTGAAACTCATAGAGAATGCCTTGGAGTCCTGAGAAATGAAAACCGATTTACAATTGAATTTTTTCATTTAAATTCCTTGATATGTCTGATAGAAAAGCTTTTTTCTCCAGAAAAGGAGGTCTAATTTGATTTCTTTCCCCCCTCGAACAAAAATAGTTGTTATCGTTGAGCCCGTTAGTTTTGCCGGCGGCATTGATAAATTTAGAGGACTCGCAGTGGAAATCACTAAGAATGATCCATTTGAAAATGGCTATTTTTTGTTTATCAGTAAGGTAAAAAAGCAAGTGAGAGTTCTTTGGTATGATGGACAAGGATTTGTTCTTTCAAACAAGAGGCTCTCAGCAGGAGTTTATAAAAACTGGCCAAAAACGAAACAAGAATCTTTCTTAATTATATAGCATTTTATTGCAAGTAACCTATTTAACGATGGATCATTTCGAGAGGATGGCTTTCATCCTACTTTTATCTAGTTCTTGACATTTTTTATAATTATGGCACATACTTCTTCTATGAAGAGATATATAGTGCATCAAATAACAAAAAAAGACTATTCAAAGATTTCCGACGTTTTGCAAAAGCTGGGATTAGATATCCCAGAAAATCTTTTTGCACAACTTCAAGAAATCATTTCAGATCATAACACACGTTTCCCGCTAAATTTACAATTACGTAACGAGATGGTTTTTTATTAATAAAACAATATCGGGTAATTAGGTTTCCGCAGTGGTGGAGACTTTTGAAAACTTTTGGAGTAGAGTTTTCCCTCTTAACCGCTGCTGGTGAGGAAAACATGCTTCTGACTCGAATTCCACCCTTGGCTAGGTTGATTGCTGGGCGATATCAGGATATATTCCGGGACGTGGGAATCTCGCACTCCATGCTTTGTTTATTTATTGCTATGACCTTGGGCGGGATTCCTTTTTTGTCTCGACTTGTCCGCATCGCTTGTTTTTCCCCTTCGCATTCATCCCTATCAAATGCTGGTTCAAAATTTGATTCATTTGCAATGAACCGCGCCATGAGGCGGCTTGCCTGGACGGTGCTCAAAAGGGTGAGGAAGGCACCCGAAGATTGGATTTTTGTCATCGATACAACGGCTAACGCAAAGAGAACTGCAGGATTAGAAGGGCAAGGTCATTGAGCAAATAGCAAGAACGAAGTTTTTTTTGGTCAGAATTTGATGGTATTGTGTGCTGTAGATACCGGGACTGGCGAAGCCATTCCTGTGGCTTGGACGCCATGTTTTAAGGAGGGGGATCGAGTTCCCTGAAGCACCAATCACAATTCAGTGCCACTGATGAAGAGTTTAGAAAATATGGGTGTCACCTTTGTGATTCAGCTTAAATCAAGCAGAAGACCTAAAACAAATCCCAGTCCCAGGAATCCCAAAAAGTTCTTAGTGGACATTTATGCAGCTGTGAAGAGAGTTTCCTGCAGAACAACCACTCGAGAAAATAAGCTTCCATCGAAAATAGGCCTGTAAGGAGTGAAGTTCGTGGCAGGCTCAGACTTCTGGATCTCTGGCAGCGGGAAAGACGCCAAGCAGATAAGAGTTCGAGTGGCAGCTGTTTATAACGTAAGCGCCAAATCCAGCCCTGTTGAGACTATTTAAACAACTCATTAGATTAGGAAAGAACGAGTGGAGAGTCAGTATCCGTAGAGGAGGATTTTA
>JBIIVH010000082.1:0-10061 GCA_044339525.1 Silvanigrellaceae bacterium | reverse complement strand
TATTTTGGCGAAGCGTTAGCCTCGCCATTCCACAAAAGCGTCTCCTCGGTTTCCCAAGGGGGCTGGTCAACCGCTTTCGGAGTCTTCACTCCTCAAGCTCGCTCCTTTAGGGGCGAGTGTGGTTGACAAACTCCATATCTCGCTTTTGCATCAAGGGAAAATCCCAAACTGCTTGCAGTTTCTCGTTCACTCACGGATTTGTCAAACCTTACCGTGGCTTCCTGCTGCCCTTCAAAGGCCTGTTCACCCGTCACACACTCACCTTTCCATTCTTCTCGGTCCAAATCCCATCCACCTCCAAGATTACCAAATCGACTGGATTTACCTCCGACGCCCCCGAAAATTTTGGATTGATTAGGTGCGTCTTTTCCGCAGGATAACAGCATAGTCATCGTTAATAGAGAGGAGATTAATGGATACCCACTATATAAAACACACCATTTATCATTTTTCTTCATTTTTTTTTAATTCCCTATAAGTTGATTCACTGAATGCTAACATCACTTCTTTAATTATTTTAATCAAAACTACTACAATAAAACAGATATTTTCAATGTATTTAGGTAGTTTTGTACGGCGAATGATTTCGTGAAAACCGTAGAAAGAGCTCCTGAATCACATCTGCTCCCACCATTTGCTTGGCGCGCTAAGGACCGAGATGCGATGCCTGTAAGTACCCACCTGCCATCTTTTTTAGTAAATACTCCTGATCCCATTTGATCTTCACAAGGATTATTGGAAGAAAACCCCGCTAAGAATTCCAGATTTTCTGCGGACTCGCTGGCATCGTTTCTGGCCACATGCTCAAATGTGATAGGATTTTTTGGCATCCCGAAATCATTTACGAAGGGAATCGACTTAAATTTGGGACTGAGTTTCTCGAACAAAATTACACCGGTATTCATTTCTGCCATATCATCCACCGTAACCGTTTCTGGGGAGGAGTGAAGGGATGCCACTGGCCTTCCTTGAGTGGCTTTAGAAAGCTCTATCACAGCAATGTCTAAACCAAAAGACTCCGTGCCGCTCAAGGCAAACAAGGGTGGAGTGTGAACCTTTAAGCCCGTTTCGCTTGTATTGTCCTGAAATCGAACGGTCAAACCAGATTCTGGAGATTTAGGTATCAAATCCAGACAGCTGGCCGTGCTCACCACAATTCCTTTTCCCACAAGAGTACCCCCACAGCGATCATTAATCATCACCTGAGTCTCAGAAAGGGTGGTAAGTTCCCTAAGGTCCGAATCAGTGAGCTTTGACAAAAGCAGGGTGCCTGAATTCGAGGAGGTTTCGCCTGGCTTTGTAGGCTCCGGATCCTGGCCAGGCACGCTCGCATTGGGCTGGCCATTAGGGTTTCCAGGGTCTTCCTTTTTCGGAACATCCGTCGTTGAGACAGCGTCTCCTAACGAGCCCGGGGTGGGCGCTATGCGGTCTGAATCACCCTGGGAATCCTTCTTCGTGCAAGCACAAAAAAGATAAGCGAAACAAAGTTGGAAAATGAAGTATCGCATGCTCAACTCCTTACTTTAGAATCTTGATTTTAGCGACGCTCTCAATAAATTGGGCCCCCGCAAATGCGAATCCGTAAATTCCAGTGAGCCTACTTGCTGAGCAGTTTTCTCCTGCAACAAATGGGTTGCCAATGGTTCGAGAGGCGATGCCCATGAGTTGCCATTCGCCAGGAGAACTTTCGAAAAACACTCCGCTTCCACTATCTCCCGGACAGACGATTCGAGCACTAAATCCAGCCATAAATTCTAGCTGCTTTCCAAAAGACCTGCCTGCGTCAGCTGATAGAACCTCAAAGCTGCTAGGGTCTTTTAAAGGCCCAAATTTATCCATAAATGGAACGTCTAGTGTATTTAGATTACCTGCAGATCCTGAGTTGTTTTGAGTCTGCCCGAAGCCTACTCCTGTCAAAGCAAAAGGAGGAAGTTCATTTTTTAACCAGCTTTCAACCTCTTCTTCTGAGGCAACCTGTGCCACATTTGCCAATGGTGCAGCGTCTTTTAGCACGAAAAACCCAATGTCTAGGCCGTAAACAAAATTGGAATGCATATCAAAGTTTTTTGGAAAATGGGTTTCCGTTGCCTCCGTTTCCACGCCTCCCGGAAGTGTCACTTTGATGGATGATGGCTTGTATGTGGCACCCAATCCTCCTCCGATTTCCGACACATGCACCAGACAATGGGCGGCCGTCATCACGATCGAAGGCGAAACAAGCACTCCACTGCAATGAAATTGCCTGTTCCCATCACTTTTTTCATAGGACAATCGAACGCTGTGTTGATGCGGACCGGGTTTGGCCAAATCAACGGGTTTACCCGCAAAATAAGTTGGTTTAGTTTGGCGATCTTCCTCCTTTGAACAGCTGGCAGTTAACCCTAATAGGGATAGTGCGATCGTAATTCGTTTTGTCATTTTCATTTTAGTTCCCTTTTTTGTGACCAGTTTAAATATGCTAATTGTTTTAGATCTTCGAGTTCATTATCGTCTAACAAATGTTTTTTGAGAGTCGTCCAAGCTTCCCTTTTTTCCGATGCCACGACCCCGTGTGCCTCTGCGAGTTGTGTTTTTACACGAGGTAAAACCAATACTCTTTTCAAAGCCTGAAAAGCCCTATCCCGAGAGGGATTATCCTTCCAGGCAACCGCCTCGCCAAGAGCATCAAGAGCATAGGATCTCAATAACAGTTGTTTTGCACTAAGCGGATCGGAAAGTCTAGAAGTCAGTATTGCCTCCCATTTCCCCAATATTTCTTCCTTTGAAAGCCAATTTTTAGCCTCATTTTCCAATTGATTTGGTCGAATAACGGCCCAATGATAGCTCATCACCTTTTTGAGATCTTCATGGTAATCCAATATTTCTAAGGCTATATTTCCAATTCTAGGAAGCTCGGTATCTATGCCAGTAGCTGAACTCGAGGTTACCGGGTTCTTAGATACGGAGATCCCATGGTTTAATGTGCTATGTGTCTGCTGTTTACGAGACCCAGGAGCTAATAGTGATGAATGGGAGCCGATGTTCTGAATTTTTTCGGTTTTTTGATTTGACTGAAAGGGAATTATATCAATATTTTTTGTCACTAGAACTCTCACAAAAAAGAATCCCCCAACCAAGACGCAAAGCACGGTAAAGCAGGCAGCGATCAGGACAGTTCGGTTCTTTAATTTGTTTAGCATCCTAATGTTCCCATTTTTAAAAATAGTGAATGTAAGTTACTTAAGATCCAAATGATTAGAACTTGTATTGAGGCGCTGAAGAACGCGACTTAAATCTCGCAACTCACCATTTTGCACCGCAAGGGATCCCGCAAGAAATCCTTGCGCTACGTGAATATTCTCTGTTGGGTCACTCGATCGCGGTTCTAAGTTGTAAACTTTTCCAAAGAAGCTGCTCTCAATGATCTCTGTGATTGGGTCAGGTTGGCCTGTTTGAAGAACAAGGCTATCGCCTACTTTGAAGTGTTGTGCTTTTCGAAACTGGCCCAAAGAAGAAATTAAGGGATGTTCAGGTGTAACTTTAAGTTCACCGCCGCTTTCCGTACGGAACGTGAGAAGAGTGTTGTTTTCGTCTTTAGCGCTCGCAACAATCCTTTTTAGAGGCAACGTCCCAAAGGTTAGACTGTCCAGTGTAGATCCCTTCATTACAGAGTAAACCCGCAGATCCGATTCTTTTGGCGACGGAGAAGATTTTAGTTCAGAAACAAAGGTTTCGAAAGCTTTTTGGATAGGAAGAAGCGCAGGCTCATTTTTTTGAGTAAATGCAATCTTCTGATCAGGTGCGTAGCAACCTGCCTCGCAGACGGTAAACCAAATAACATCGGGAGGAATATCACAACTGGCATGATTTGGCACCCACAATGGATAGGTCTTATTTGTAGCAGAGTCATCGTGAACAAAAATCGGGTAGGCGTACTTTGCTCGTGGAGTGACTTGAAAGGTTACTAAATCAACGTTGTAAAAATCTATATTTTTCCATTTATCTTTGGAGACTAATCCACATCGATCCGCCCAGTCTATTCTTTCCATAGCTCCCGCATTATCTGTAATCTGATTTTCTGCACATCGCACATTAACAAGAGCAGGCCCTGCAACCCCACCCATTACAGCTCCTTTGGGAACATCGTTAAATCGATATTGGGAGTAGGCGATTGATGCAGATAAAACTGAACTTGCTAACAGCGCAGAGATACGAAAAGACATATAAAATAGAGACACATTTTAGAAATCCTATAATGATTCAAACTAGTAAAAATTACCTACACACCCCCCAAAGAGGTAAAAATCCAATTAAATAACAAATAAAACTTTGTCAATCACGTTTTTTATAAACTGATTTTCAAGAACTATTTTTGACCATGATGAACAAAATTTGACCAATGATAGTTATCTTTGTGGAATAATGATAACTTCACTTTTTACGATTTTTCATCCCAAGATCTGGAAACAATCGTGCCAAAAATGGTGTTACCTTGACTCTGAATAGGGAAGATTATGAGATGCGGTTAGTGCTCTTCCCGGGATTGTTGAGGCGGATAGGGTCAACGGTTAAGACAGTGCAACTTGGGTCCAGTTTTTTTTTGGGGGGGGAGGGGGGCGGACCAATGTTCAGATATGGACAACTTTTTTACCAGACTCTTGTTTTAAAAACGAAACAAATTCAATTTCTCTATATTTTACAAATACAAATCATTCTGGATAAAATTTGTTCAACGTGGATAAAAATATATCTTTTAAAATTCTCCAATTGACATAAATATATCGCTGATTTAGTGATTTTTTTGAGCGCTCAAAACAGTCTTTCAGCTTCTAATAAATTAACAATATGGAGAATATCATGAAATATTATGGTCTTATAAAAGATGCACTTTTACTTGGCAGCACGTTTGTAATGGCTCGTAGCGAACCTTCCTTGGCACAAGCGAGATGCCCTAATGCTCCGCTAGCACAAGAGAAATGTGCCCAAGTCCGAGAACAAGCGGTAAGTTCAGGTTGCATTACCGCCGATCAAAGAATTGAGATGGAAAATTGGAAGAATCCTATTGATGGATCTCCTGGGCGGTTTCCTATGTGTGTTGGAGCAATTTTTGTTGGTGATTGCCCTTGTGGTTGCTTCTCTCCTGACACAAAATTATTGACATATTTTCCAAATGGAGACGTAGGGTGGACTTCTGCCAGCACCATAGCAAAGAATATTGGAGACTTTAAGCTTTGGAGTTTGCAGTCTCACAGTACCTTGAGCAACTTGATCTCTAGGGCTTCAAACATCTCCTCCTTTACTGAAGGAAACGAGGAAAAACCTTTGGTAATTATAGAAACTGAAAACGGTGGTCGGTTGACACTAACTCTCAACCATGCAGTTCTTATATCCACCGGTGAAGTACTCACTGCCAGAGAACTAACCAAATCAACCAAACTAATAGATATTTCTGGAAAACACGTGAATATTTCTGCTATTTATCGCATTAAAAAGAGAGAAAAAGTGTACAACTTCATGACTACTGGAGAAAGCAAGATTGAGCACCTTGTGGCTGCTGGAGGAGTAATTGTTGGTGATTTATCTTGGCAAAATCAATTTGAAGATGAAATAAACGCGATAGCAATTCGAAAATAGCCACAAAAAAGACAAAGGAGTTCAGACACGATATGAAAAGCAGTACGAAAAGCAGAATTTTCTTTGTTTTTTTGATATCAATTTCAGCTATCATTTGTATTGGTTTTCAATTGCGAAGCGGAACTAGCAGAGAAGATTCCAATTCAATAGTTCTAGATAGAGAAAATAAATATAACAATGATGCTTCCAAAATTAAAGATACTGTTAAAAAATTGAGAAAAGAACACAATCGTGACCTAGCCAAATTTATTGATGGAATACACAGGAAGGAAATCAGTCCATCAGTATTTTCTAATTCTAAATCACCAACTGCGGAAGGAAAATTAGCGGTATATTCACAACAATTGGGAATCATAAAGGCTTCCTTTGAAAAGATGATTGCGCTCTCTCGGTCCATTGAAAGAGAGGACGAAAGAAAGCAAATTTTGTCTGCCTTAGCGAAAGACCCTGAAAATGTCTTGGCAGCTGCTGCTGCGTTAGAAGATTTGGGATCTACCAAAAAATTATTTGGTGAAAATCAAGCATATGCAAGAATATTCTCCATACAATTACTGAAGGCTGGAGCTCAAAATGGTTATTTTTCACCTCTCGAAGAAGCAATCTCCAAGGTATCTGAGGAGGTCAGCAAAGATCCGTCTGAAAAAGGCCGAAAGCGAGATTTGGAGGACTTGATTCGTGTAAGGATTGAATTGGATCCTGAAATTGCCATGAATCATTTGGATGGTTTTATACAATCCCTAGCGTATAGAGATGGCTTAGAGCAACAATATGTTGCCGGAATTTATTTCGGCTTGCAGAATTCTTACTCAGAAGAAGAAATTGAAAATGCGTTAAGAAAAACGATACTTGGAGAATTCTTGTGAAAACTTTATTGAAAAAAGTTCATCTGCTAGCATTACTTTGGATTTCAGCTGGATGTGCCAAAGGAGAAAATAGAAAAGACGGTGAAAAAAACAATTGGGAAAAAGACCGTTTTTCTGAAAAACAAAAATTGCAACAGGTAAAACAGGAACTGGAAAAACAGTTCTCATTGGGATGCGAAAAGCCTCATGTCTCTTGCGCAATGACCGAGTTACCGGTACCGAGGGTAAATCTCGATCCCAATGCGGTCCAGATTATGGTCATAGATCAGGGATTGGAATTGGCGTCTATCGCTGTTCATCGCGGAAGAGTAGTAACTAGATTGGAAGAGAAAAGTAACAATGTGCTTGAACCAAAGAATCCTAAATTCCGGGCTCCTGCTTGGTTTCATGGAACATTGAACACATTAAACTTGCTAGAGGGCAGCGCCTGGAAAAAAGAATTGACAAGAGAAGGTCAGGAGTTTTCACGAAGGTTCAGCAACTGGCAAAAAGAGATCCAAGGAACGCAGAATTCATTTGCTCATGGATTTCCAACCTTAAATTTAATTTCCGAATTAGTTCCTAATAGTCAACTTACAACTCTTGAATTACGTAATGAGACCCGCCGGGATGTGTGCATCTTTGACGACGAAGACGCAAAACAAGCTCGCGATGCTTGGTTCAATCGAGGAAAAAAAATTGCGGAATATGTAAAAGAAAACAATATCAGATACATTAACATGTCTCTAGGATGGGATGCCGCTCGGGCACAAGCTAAGTGGCGTTTTATTTGTGAAACTGAGCCTTCCGCAATTCAGATATCCTCGTTCCTTCAAGCCTACCATGGTTTCTTTGTTGCTCTAGATACACACTCTGATGCCATCTTGATTCAAGCTGGTATGGATACAAATGTCCCAATTTCGGCAAGTAACTGGCAAGAAAACTTTGCGGATTGCTCGCCTACCAAAAAACGACTGAGAATTGGAGTCGCCCTTGCTGGAAATGGGGATGACGTTGATGCAACAGGAATTCCAGCCGAAAAGAAATATTTACCTTATTGGCAACAAAATAGCTTATATTGTATAGATATGTTTATAAATAATGGAAAAAGCGATGAACTAGGTGTTGGTCCTAGGGACATTCTTTACACCGCTTTGGGATTCGGCCATGGTCCGGCCAATGTTTCTTCTACCTCCTTTATTGCACCGGTTGCCACTGGTTTCATAGTGAAATTGCGTGAAAGTAACGATAAAAACCTTTCCAGTGAAGAATTCGTTGCCAAACTACGCAGGGCAGGAAAAAAGATTTTTGATCCTTTTAAGCACAGACAGTTTTTAATTAGTGACTATGATTACATAAATTTCAACCATTAATTTTTAGAAAAGGTTTTCTCATGAAAAAACATTTGGTTTTGTCTTTGGTGAATACTTCAATTGGATTCGTTGGTACAACCATCGCTTTCTGTTCGGTGGCCTTTGCTAATGATGCTCCCATTGGCTACAAAAATATTTCAACTTCGGCGGGAAATTTTGTTCTTCCTGTTTATGCATTAGAAGAGGATGGAGATAAAGTTTACAACCCAAATGCCGAGGAAAACAGGCCGATAGGAACAATGAACATGACGGGACAAAGCATTCGGCCAATGATGTCATCCGTTAAACATCAGGGAGAACGAGGCACTTGCAATGTGTTCGCTGCAATTGCTATCGTTGAGGCCTTTACGGGAAAGGATTATTCTGAACAATGCTTGGCATACATGAGCAGCAATCAAGACGGTGGTTTCACCGCACAGAGGTTGAATTACATTAATAAAAACGGATTATTTCATGAGAAAGACTGCCCATATTCAAATGATCGAAATCAGATTCCTAATCTTCAGGGAGCTCTCCAGGAAACATTCAGTGCAAGTTTTGAAGAAAAGAATGCCAGATCAACGCGTGATCCCATTCAATATATTCGCGACCGCGTTCACTCCAATTCTCCTGTCGGAATCTCTTTTTACGTTGTAGGAGATTGGAACGAAGGTTTTATTTACACGCCTTCTGAAGAGGCCATTCAAAAAGATTGTCCCAACAATAGTTGTGGCGGACACGCTGTGGTAGCCACTGGCTACAACGATTTCTTAGGTCTAATAGAATTTAAGAACAGCTGGGGAAATCAATGGGGTAAAGGTGGTTACGGTTATATGTCCTATGATTACTTTATGCGTTTCCGGAAGAGCCAGTTGATATCCTATTGACCAAAAAGAGGTTTTTAAATGCGTTGTTTTTCCATAAAAAAATTGCTGACTAAAAGATTTGGAATGATGGGATTATCTCTGATTCCTATTTTGTCCGCGTATGCTGGACAGACTAAGAACGATAACTCCTTTTTAACTTGGTGCCAAAGAGAAGGCTTGAGCGAAGAAGCCCAAAAAACAAAACGAGCCCTACTTGACAATGTAGGCGCGGCAACCTGTGAAGCAGCCTGGACTGAATTAGAACAAAGCACTTGGCTAGATTTATTCAATAAGGATATATCCGATCTAGAAGGTGTTGGATTTATGAGTAATTTAGAATGGCTGAGTCTGAACAAAAATAGAATTTCAGATATCTCTCCTCTTGCAAAACTTGAAAAACTGAAATATCTTGAGTTTTCCAATAATCTGGTATCCAATGTTGATGCTTTGATTGAGCTTAAAAATATGGAGGAAATTTACGCTAACAGCAATCAAATAACTGGAAAAATAGATTTTTCAAAGTTAACGCAGTTAAAAACAGTAAGTTTACCCAATAATCCTCTTGGGAAAATTCCTTTTTTTCCAAAATCCAACATTATCTCCCATATTTCTTTATCAAATTGCAAGCTGGAAGGGGATATCTCTCTTCTTGAACTTCCGTTTCTAACAGTAGCGAAGTTTGATGACAATGCTATTTTTTCCTTGTCTGGATTGGAGGAGATGACTTCATTGAAATCTCTAAGTATATATAACAATAATATAAGCGGCATCTCTTTTTTGGGAGGTAACAAAAGTATTACCGATCTTAATCTGTCTGGAAACCAGTTAATTTCTTTGGTTGGGATTGAAAGATTTCCAGCAATGCGATTTTTAGGTGCACCAAATAACAAAATCTCCGATATAAACTCTGTAGCTTCTCTTGAATGGCTCCTAGGACTCAATTTACGCAACAACAACTTAGAATCGATAAAGGCCATAGAGGAACTGGAAAATCTACAATTCCTAGAAATTTCTTTCAATCAAATAAAGGAAACGGAATCACTTGGTGGTCTAGCAAATCTTTTGTCATTGAACGTCACTGGTAATCAGATTCCACTGGAACACAGAATCTGCCCCAGAAAAGCCAAATGTTTGTTTTGAAAAATGAAACTTACTCCACTTGAAATTATTTTTTGACGCGGAATTTGAAACAAAAACAAATTCCTCAGGTGTCAGTTTCCATGAGAGGATGAGCCTTTCTTCAGGCACGAAGTTATGAATGTGTTAACGGGTCTTAGAAACCGCAGAATTACGAGTTTTTGTTTCCGCAGGTTTTGGAGAGGCAGCGGGTTTCGTTTTTTAGTTTGTAATATGACTTGAGATGTGCTATATAAATATAGATAATAAGA
>JBIIVH010000081.1:0-10300 GCA_044339525.1 Silvanigrellaceae bacterium | reverse complement strand
AGTACGTTAAAAAGACCTGTTTAAATTCAAAGTACCATTCTGATTTTAAGGCTTTTAAGAATTCGGTAATCGACTGTTTACGGCAAACAAATATAAGTATTGAGGTTAAAGCAACACTTTCATCTTTGCTAACACTAAATTTTAAAATTTACAAAAAATCACAAATTCAGGCCGCGTGAAGTATAGGTGCTAATGGTGAGGCGTTTTATAAAGCCGTCTTCCCCAAAGATCATCCAAATTTTGGGCAATTAATTGTACATAATTCAAAAGAGATGATTGATTGCGGCATCAACCTGTTTAAAGAGTTTCAAAAAAAATTCCCATGCATCACAAATGAAAGAGTCGAAATTATTATTTCGATAAAGAAAATTGACGATTGGTTTGAAAAGCACGGACTATTACCTGCATCACCTACGTTGCCTTCAGATTTTGACATTTGTTACTTCGAAGAGTTTTCTAAGTCCATTCTTTAGTCGAGAATTTTAAACTCTGTGACATTTTCTATCCTGCGATTTCGAACTCCAGAATTCAGAAGCCCGACAACTCTGATTGTATTTCCAGACATGTGTGCTCTATCTGCAATCTCATAATTTACTGAGTCTAGCGTTAATCTAGCATATACTATCTCTTCGTCTAAGAGAAATCGAATCAGGACATCGCCGAATCTTTTCGAGTCTTGTCCAAGTTGACCTTCAAGCGCTTCAACTGTTCCAAAAATCGTTTGTGTTTGCGAATGAAGCGCAGGTCTGAGTCTTGCTTCAAGTTTTTCGATTTTTGATACTAGATCTGGTGTCAACGTGACCGTATTGGGAAAATCAGTCTCTTTTTGCTCCAATGTTAAAGCCCATTTTGCATTAACTTCAATTTCGTCGACTAAGAGGTCTCTTAAAGCTTTGCAAAAATTCGAGCTTAGAATGGTCGGCAAGGCCGCATTCGCATCGTCATTCACGGCAAGAGTTTTAACTTCATGAAGCGACTTCATAAAGATACTTAATGTTTTTCTTGCAAATGGAACAGGCAAATTGTCTGAGCTTCTCAATACGCGATCAACTGCATCAATCGGACAAGTGATCTTCAATATGAAGCTACCTTTTTCCGTCTGGGCTAACTTGCATGATTCAAAAAGCTCGGTAGCCTCCGACCTCTGCAATCGAATATGGTGCGGCATTGGGGTCAAAGCACTGCACGCCGAAGCAATCAGAGCCTGCTTTGTAGCCTGCAGCGTCTGAAGCGCCCTTGAGAAAGAAACCTTGTCGTCCCCAACTGTTTTCATGCGAAGCCGAATAGTGTCCGAAGTAGCACCTTTCCAGTCCGCAACCACCTGTTCAGGAGTACGCCTTTCGAGCGTTGAAAGCTTTTCGGCCAGCTTCTCTAAAATTTCACTGTAGTCGTCAAAATCGGAGATTGAAGGGACTTGGAGCTGTCGGCTCTTAAACGAGTCATTTTTGTATAGAGCCATCCTACTTGGTAATTCACCGACGTATTTCCATCCTTGCTGCTTGACGTATGCTAAAACTTCTTTCGGTTCAATATTTTCAAATTGGTTAAGGTTCATAGCGAACCACCTCTCCCTTAGAGATCAAGGTCATTAAACTCTTGAGCGCATCAACAGTCAAAACATTGGATGATGGGAAGTAAACAGTTGCTCCCGTTGTGTTCTGCGATTCGGGCGCTCCGCGTAAACTAATCCAGTATGCAGCGTTTTTCAACAACAGTTCATTCGGTGTTACTGAAACCCAATCACTACGATCTTCTGGAAGACACATTAAAATAAGAAGTTTCGTATTCTCGTTTTTCTCAGATCTCAATTTGTCATACTGCTTGATGCCTTTGAAAAAAAACGAAAACTTGTTATCTACAACTGAAAGCTGTTGCGCAGTCGCTTTTAGCTGCACGTCGATTTCGAAATCTTCAAGAATTGATTTAGGATCAAGCTTTGCACCAACCCCAACCCTTGCATCGACTCCACGAGCATCTTCGAGTCGAGAACTATACGAGCATGTGAATCCAGCATGTGACGCAACGGCATGAAGATAAGCGTAGCTCAATTCGGCTTCGATGTCTTTTGTGTTTACTGTCATGCTTATCACTACTCGCAAAAAATGACTCAATCGTACATATAGCAAAACATCCATATCTAAGGAAGCTGCGATCAGCTATGCAAAGACTTGATGACAGACGTTGAGACCAATCTTCAATAGCTTTCAGGAAGGATGTCTGACGTAAACAAAACGAGACTATCACGAAGAGGTTTCCCTGTCAAAAAGTTTGTCTTATTCTAAACCCGTTTTTGGCAGGGGAGCTTTGGACATTTAAAAGCGGGGTCTAATGCAAGTCGGCATCTATGCTCTGATCTCAACTGTTGCTTGGAAGATTGGGCCAAAATCCTTTACAAACTCCCAACGGCCGTGCTCCTCTTTACGGATGATTCCTGTCCATTCAACCCTCCCTTTTCTCGGTGTTCTTGGTGACAGAAAAATTTAACCGGACTCTATCTCATATTTTTTAGCACCTCAACGTTCCGATAGGTGCTATTTTTTAAATTAGATGGTAGGGTGCTGGAGCGAAAAGAGCGCTTCGCATAAAAATGATTCAGTAAATCTTCTGATAACAAATCATAGCGGTAAGGTGAAATTTTGAACGATATGGAACGATTTATTATTATCAATGCTGATGATTTTGGCCGCAACCCACAGAACATCGCTGCAATCATTTCAGCTTTTCACAACGGAATTATCAGCAGCACAAGCGTTTTGTGCACCTCACCCCACTTTGACAAAGCAATTACGGCTGTAAGGTCCTGTCCAGACCTTCCCGTCGGGGTTCACCTCGACTTCACGTTTGGAAAACCCGTCTTGCCTTCAAAACACATAAAAACCATCACTGACAAAAGAACCGGGACGTTCCTTGAACTCCCCGAGTTATCTCACCGAATCAAAGCAGGTGCCGTTGACTTAATCGAACTCAGAGCAGAGTTCAGCGCCCAAATTGATGTTCTACGCGCTTCAGGAATCAATCCCACACATCTGGATAATCATCGACCCGAGATTTACTTCCAACCAGACCTATTCGCTGTCGTCATCTCACTTGCCGCAGATCACAATTTGCCGCTTCGATACCCGATTTCTCAAGATAACGCCATTAATCTTGAGCTTGCTCGCTGCTCAGGAACAACCGTGGAAGATCTTACCAGACTGCATCAACACTACATTTCAACGATTCCAAATAGACCCTTTCCCCGCCACCCAGACGGACTTTTCTTAATGCCAAAACCTCAAGAAGGGCAGGACCTCAGATCCATTCAAAACAGGATTCGAAACTCGCCAGGCTCTATCTTTGAAATCTGCTGCCACATCGACACCGATACCAGAAGATGCAGCGATTTTGACCTACTTCAATCCCCCCATTGGAAGGAATTTCTCAGAAATGAAGGCATCACCTTAGCCTCTTTTGCTCGATTCCAAGAGGCCAAACATGAATGATTTGACATTAAAAATATACTCTCCAGATGACTGGAATGTGGCATGGTCCCAGCACGAACCTTCCACTTGGAATTCAGTTCCCACACCCTGCATCACTGACACAAGCCACAAATACTCCCCTGTTTGGCTCAAAACAGACCTGATAAATCATTCCCGATCATCTCAGCTTTTTCTCACCCACATTGACCAACCAGTAACAGTCTATGCCGATGATAAATCCATTTTTTCCAGAAATGACCAGACCATCTCACCGCGATTTGAGGGATACACAAGTCTTCTAATAGAAATTCCTCCCAACACCAAAACACTTAAATTTAAACTGGTTCCTACAAACCAAACCCATCAAGGGCTATGTGGACGTGTTGAGATTGGACCATCAACGTCCATGCCTTCACATTTGTTTTCGGAAGGGCTCAGTCATCTTCTAATTCCTATGGTCTACCTCTTCTCTGGAGCCATGCTGACCCCATTGCTATTCAAATGGCTCGACGCAGTTTCCTTCAGAAAACTTGTATTTTTCCTACTTGCTCTGGGCACCTGGCTTCTGTCAATTCCTCAAAATTTCTTAAAGGATTTCTTACTTCCATCCCCAGCATTTTGGATCTTTCTTGATCAAACCTCACTCTATCTTTTAGCATCTGTTCTGATTAGTTTTTTAGAGTCTCTCTTTCCAAAAAAGATATGGGGAGTTCTAAGATGGTGCAAATACGGCTATCTTGTACTAGCAGGTGTAGCGCCATTTCTGCATTTCACAAATCAAGTAACATTCATAGACACAAACGTCTTCTTCAATCGAACCATCCTTCCCTTTTTAATTTTAATGATCTTCAATGTCCTTGCTATAGCAAGGAATTCAAGCCGAGAAGGAGTTTTTCTAGCTTCAAGTATGATTGCATTCTTGATCCTAGGAATCCATGACTGGCTTGTGGGCATTTGGGTTCTCCCAAGCCAGCCCCTTCTGCTTGGTTATGGATTTTTTATGATTGCTTCGACCTTTGCATATCTTGCCATTCGACAACTTCAAATGTTTGAAGCAAAACAAAGTAAATTAAAAAACGAGCATGCTCTTTTTAAACGCATCGCCCAAGCCACACAAATGGTGGCCCACGATGTCGGACGTCCCTTTTCCATGTTGCGCTCCGCCATCGATATCATCCGAAACTCCAAAACTTCTGACCAGGTGATGGCCAGAGCCACTTCCCTCATTCAGGATGTGGAAGACTCTCTGAACAAAGTTGATAATCTAATTGGTGATATCATAGCCATCAGCAACCATAAACCTCTAAAAACGGTTCCTGAAAAGCCTGAAAAACTCATTGAAGATGTCATTCGTGACACATTAAGGCAACACCCGGAAGCCCAGGTGGATTTTGAGTTTTCCTTTTGCCACAACAAGCACATTGCAATCGATCCCAACAAAATCCGTCGCGTCGTTTCCAATATTTTAGCCAACGCTTTTCAGGCCATGGGCAATCAGGGGGTTGTTTCCATCTCCACCAATCACAAATGGGTCGGCAGAAGTGAGTTCGTTGAAATCTCCATCCACAATTCCGGTCCACCCATTGCCGCTGTAGATTTGCCCCACGTCTTCGATTCTTTTTTTACAAAAGGGAAGCAAGGTGGAACTGGCCTTGGGCTCGCTACTGCAAAGACATTCATAGAGGCACACGGGGGACAAATCACCTGCGAGTCTTCCGAAACCCAAGGAGTACGCTTCACTTTTTCCCTTGAGGCCGTTGGAGAAACTTATTCTCCCCAGATCCCTTCCATCACACCAGAGACGCTAATATGCGAAGCAAAAACAGTCCTATCTACTAAATCAAATGGGGGTATCTCCCGCGAGAATCACTTTAATCAAAAGATATTTAATATTCTCATCGTTGAGGATGAGCCCATTTTTCAGCAAGGACTGTTGGATGAAATCCATCGGTTTAAATCTGATGATTATGAAATCATCACAACGTTGGCCCACAGCGCCGATGACGCTCACAAATGCATTGCCAAAACGCCTCCCGATCTCATCCTGCTCGATATCGACCTCGGACCTGACTCCGTGGACGGACTTCAATTTCTGAGAGAGATCCGTTCCCAGGGCATCAAAACATTTGTCTGCATTCATTCCAATCGAACCTTTTTTGGTGCCGGGGTCACTCCGGCAGATCTTGGAGCGGATGTTGCCCTACCAAAGCCCTTAAACGCCAAAAACCTTGAATTCATCATCGGCGAAGCACACAAGAAAGGCATGTGTGAATCCAACAGGCCAAAGGTTATCGTGGTTGATGATGAGGAGTGCTACCTCACGGCCTGGAAGGAAGCCATGACAGATGCAGAAGTCATAGGGTTTCTAGATCCAGAAGTGTTTTGGGATCAAATTATGGAAAAACCGGATGTTTTGCATAGCCTCTCGTGTATCATTTTCGACTTTTTCTTTCGCGGAAGCGATATGGACAAACTGCAGCTCGTCAGAAGCCTTCGCTCCAAAGGATTTGGCGGGCCAATCATCCTTTCTACAAACGCTCCCTACGACAATCATCACAATTCGCCTAAGAGCCGCTTTAATCTTGTTATAAAGAAACGAGCCATGGCCTTTTCGGAACTCAAAGCGATTCCAGAAGTTGCCATCACCCTTCGTAATACAATTACCCCTAACACAAAAGGAAAGCCCCCATGGTTGCCAGACTGAGCGACGAAAAAAGAAAATACTACAAAGATCGCCTAGCCCACTACCTACGCTCCTACCGCGAAAGGCACAATCTAAATCAACAAGAAGCCGCGCAAAAGATCGACTACGCCCTTGACCATTACAAACGTCTCGAAATGGCCGTGGAAGAACGCATCGCCAATACCATCGAATTTCTCTCCAATTTTGCCTCTTTGGATTATAGTAATGTGGTTGATTTCTTGGTGTATCTCGAAAACACTTCCACCCCTGGAAGCAGCCGTGATCTCTATCCCTGGGAGCAAAGCCTCCTCAAAGGCTTCAACGAGCTTCCCTTGGAAGTGAGAAGGGACTTCACCTCAACCTACTGCGGGGACACTCCCAGAGGGCCTTGGACGCTATCAGAGGGCATCGAATTATTGCGCACGATGTCCCGCCTGGATAAAGCGGAAAGGACGCTCGTGGAGGTGATGATTGAGAGGTTGAGGAAGGTGCCTTTGGAGTAAGGCAAGATGTTACTCTCTAGAAAAACGCAAGTAAATCGATAACAAATGGATAATTTATATGAGAAACAACATCACTATAAGTATTGCGGGAAAGGAATTTTCATTCGCAGATTCCACATGCAAGATCAGCGATATTACCAACGCCGAATGGGAATCAATGCTGCAGATTATTGGTAACTTTAGTATCAAAGACATTCTAAATTTGGTGATATCTAAGAGTAAAGAAGACAAGTTCAATTTTTGGCGCACTGAACTTGAAAACACTCATAGAAATCTAGATAGGTCAAAAGCTGAAGAAGGCAAGTCATTCGTTTCACACTGGAACAGGATATTGAATGAATACATCGATTGGAATTATGTGCGAGAATTTGGACAACCGTTTGCAGGCACAAAACCGTTTCTATTTGATATTGATAGCATGTACTCAAATTTGAAGACTCGGGAGAACAAAAAACTTGAATTGGCAAAGCGTTTGGTAGATCTTAAGTTGTATTATAGCTTTCTCTGGCTCCAGAAAAATACGGGTCACGGAGGCTCATTTCAAATTGTTGGCAACAATGAACTCTATAAAATCACCCCAGAAGCAATGCATTGGCTTAGAGGATTGAGCTGCGTTGTATTCTTTATTTCAGCTCTCATAGAGAAACTGATCAATTTCTCTGAATACACTTGTTTCACAAAAGTGCAGGATGGGTGCAAGGATGGGACCAAAGAAAGAATCAAAAACGCAAGCACATTCTTGAATTTTACAGAAAATGACCAACATTTGTTAGTAACATTTCGAGACAAATTCAGAAATGGAGAATTCCATAAGTTGTCATCAATTCGAGCCTTCACTAACTCGCCAAAATGGAATCACTTCGACGCCGAAAAAGAGATCATTGACAAGACCGTCGAGAATCTCTTTAAAAAAATAAGCGGGCCAGATTTTCAGAATCATATCACCCAATCCTATCTTTCGCCAAAGCATAAAACTCCGCCAGAATAACACTCATCCGCTCTCGCCACTTTTCCTCACCTTGGATCTGTGCAAGCTGTTCAATGATCTGCTCCTCAATTCGCGTTACCTTGATTCGTGGCAGAGCGCACAAACACGACACCATATGAATGATCCAAGCCGGGCGATTGGGAATGTATCGGCTCGGCCGGGGCGAGAACTCCCGGAGGTTGGCCATGAATGTGGCCAGATCTTCATCTGATACAGGGGTGAACTCCTCCAAGAGGTCCCTGAGGGCTTGGCGGTCGTCGGCAACGGGAGGGGCGGCCTCGTCCCCCAATTGCGCCACCAAGTGAGAAAGCGGGATGTCGTTGCGCTTAGCCACCGCTGCCAAGAAGGAAAGCTGCACGCCCTTGGGTCCAGGCTCTCCCCTTTCGTAAAGGAGGTAGGTGGATAGCGACACACCAAGCTCATCTGCGATTTCGGCTTTGGTTTTTTCGAAATTTCGAGTTTTATGGAGGTAATCACTTAAGTGTTTGGCAAAAATATCCATGTTTACTTCGGGCACGGAACGCCGCTTTTTTTTAGCTTTAGTCATTGTCTGAATCACAAATCAACCTCTTCCCTATTTAGTTTCTCTTTTGCCACAGCAATAGACTGAAACCTCCATTAAGACGCGCCTTGACTCCTTTTAGATACAATGTATTTTATAAACATTCAATGTTTAACAAATCGTGCTCCGCCCAAAGGCGTTAAGCAACTATTTAAATCACTTTCTGAATTTCTTTTATTTTGGTTTTTCTCTACCTAGTGCTTCAATCACTTTTCTAAATCAAGAGAACTAATCGAGTAAATTCCCCTTGGTATGGTGGAAAAAAGG
This sequence comes from Silvanigrellaceae bacterium, assembly GCA_044339525.1. Lineage (GTDB taxonomy): Bacteria > Bdellovibrionota_B > Oligoflexia > Silvanigrellales > Silvanigrellaceae > JBIIVH01. The sequence continues at coordinate 1,836 of JBIIVH010000081.1, read as the reverse complement.
AAATCCTCGTGAAAATCATCAGTGACAAATCCTATGGGAAAAAAGGGGGTTCCAAACCACCCTTTCTTAGGTAAATGGAAATCAATTTGCAATTGGTCTTCTTTTTCAAAGGAAGGAAAGTACTCGTCACCTCGTTGGAAGAAAAAGCTTACCGGAAACCCCCTAGCCAATTGAGTTTTAAAAAATGCTGGTTTCTGGGTGTTTGGCTTAAAATAAGCCAGACTCACCGAATGTGAATCCGTTTTGGGGATCACGATTGAAAACGTTTCGTTAGCTAGAATCGCTTCTATCCCAGGAATTTGAGACACCTGAGCGTTCAGCCTAAACGAATGGTACTGAGTTGTACTCCTCAAATCAAAAATCCTGGAGTCATTATAGAAAGGAGTAATCAAACGCTTGGTGGATTCGGTACATGACGTTTTTTCTTCATTGCACTTAAGGGCGATGAGCTCCCAGTTGTCGTAGGTAGCCAATCTTCCTTCTTTTTTTGCCCTATAAATTTTATAACCGATGGATTCCGAAATGGAGAAACCAATCAAAAAAACCAATCCTGAAATAATTATACCAGTCCCAGAAACTCGGCTACGGTAAGTTAGATTGTTTATTTTTTAATCAATTGATTTTGTGATAAAAAAGACCCCTCACAACCATAGCAAGGGGGCAATATTTTATGTTTCAGGGATCATATAACTTTGATGACGCATATGCAAGAGCTCAACACCCACGTGATAAAAAAAGAATCGAAGCACTTTTTCTTAGGGCTCAAGGCTGGGAATTTGAAGCCATCGCTGAGGAAGTCGGCTGTCACATAAGTTTCAGTTGGAAAGTGGTGGGCAAAAGCTATCCGATTTGGTTTTGATTTTGTTTGTCAAACCTCAAAATTAGGCAGGCGGCCAGTTGTTGATAAGTCAAATAGGCAACTTTTTAGAAGTCTAGTATTACAGTCACAAAGCTACGATAGACCTATGAGGGGTAAGGACTTGCTGGTTCTACTTAATGGACGTGGCTTTAAGATGTCTCAGAGCACACTATACAGTGCACTTTCTTCAGAGGAATTTTCCTATCAAACCTGTAGACCATACAACCCACGAAGAGACGAATCCGAAGTCAGGCAATGGAAAGATGACTTTAAAAACGTGTTTACTCAGGTTTCCCTGGATCATCCCAGTAAGGAAATTAGTGTATTTTTTCAGGATGAGACGAGGTTTGGACAGAAAGGAACTACAAGTAAGCAGTGGGCACCGGTAGGAAAGCGGCCGAATCGGCCAGTGCAAGATGAGTATGGCAATGGCTATATATATTCGCAAGCTGTATGTCCAGATTCCGGTCACAAGCATTTTTTGGTGAGCACTGATTTATGTATAGATTTTATGCAATATTTCTTGAAAACTTTCTCTAGAAGTTTAGGAAGAGGAGTTCATGCGCTACTGGTATTGGACAATGCAAGCTGGCACACAAGTCCAAAGCTGAAGATACCAAAAAACATAACCCTTCATTTTTTACCGGCCTATTCTCCTGATTTAAATCCCATAGAAAACCTATGGAAGTTCATTAAAAGTAACTTTTTATGCAACAAATGGATTAAAGGCGGAAAACAAATCCTAAAGGCAGGAATAGATGCTGTAAAGAAATTAACACCTGAAATGATAAAATCTGTCTGTGCAAGGAATTATGGTATGACTTAATGTAGCCGACTTTTCGGGATTGGTATAAGTGGTCTTGAAAACGATACAAATCTAGAATTGGGAATGACCTTGTCGCGTAAAAGCCGGATTGTGAATGGAAAAGAAATCATAGAAAGTATGGGATTTGGATGCGGAACAGCTAATTTTCCAG
>JBIIVH010000031.1:0-47029 GCA_044339525.1 Silvanigrellaceae bacterium | reverse complement strand
GGACCCGTTTTGGAAAAAAGTAGACCGATTTGGAATCGCAGCAGCATAGGTGTCAATAATTTGGCCAGATGGTCAAGACATCAATCCGCGGATGCACCCTATGGACTTTTGTCAATTCAATTGAAAATTAAGGTACTTAGGAAATTCAAAACGAATTTAGCGCATAGAGTTTGATCCAAAAAGAACTTCTGCAACACACCATTTACTGAAAATTGGGTGGGATTTTCTCAGGATAACTCACCAGTGACAGAGGTGGACTTCGTTAAGGTAACAATTTAATCCATTTCTAGGCTTGCCTGGGCTATTTTGAGTAGCCACCTCCCTTCCCTCAACAGTGCAGAAATTTATAAGTTGCCGTTGTCTGGTTGAATTTAAGGCGTTATCTAAAGGCACCACTCCGTTCCAGTGGCTTAAAAGCTTTGATCCTATGCAACCAAATGAATTTTTTAGGGGTTTTTGGGTAGAATGCTTTTTAAAGATCCAGCGCATGACAAACCCACAGAAGCCTTCAGCGGGGGAGAAAGAGCCCGTGTGCTTTTTTCCAGGCTCATGATGGAGGAAGCCAATGTTTTGTTGCCGGATGAGCCCACAAAGCACTTAGATCTTGAGTCCATCACAGCACTCAATGACTCCTTAAAGCAATTCACCGGTTCCATCATATTCGTTAGCCATGATTTGGATTTCATATCCACATTGGCCACCCGAGTTTTAGAAATGAAACCAGGTCAGACTCCTCGTTTTATGGAACTGGGTGAGTCTAGTTACCAGGGATGATTAATCACCCAGGAAGGGGCGGACTCCAAGGGATTTGCACCAAAACTTTTTTGCCGAACCTTGGCTTAGGAAATGTGAGAGTTCCAATCGCCTCAGAAAAACAACCAAACAAAATGGCGTTTCGATCTTGATAAGGACTTTGAGATTTATCTTGGATCCGACTCGTGATGGACACTTCTTTTACAGAGCCATCGGGTTTGATGTAAAACTTCAGCAATAGCTGAAGATCGGCCGCACGAGGAGCACTTCGGGCGGCGCCTTTGCGCCAGCAGGAGGCTAAAGAATTTTGTGCGGTTTCTAGGGGTTTGGAGACTTCCCACATGGTAAGGGGAGGGATTTCGCTATCCGTTTGATTTTCGATTCGCCTTGATGTGCCGTCACGACGGGTGCACCGCCATTTAGAGCCTGAGGTGGGTTGGTCTTCCAGCTCTAACGTGGAACACTCCGTGGCCAGGCCTCCTCTGGATAGCTCCACGGTGGATTGGCAGCCCCAAAGGGTCCAGCTAACTGCACAAAAATAGGTCAATTTTTTGTTTCTTACCAAGGAGCCTCCTTTTGCCTCTTGACCAATCGGGTTCAACGATTACCTTCTTCAGGTTCCCTATGGGGATTCCAATCTGCAAGTCTAGGAGACAGTATGACACAAGAAGTCCATTCGTTTCAAACCGAAGTCCAACAGCTCTTAAAGCTCATGATTCATTCCCTTTACTCTAACAAGGAAATCTTTTTAAGAGAGCTCATCTCCAATGCTTCAGATGCCTTAGACAAGCAACGTTTCGCTGAAATTTCAGAAAAAAATCTCCTGAGCCATCCAAAAGAGTTACAGGTTAGCATCACGCATTACCCAGAATCCAAAAGGCTTGTGATCGAAGACAATGGCATTGGGATGACCAAAGAAGAGCTCATCGCCAACCTTGGCACCATTGCCAATTCGGGAACTAAAAAATTCTTAGATAGTCTGAAAGATTCCGATAAACAAAATGCTCAGATGATTGGCCAGTTTGGAGTGGGCTTTTACTCTGCTTTTATGGTTGCGGAAAACATCATTGTGGAATCACTTAGTTCCCGAGGGGGCCAAGCGTGGGTTTGGGAATCCAATGGGGAGGGTTCTTATGCCCTTCGCGCTGGTTCCAGAACGGAGCGGGGAACTCGCATTGAGTTGGTGATCAAAGAAGAAGAAAAAGAATTTTTGGAAGATTGGCGCATCAAATCCGTAGTGAAAAAATATTCGGATTATATTACTTATCCTATTGTTTTTACAGACAAAGAAAACAAAGAAGAAAGGCTCAACAAAACCACTCCTGTTTGGGCAAAAAACAAACGGGACAACAAGCCAGAGGATTACAACGAACTCTATAAACAACTTTCCTTCGATTTTAAAGAACCCATGCTGTATGAACACATCTCCTCTGAAGGCACCACGTCCTTCCAGTCGGTTGTTTTTGTTCCACAGGAAGCTCCCTTTGATTTGTATCAAAAAGAGGGCCATGGTCTCCATCTTTATGTGAAGCGCGTTTCCATCATGGAAAAATGTAAGGAGTTATTGCCTGAGTACCTGCGCTTTGTGGTAGGCGTAGTGGAAACCGACGATTTGCCTCTCAATGTTTCCCGTGAGATCTTGCAGCAAAACAACAAACTCACCGTGATCAAAAAATCAATTGTAAAAAAGGTTTTAAATAATCTTATTCAGTTATCCACTTCAGATGAAGAAAAATTCACTAAATTCTATCAGGCTTTTGGGCCTGTCTTAAAAGAGGGCTTTCATTTTGACCGAGATAACCATGAAAGTCTTGCTAAATTAGCACGTTTTAAATCCAATAAAACTGGCCCTGACGGATGGGTTACTTTAAAGGATTACGCCGATCGAAAAGCCATAGGCCAAACCAACGTATTTTACATCACTGGTACTAGCTTTGATGGCCTCCGTAGCAGTCCCCATCTTGAAGCTTTTGAAGCCAGAGGCATCGAAGTGTTGTTTCTCATCGACCCCATTGATGAATGGGTGGTGATGGACTATCCAAAATTTGAGGAGTTAAGCCTTCAAAACATCACCAAGGGAGACTTTGATCTGCGCCAGGTTGGAGTGGACCCTGAGGAAAATAAAACCAATGACGAGCCTTCTCCAGAAGCCTTGGCACCTGTGATTGAATTTATCCGTAAACATCTGGAAGCCGATGTGAAGGACGTAAAGGTTTCCAAAAGACTCCGAGACAGCGCCGCGTGCTTGGTGGCCGACTCTTACGCCATGTCGGCTCATATGGAAAGGATCATGCGGGCCACCAACAAAGAGTTTTCAAGCAATAAAAAGGTACTGGAAATCAACCCCAACCACGGGCTCATTAAAAAACTGGCTCTTTTGGTTTCTCAAGAAAACCCGTCCTCTAAGATGGGCGAGTGGGTAGATATCATCTATGAAACCGCCTTAATCTCTGAAGGATCTCCCCTTAAAAATCCAGGAGAGTTTGCCAAAAAATTGACGCGAGCGTTGGAAGCCTCCGTCTAATTTTCAGCTACAAGGTCGCTATTTCAATCACTCATCAGGGGCATTCGTTTTTAGGGTCTAGGTGGGCAAAGTCTGCCTGGATCCTTACGTCTCTTATCAGTTAACCTGATTAGGTTAAGCAAAAGGAGACGCCTTCTATGAAACTCCCTCAGATTCATTTATCGCGCAGCGTCCGACTTTTTGTACCCTTAAGCTTGCAAGCCTCTTTAATGGTGTTTTTAGCTCATTGTGAGGAGGAGAACAGTTCTTCGCGTCCGGAACCCAAGCCAACCCCCACTCGCACGGCCCAGCCTATTGCTACTCTCACGGCCCAACCGGCGGCAGAACCCTTTGTGTGTCCGGGAGGGGGTGCCCCCTGTGCCCTGCAGGATCCAAAAGTGGCAAAATTAATTGAAGAGTGTGAGCGGGCGGGAGGAACGGATTGCCGCACCAAATCCCGGGTGGAAGGATTCATTGCTCAGGCCGCGTCCATGCCTTCGGATGAAAAGCCTCCTTGCGAGTCCATGAAGACCTCTGTGGAAATTGCACTTAAAGCTGATGCGTCCGACACTAGCGCAGCCGTGGTTACCGTGCCAGCCCAATCCACGGTGGTGGCTAAAGCCAAAAAAGGGGAATGGCTTCAAATCACTTTTAACAACCAAACGGGTTGGTTCCAGCAAAAAGCGACGGAAAGCCAAAAAGCGGCTTGCTCAGGAGAGCAGGTGGATGGTTCGTACAAATGTCGCATGCAATTTAACAAGGTTTGCTACACCCGATTAGGTTTAGTTCAACGCACTTCCTGTCACTTTGGTCAAGGGCAAAAGGCGGAGTTCGCTCCACGCACCAAAGTAAATGTGGTGGCTAGAGCCTGCGTGACAGCAAATCGTCCCGACGTGGAGTACGCAAAGATTGCCAATGGTGATGGAACCTTCTGTTACATAGACAAAAACGAACTTTCCAATGATGGATGGCTTAGTGGAATAGGGCAATGGTGCTTTTAACACATCTGCTATTTCAGTTTGGACAAATATGCAAAAAATAAAAACTTGGTTTCCTGTTTTGTTTGCCTTGCAGTGCGTGCCTGAAAAAGAGTCCCCTCGGGAGGTGAGCGCTCCTAAAGCCACATTCAGTGAACGTCCCAAAGAGGTTCCCCAGGTAGGGGTGGATCCCGGAACCCAGCCCTATGTTTGCGCAGATGCCCAGTTGTGTCCCTTAAACGATCCCAAAATCAAACAATTGATACAAGAATGCGAAGTGGCAGGTGGTTCAGATTGTAGAACACAAAATAAAGTAAATGAATTCATTGCTAAAGTGGGAACAGGTTCCGCAGATTCCTGCAAGGAAATGTTCGTTATTAATGCGCCACAGGGTCTGGCCCTGAAAAAGGAAGCAAGTGATTCTTCGGCCACTCTTTCTACTTTAAAAGAAGGATCAAAGGTCACTATCATTTCGAAAAACAGCGGATTTGTTAATGTTAGTTTTTCGGGTTCGAGTGGATTTGTACCAGAAACATTGGCTGGAAAAAACGTGTTAAGTTGTACGGCAGTGGGTGGGGCGAAAAGCGTCTCTTGCGCAATCACCCTAAATCCCAGCGTGGCTTGCAAAATCCGTGATCATCTTTATCAAGAAGTTCCTTGTTATTTTGTTCCACCTTCCCAACCTGCTCTTAAATTTAAGGGTGGGACACCCGTTTCCGTGGTGTCTAGAGCATGTGGGACTCCTGGGACAAAGGGCGAATATGCCGCCGTCCAACCCAGTGCAAGCGACCCATTCATTTGCTATGTGGGAATTGAAGAGCTTCGAACACCCACGGCTTGGGCCACAGACCCGCTCAATCGATGTTTCTAAATCACAATTCTAAAAACCAACCAAGGCAACACCCGTGCACAGCAGAATTAAGTAAATTACCTTTGTTAATGTGATGCTCTCCTTTCCTTGCATTGCTAAAAACACTAAACTAATGATGGGTGCCATGGAAGTTAAAATCACTCCCAAAGTGAAAGAACTTCTGGAAATCCCGTAAACAAATAAAAAAGATCCCGCAAAACTTTCCATCACCAGTGGCCATTTTACAAGCTTAAAATCACTCCAGCTCACAATAAATGGAATGGTTTCAGAATTTCTTTTTCTAAATAAATAAACACCAACGGCACATATCATGGCGCAGGAAGCCATGCGAGTGGTGTTGGCCACCAAAACCGGTATGGTGGAGGCACCTTTGGAAGAAAACAAACTGTTGCCCGCCCAAAACAAACTCGTTCCAAAAGCCAAAAAGAAACCTGCTACGATAGATTGACTCGAGGCTTTTTCCATCAACGGATTTTTCTTCAAACTCCCTAATATCAGCATACTTATACATATCACACTCAGAATAATTCCAATCCATTTTAATCCACCAATGGTATCCCCCAGTAGCCAGATTCCCACCAGACTGGCCCAAAGAGGATAAGTAGCCGCCACGGCTTGAGTGTTCGTAATTCCAATCCTTGTGCCCGCCAAAAAAAAGAGAGCATCACCCAGCACCACACTCATCAGCACCCCTGCTGCTAGCCAGGGCAGGCTTGCCACCCACTGCTCCTGGGAAATGGCAAAAAAGTCTCCAAACCCTAGGATCTGGGCCGTTAACAAGACTAATAATCCCAACAATGTGGACACCAAAGAACGGGTGAGATTGATGGTGAGAAAATGGTTTGTTTTGGAAAGCTGCACATAAGTGGAACTCCCCCACACCCAAGTAAAACTAGCGGCAAAGGCCGCAAGGGGGCCTAAGGAAAAAGGAATGACTGACACCTCAGATTCCATGGGTTAAATCCAATCTAATTCAATAGGGTTTGGACTGGGAAACAGCCCTTGTTGGCTAGACAAATTCAATAAGTAGGCAAACCCTTGCTGACTTTCTAAATCAACATCCAATGTGGAGTGGTTGGCATAAAGTGACAAATATTCTTTAAGCATTTCCCGCGATAAATGCACTTGGTAGGGACTTTCAGGATCTAAACAAAGATCCTCAAACTCCTTTTGATGCTCTAAGGCGTAAGCGCAGCTTTGTCTTAATAACTCACTTAGGGCAATTCTTTGGTCCCATGATAAATTCCGGGAAATTACATTCATACCTAAAGGAATGGAGTGTCCCGTGGCCTCCTTCCACGCCAATCCCAAATCCTGCCAAAGGTAACACTGAAATCTAGGATAGAGCAGCCTACCTTCATGGATGAGCAGGGCTACCACCTCCCAATCAGGATGCTTGTGTGAAAGGCTATCTAGCTCTTCAAAAACTCTCTCCATGGGCACGATGGGCACGGTTACAAAGTCATGAAACTCCCAGCCCAAGGCCAATAACACCGCATGGGCCGTGGTGGATGGGCCAGGGGAAAGGAGCAGTCTCTGGGTGGAAGAAGATGAGGAATCTGGCTCTCGGGGCCTTTTAGACACCAAAACAGGGCCATACCCATTTCCCACGGAACATCCCATTCTTAACGGCTGGTAATCCTTAGCCACCTGCCCGTAATGGATGGCAGAAATGGCACAGATTTCTGGTTTGGTTTCGACACAAAGGCGGTTGAGGGAGTGGGTGTCCGCTTCTTCAAAATGGAAGTGGAAATTCCCCCAGGGGATTTTTTTCTGGCTTAATGGCCAGAACATAAATCGATCATCGGGGTCAGGGCTGTGTAGGATTCGAATGGGTTGGGTCTGGTCTTGGGTTTTTTTCATGGGTTTCACTTGACCTCGATGGGGTTATCAATTATGAGCAAAAGCCTTGATGCTGATGGCGGCGCTTACACCCTGGCTGTTATCACGGAATGTTGTGAATGGAAAAGGATGCATCGTGAACACTAAGTACGCAATTGTAAATATTTTCGGAAGGCAAACAAAGGTTAAAGAAGGCGACGTGGTACGCGCTAACTTTACGGAGTCTGCCATTGGTGCCCAACTGAGCTTTAATGAAGTGGTTTTTCTTAATGATGGCTCAAAGGCCCAAGTGGGACTTCCCCTCGTGTCCGGCGCAAAAGTGACCGCAACGGTTTCTGGTCATACTCGTGGCGACAAAGTCATTGTTTTTAAATACTTGCGAAAGAACAAGTTGAAAAAAACACAAGGTCACAAACAGCCTTATACATTGCTAAAAATTGAATCAATTTCTGTATAATGTAGTAGGGACTGGAAGAACGTTCTTGCCACACCGTGCGCCGGAACCACCAAGTCCTGAATAACTGGAGTATGAAGTATGGCAACCAAAAAAGCGGGTGGTTCGACCAAAAATGGTCGCGATAGCAACCCTAAATTCCGTGGTGTAAAGATTTATGGTGGCGAATCGGTTGTGGCTGGAAATATCATTGTGCGCCAAGTGGGCACCCAGTTTCACCCAGGATTCAATGTTGGAATGGGCAGGGATTTCACGCTTTTCGCAAAGATTCCTGGCGTTGTGAAGTTCGAACACGTTTCCAAAACTCGCCAAAGAGTCAGTGTTTATCCAGCCGAAGTGCAAGCCTAATTCGGCTTCATTGGCTAGAAAAACGGATGATGACCCCCTAAATCCTGCCTGCGGCTGTTGTGCTAGCGGCAGGTTTTTTTTTAACTAAACTGTGCCTCGCCTGGGTGCAGATGACCTAACTTGGTTTCCTGAATCAAGGGGTGGAGATGGTATGAAATTTATTGATGTTGCTGAAATCAAAGTCCGAGCCGGCTCCGGTGGATTGGGAATGGCCCACTTCCGTCGGGAAAAATACGTGGCTTTCGGAGGACCCGATGGAGGCAACGGTGGGCCTGGGGGTGATATCATATTGGAATCCCGAGAAAATCTCACCACCCTTCTGGATTTTAAATACCATCGAAATCATGAGGGAAACGACGGGGAAAAGGGGGGAACCAATCGACGGCAGGGCCGATCCGGTGAACCCAAAGTATTATTTGTGCCCTGTGGCACCATGATTTTTGACTCCCAAACCGATCAATTTGTGGGAGAACTTCTGGAACATGGCCAACAACTGGTGGTGGCTCAAGGTGGAAAAGGTGGCATTGGGAACGCTGTTTTTGCCTCTTCCCGCAACCAATCCCCCACCCGAATCATTCCTCCTGTCCCAGGGGAAATCAAACAGCTGCGGCTCGAATTAAAACTCATTGCAGATATTGGCATCATAGGAGCACCAAACGCGGGTAAATCCACTTTAGTCACCGCCATTTCTGCGGCCCGGCCTAAGGTGGCTGATTACCCATTCACCACTTTGGTACCCACTCTAGGTGTAGTAAGCCACCGGGATGCCGCTCCTTTTGTGGTGGCAGACGTGCCCGGATTGATTGAGGGGGCAAGCCAAGGCAAAGGGTTGGGCCATGAGTTTTTGCGACACGTGGAACGCACCAAAGCGCTGATCCACTTGATCGACGGGTCTGGAGAATCTACGGAACAGATGAAACTCGATTATCATGGCATCCTTAAAGAATGCGAAATCTATAATTCCAATCTTTTAGCCCGTCCCAGGCTCACTGTGATTTCCAAGCTGGATTCCTTGGGAGAAAGCCCTCAACTGGAACCTGCGGTCACTGAATTTTTGGCCTATTTGAAATCACAAAACGTGGAGCCTTTTTTGCTTAGTTGCGCTAACCGCGTGGGAATCCGAGATCTTTTAGATGCCTGCCTAAAAATATTAGATCCTTCCTCTTACGCTGAAATCTAAAAAAACAGTTGATTATGACACAAAGCATGATAAATAAACATCGTTGATGCATCAGAGACATTTAAACAACTCAAATGATTTGGAGACCTTCCCCCAACATGATTACCGCCACACATACCAAAACCACAGTCGATTCCCAAGTGATTAAAGTGGGTTCTAGAGAAATTTCCCATGAAGAAGCGGGGAAATTAGCCATTGCCACTGCCGTTTCCAAAAAAGCCACTCGACCCATCTTGTTGAATTTAGTGCCACAAGGTGGATTCACAGAGTATTTTGCCATTGTAAGTGTGCAAAACTCAAGACAGGCCTACGCGGTTGCTGAAGCCGTTCGCCTCTATTTTAAAGACACCCTTGGGATTTTGCCCGTGTCCATCGATGGTATGGAATCCCAAAATTGGGTGCTCCTGGACTTTGGATTTTTATTTGTTCATGTGTTTTTAGAGCCCACTCGGGAGGCTTACAAACTAGAACAGCTTTGGAATAAGGCCCACGTGGTTGAGGTCACGGAGCCTATGTGTGATGCTCTTTTGAAGGAAGTGGAATCCCACTTGCCCAAATTCTCCAACGAAGATTTGTAATTAAATCGCATGAAAGTGGTGGTGTGTACGGGCTTCAAACCCTCAAAGGGGAGCCCTACTTGGGAACTCGTTTTAGAATACGCCCAACGGTTTTCCCAGGATCCTAAAAATTCTCTTCAGTTTTTAAGTTCCAGGAGCGACGATCCATCCCAGTCATTGAAGTTTTTTCAAGACACCCTAAAGCAATCTCACCTTACCCATAAGATCCACCTCATTGTCTTGGATGAAAAGGGAAAAAAAATGAACAGCGTTGAATTTTCCCAGCATTTAGAGCAAAAGAGGGAAGTGGGGGCTCAAACTCTTTTGATTTGGGTGGGAGGATCTTACGGAATTCCGGCAATCGATTTAACCGGGATTTCGTGTCAACCCATCTCATTATCAGATATGACCTTTCCCCATGAAATGGCAACGCTTTTGATTTTAGAACAGCTTTACAGGGCGAGTTTAATATCAAAGAAACATCCTTATCACCACGCGGAAGTAAGCTCCTTTGCTCAGCATTATCTCATCAGGAGTTAAACATGGAATCCCTTCTAGAACGCGCGTGGAATTGGAGACAGTCCTTTGTGGATCGAGACGCCTATCGATTATTTTCAGGCCTACCAGACGGAATTCCTGGGTTAATTATTGATATATATGGATCAATGTCTTATGTGCATATTTATGATAAAAATGGCACACAAAACCTTAATGAAATCATTTCATTTTTAAAACACAAAAACAAGTCGGTGATGATTCGATATAAAAAAGAAGGCGCTAATGTTTGGGATCTTAATCAGGATTTCTGGGCACCTAAAAATCCAAGCTGGAACATCCATGAGCTTGATTGTCAACTTATAATCAAGCCATGTCCCGATAACGAAACAGGGCTTTATATAGACTCCCATGCTGCTAGGATGTGGATGGCCCAGAACGCCCATGGGCAGTCGGTGTTAAATCTCTTTTCATTCACCTGTGTTTTTGGGGTGATCGCCAAAAAATGGGGAGCAAATGTTGTTACAAACGTTGATGTAAGTCACGATAAATTGACTTGGGGAAAGGAAAACGCAAAATTAAATAATGTGGATTTTAGTGTGATTCCAGAATATTGTCAGCGTTATTTGGAAAGACTCATAAAACGTAACAAACACTCTGAATTTTCTTTGGCCATTTGGGATCCTCCACGATTTGGGGCCGGATCGGGAGGGCATAGAATGCTGCAAAATTGGTGGAGCACTGGATTAAAGCAACTTAAAGACTTAGGAGTCAAAACCACATTAGTATTAATGAATGATGGGAATCCTCAAGTGAGAGGCAAACAGTTGGCTTTGTTGCATGGGATTGGTAAGCCGCAACCGATTCCCCAAAGTCGGGATGTTTTAGGCTTTCTTCCAGAAGCTCATGACCCTTTTTACCTTCCACCAGAGATTTTTACAGTGGAACTCAACTCATAACGGGCACAGCCCCTTGAATTCGCAGTCTTCCTACCTTAGACTACCAGGGCCTTAGGCTTAAAACAAACCCATTTAAGGAGACACGCATGCAAAAAATTAAAGTACAAAATCCAGTGGTGGAAATGGACGGCGATGAAATGACGCGAATCATTTGGAAGATGATTAAGGACAAACTCATTCTTCCATTTCTAGACGTGGATCTAAAGTACTTTGACTTGGGAATTCAACATCGCGACGCCACTCAAGATAAGGTAACAACTGAAGCCGCAGAAGCCATTAAAAAATACGATGTGGGAATTAAATGTGCCACCATCACTCCCGATGAAGATCGGGTAAAAGAATTCAACCTGACTAAAATGTGGAAGAGCCCAAATGGCACCATTCGAAACATTCTGGGAGGCACTGTTTTTAGAGAGCCCATTATTTGCTCTAACGTGCCAAGGCTAGTTAAGAATTGGAGTAAGCCGATTGTGGTGGGCAGGCACGCCCATGCGGATCAATACAAAGCTCAAGACACCCTAATCCCTGGTAAGGGAAAGCTAAAAATGGTGTTTACAGGGGAAAATGGCGAGCAAAAAGAATGGGAAATCAATCAATTTGATGGTCCTGGGGTTGCCTTAGGGATGTATAACACCGATGAGAGCATATTTGGTTTTGCTAGATCATGTTTTGCATATGCAATACAACGAAATTTCCCGCTTTACCTTTCCACCAAAAATACAATTCTTAAAGCTTACGATGGAAGGTTTAGGGATATTTTTGCTAAAGTTTATACAGAAGAGTTCAAGGATGCATTTGCAAAAGCCGGCTTAACTTACGAACATCGACTGATTGATGACATGGTTGCAGCGGTGTTAAAGTGGGAAGGCGGAGTGGTTTGGGCATGTAAAAACTACGATGGAGACGTGCAAAGCGACACCGTGGCCCAAGGATTTGGTTCCTTGGGACTTATGACTTCTGTTTTGATGTGTCCCAATGGCCGAACATTAGAAACCGAAGCGGCCCATGGAACCGTCACCAGACACTATCGTCAGCATCAAAAGGGCGAACGCACCTCCACAAATCCAATTGCGAGTATATTTGCTTGGACTAGAGGCCTTCACCACCGGGGTAAATTAGATCAAAATACGGCGCTGCAATACTTTTGTGATACCCTTGAAAAAGCATGCGTTTCCACCGTAGAAAAGGGCAAAATGACAAAGGATCTGGCGGTGTGTATTTATGGTGATAAAGTTTCAGGTGACAAATATCAATACACTGAAGACTTTATTGATTCTATTGCTAAGGAATTAATGGCTACTTTAAAAATTTAATGAAGTAGTTAAAACCCCTCGGTCTAGAAAAAAACTCTCTGAACCACGCTGAGCTGGGGAAGATTTACTGGGTAAATAATACTAGAACGAAACCCCAATATGAATGCTCCCCATGAATGAAAAATCGCTTCTTTCATAAACTTTCCCACTTGTGTAACGTACTTTTTCGATGTTCTGATAAACTGGTGCAACATAAGGCGCTACATAAAATCCAGAGTCTTTGAACAGATTCCACTGATATCCAAAACGTGCGCCAGCCATATAGAAATCAGAAAGCTTTGTTTCATTCGTCGATCTTTCTTTTGTTTTCGCGCGACCAAAAGAAAACACGGGACCCAAAAACAGCTGACTCCCATTCCAACCCCAAGGAAAAAAGTCCAAATCAAATGAGAACCCTTCCAATCCTAGTTGAAACCCTTCTTTTTTCTGCATTAATTCAGGAATGTTACCTAACTTAAAGTAAAGAATTTGAACTCTAATGTTTTCCGTTCTGAGTGCAATATTAGTTGAATAGCCTTTAAAAAGCAAATAAAATGGGTCTGTTTCCAACTCCAATCGAGTTTGGCCAAGTGCGAAGGGCATAAATGGAATGGAACCCAAAAAACATATCAAACTTTCTTTTAAGAGTTTCATTTGTCTTCTCCCATCACAAAAATCACTTGAGCATCCCAGACAAACTCCGGTTCCCTAGACTTGGTTAAATAAGCAGAATTTCCTTGCGGTGTTTCACTGATAGGTCTGTTCACAATTTCTGACTCAATAGCAAGATCAACAAAGCCTGGAGAGCTCACTTTGAAGTGAAAGTGGGGTGGTCGATAAATCAAAAAACCATATCTGATATAAGATAAAGGCAAAACAGTCCAGAATTCAAATCTACCTAAATCATCCGTTGTTAATTTGCCATATCCTGCAAAGTTGATATCTTCGAAAATAGGATTTAATTCTGAAACATAGGCTCCTTTGCAATTTGTGTTCCACATTTCCACTTGGGCTCCTCTAACGGGCTCACCAGTGACGTTCAAAACCTGACCAATGACTCTCGTGTACTCACCAATAGCTCGACCACTACCTTGGCCTTTTCGTGTCAAATCGTGATTTACGGAATAGAGAATTTTTTTACCTGGATAAAAAGGAAGCCCGGAAGGATTTGGTGGATAAAATGGGCCCAGTCCATCATTTTTACTTGGTTTGAGTCGGTTGAAATCTTTCGCAAATGTGATTTTGTCCATCCAAGATATTGAAATAAAACTTAAAATGGCATTTTTTAGAAGTATTCGACGTCTCATCGTTTTTTCCGTGTTGTTGCTGGGGCCAAACCAACATGGTTCGCCTAAATGAGTTATCGCCAAATACTCGTTGTTGCACAATTCGAAACAATACAACATACTGTTGTCATGAAACATCAATTTAACATGCTAAATGCATGGGTCATTTTCAATTCTGTGGCGCGCCATCTTAGTTTTAGTAAGGCGGCAGCGGAGCTATACATGGATAAGGGACACATTAGTAGGCAAATCCAGCTTCTTGAAAAATCCGTCGGCACCCTGTTACTAAAGCGCACCACGCGAAGTGTGGTGCTAACTGAAGATGGAGACCAACTTTTTCAGGCCATTTCAGACCCTTTAAGACAGTTGTCGCAAATTTCAAAAAACCCACCCTGCGCAGAAGTCATTTCAGGTCGGTTCAATTACAAAATTGGATGTACCCATGATTTTTCTTATGGAATCATTACTAAGATTCTTAATTCAATGGCTATTCCAACTGAGGCTGAGGTAATTTTTGAGTTAAGTGAAAAAATTGAAGATTTTTTTAATCAAAACATAGATATCTGCTTTCGAATGAATTCCACTGTAGACGACCGTTTAGTTGCGGTGCCGATGGGAAAAGTTTCCTTAGTCTGGGTGAGAAAAAAAGATCTTGCGGATGCTCATGAGAAAAGGTCTCTATTGCTTCCAACGATGGAAATATTGAGCCGCTCCGAATCTGCGAAGAATATGGAAATACCTTACGATTTGGTAAAATATCGTAGTAACTCTTTTTATCAACTGTATTTGTGGGTTAAAAACGGGATTGGAGTAGGTGCTGTCCCCAAATTTCTTGTCGCGGAAGAGCTCCAGAATGGTGAATTGAAGGAACAACAAGATCTTCCTAAAATTCCAACAATCCCAGTTTTTGCGGTGTATCTGAAAGACAAATATATCAATCAAAAAAAACGGGATATTGAAAGCAGACTATTGAGGCAGGTGGCTCATATTCTTGACGAATTTTCGAATTAATCACTCTATGTTGGGGAAGGAAAACAAAAACTTAGTTTAGTAGATCGAAAAATTTCTAAAAAAAGATGGTAAATCCAACTCCAAATCGCTGTTCCACTCTCATGATGGGTTGAAAGGTACTGTTGATTTTTAAAACATTACCTTTGAGCAGCAGATAGTCATAAAATATACTTATAGGAATCACGGAATTACCCAATACCACCTGAGTAAAGTAACTTGTGTATTTTAATGATCGCAGGGAACCGCGGGTGGCCAGTTCCTCTGCTTCCACAACCTGTTCAGGAGGCACGGATTCAGCCTGCTTTAACACCATTTGATAGGCATCTTCTTCCGACATTTGCTCTGTTTTGCCAGAAACTCCAACCCCTTGTTCCGCACCGAGCTCCCATTCTAACCAACTAAAAAGCCTGAATTTTGCACCTAGTCCCACAAAGGGAGGAGTGATATCAGTTCCTTTAAGGAGTTTCACTTCATAGAATCCTCGTTTCTTTGATTCAAAAAAATGGCGGATTCTCCCGACTGGAGACAATCTAAATGTCAAATGGACTGATTCATCACTTAACAAAAGCCTATAACCCAACCAAAAGGCATATTGAGTAGACTTGGACATCAATTGGCTTTCATCATCAAACCGTATTAGGGCACTGGAACTTAAATAACCAAAACGAGCCCCCAGTTGGAGTCCCTTATGGAAGGCGCCCGGGTCTTCCCGAAAGGAAATAGGATGAAGTTCAAAATCAGCCATCACAAAGTTATGAATGCCCAACTTTAACTTTTCGGTTTGATTCAATAAATGCAACCCATTGGTCAACAAATGGCCCTGCCCAACTTTCAACTGTGCTCTCAGATGTGGGGCTTTGAGAATTTCAAGTCGAAGTTCTGTTGCGGTCTTTTTGATTAAAATGACATAGGCTCCAATGATCTTTCCACAGTCGGTTTTTGCAGATTTCAATTCTAAAAGTGCAACCCGTTTGCCATCTTCCTTTTCTTGAGTCACAAATCCTGATGGTGCTATGTTTTTCTTTTTGGATTTAACAGAGACTTTGTCACCTTTGGAAAAGGACTTGGACTGAAACTCAATTTCACACTGGTTTTCATCCTGTTTCACGCTTTTTAAAATTTCGGCGCGAATGATGATTTTGGACTTACCGCTGGGTTTGACTGACTTGGGTGACTTTGTTTCTTTCCCTTGACTTTCGGAAGGTTTTGTCTTTTCCCCGGTTGCCTTTGGGTCCTCTGATGTAGGGGCCTCCGACGCAGGAGCAACAGGTGGAGAGGCGCTGGCTGGGGAAGTCGCTTTATTGGCGTCTGTGGACTCTGGTTTAGGGGTTGATGGTGCTGCTATTTGCCCCAAAGAGGATTGGGAATGGGAAATCAAGGCTAAAACCAGAGCCAGAAGGCAAAGAGGAACTCTGCCAACAATCCATATTTTTTCTTTGTTTAATAGAAACTTAGCCAAGACCAACCTGCCTCTCCCAAGAAACCAAGAGCAACCCCCATTAGGTTTCGACAGAAAAGAGGAAATGTCTGAATGATTTCTGCCTCCCGAAATCCGACCGGGCGAAAGGGTGCCTCCAAATGGCATGAGACTCGTCGATTTAGGACCCCATTTACCCCAAGATGCCTTTTACGGAGCCCATTCCTATCAGTGCCATAATAAAAAGAATGGTCAACATCAGCCTAGAAAACAATACCGAACGAGCGTAGTTTGCTTTACGCTCTTTAAGCATTCTTAATTTGGCCAAAATCAGGAAGGACAATCCTAGTGCAAATTTGGAATGGAAAAGGGCCGGAGGAAGTGTCTTTATTTGAGGCATCCATAAAAGCGTACCCAATCCAAAAACGATTAAAAACAAAAACATCTCCAGAAGACCCAATTGGGTGCGCCAAGCTTTGGCCCAGGGAGGTTCCACCCCATCCGAGTTGGGAAGTAGGGAGGGAGAGCGAACAAAAAAGGCATCGGCAAACACAGCTGAAAAAAGTAAAAGTGAGGTAACTTGATGCAAAAACGCAAGAGTCATGGAAAATCTCCTATTAGCAACGTCATTAGTCTAATACTTCCGTCCGGCTTGCAAGAATAATTGCGATTTCATAAGATCTTTTTTTGTGATGGCTTCCCAAAATTGTATTTTTTTGGAGCAGCTTAAAAATCTAAGACTCCAAACTCTTGACACGGCCACCCTCTGTGAAAGACTATGGTGTTGTGAAATAATATGTCGAACAAAGTAGGAACCTGGGAAGGCTCAATAAAGGAATGTAGTTCATGACTTTAACAAAAGACCGTCTGGTAGAAACGATCCGACAAAAGACTCAGTTTTCAGCTCAAGAAGCCAAAAAATTTGTGGAAGTTATATTAGAAAGCATGAAATCTAAGCTTGAAGAGGGCGAAGAAGTTAAAATATCCGGATTTGGAAAATGGACGGTAAGAGAAAAACGCAGCCGACCTGGTCGAAATCCACACACAGGTGAAAAAATTGAAATTACGGCCCGACGGGTTGTGACTTTTCATCCTTCTGAAAAGCTACGTGACGCCGTAAATGGCTCTTCATTAGAAGGGGTTTTAGCGCCAGGTGGTCAACACGACGACGAAGATTAAACCGAATGGGAAAAGGCTAGAGTTCGTAGCGGGCCTACTTCATGAGCTTGACCCTAAACGAGTCGGACCCGTTTCCCAGGCGTTGCTCAAGTCGCTTCCTGAGTCCATTGCAAAACAGCTTCTCCCCAGTCACTCTGAGAAAAGTGCACAAACCCCCAAGGAATCCGATTGGGTTTTGCCTTTTTTGAAGTCTCACGGCATTCAAGAGCCTACCTTAAATCGAGTGTCGCAGTGGCTTGCTTTTTCGGCCGACAGTTGGGATTCTTCAAGGCTTCATAATTGGTTAAACATCCAGCATCCGGCGGTGAGACACATTACTTTGCTCCTTCTGCCACCTCTTGAGGCCTCCCGGTGGTTGGCTCAGCTACCCCCAGAAGAAGTGGTGCGAATTTTAATGAAAATTTCCCAACCTCAAGTTGTGCTGGGTGGTGCCTCCCATGATTTAGAAGAGGTATTGCATCTATTTTTAAACGAGCTCTCCCAGCGAAATTTACGCTCAAAAGGTGGAACCGAAAAACTAGTCACACTTCTAAGTGAAACCGATTCCAAAACAAAAGCAACCCTCATGCAGTCGCTTGAAGTTAAGAACCCTGCAATTCATGATCACTTATTAAAAAAGGAGATTACAGTTTCTAAATTATTTAGCATTCACCATAAGTATCTTGCTATTTTACTTTCTCACTGTGATACATCTGATTTACAAATCATATTTAGATCACTTTCGCAAGCTGAGCAGATGAAAGGATATGATGCTCTGTCTAAATCCAGGGCTGAGGAAGTGAAAAATTTGACTACAGCGAAATCCCAAATCAGCGCAAAAAGACTTGATGAGGCTCAAGCAAAATTAGTGCATCTCGCAAAAGTTCTTAAAGAAACACAAAAGATTGAGTTTACTTGGGATTCGGCATGGGTGGATTAGAAATGATGGTTTTACCTGGATCTCCACCCAACTTTTTTAAGGTGGAATCATAAACGGATTTTATCCACCGGTTGGTGGTGCAAGCAAAGTCTCCATCCTTTTTAGTGCTTGATTTGGTCAAAGCAATACAGGCCGTAACCAATTCTTGGGTCAAAGGATGCACGCATACATCCACTCCTGGTTTCATCGTAATGCCTTTTTTAACGCATTCCGCGTTACTTGAGGCATTGGGGTCCCCACCTGCATTCGGATCGGTTGTGCCTCCCGGTGGCTGGCCATTGGGATTTTCCGGTTGATTATTTGGGTTTGCCGATTCCGGGGTTCCTGTGGGACGGGCAGAGGGCTTAGGAGCTGGCTTGGAGGCATCTGGCATACACTGCAAGCTCATAAAGGAAGTTAATGCCAAAAGATAAAAAACATAAGAAGGAAACATAAATCCTACCCCTCTAAAAATGCACACTGATTTGAGTTTCTCACATTCAAAAGAAAAAATGGAGTCAAGAAAAACTCCTGACGCTAAAAAAGGTCTCTAAGGGAGGTTTCTTCTTCTTCGGAAGGTTTTCCTTGGCTTTTGGGGGAAGTAACAGCAGCGGATGGCGCTGAAGTTGATACTCCACCATCTAGGGAACTCAAGCTATCAAAAGCGGAAAACCCTAAAATATGCTTCAATGTAGAGGAATTGGGCTCGGATCCTGGTAGCATGGGTAGTAACATTCCGCCACCATCAAGTGAAATGTCTCCTGTTTGAGGATTTACCTTAGCATAGGCAAGATCTTTGGGCTCCACCCATTTCTTTTTATCTAAGGTTTTCTGGGCGATTAACACCAAGTCTCTCCAAAGGGGAGCGGCCATTTTGCCACCTGTGCCCTGTGAAGATCCTAAGCTTTTTCTTTGATCATCAAACCCAAACCAAACTCCCGCAGCCAGTTCAGGGGTGACACCCAAAAACCAGGAATCAGAGTAACGGTTGGTGGTTCCAGTCTTTCCCGCAGCCCCAGGAACTCCTTGGGCGGCTGACCCGGTACCATAGTTAATCACATCTTGCATTAATCTCATGCCCACATAAGATGCCCCGGGGGAAAACACACTTACATGTGGGCTAAATTTGTTAGCACCTTGAGTAGTTAACAAGCCATCGGAAGCATTCTTCAATAACCACAGATTTGGATGGGAAGTATCCAAAATCACTTCCCCTTTTTGATTCTCAATTCGACTGATCAAACGAGGAAGAACTCTTGTTCCTTTATTAGCAAAGGGAGTGTATGCGCTCACCATTTGAAGCAAAGTGGCCTCTCCCGAGCCTAATGCAATGCTCAAGTCTTCCTTGGGCCAAGCTAATCCTAATTTTTTAAAAAGTTCTGATATTCCCTTCGACCCAAGTGCTTGAAAAATTTGAATGCTGGAAATATTATAGCTATGAACAAGGCTGGTGCGTAAAATGGTTCGACCTGAAAATTCTTTAGTATAGTTTTCTGGTCTCCAGTCTCCCAACACGATGGGAGGTGTATCTATTTTGGTGGCAGGTCCATATCCTCGATCTAATGCAAGAGTGTAATATAAAGGTTTTACGCTGCTTCCCACCTGACGTTTTGCTTGAGTAGCATGATTAAATTGATTTTTTTGGAAACTCGTGCCTCCTACCATGGCGTGAACTCCGCCGTCTTCCGGATTCATGATTAAAGCGGCCACTTCAATGCCCTCTTTATCGGACAATTCATAGATCTCCAAATGATCCATACCAAAGGAATCTTCAGAGTTCAGCGCCAAATTTTGGTTTATGGATTCCAAAGAATTTTTAAATTCCTTTGATTTTAAAACTCTCCCTGGAACGGAGGCGTTTTTAATTTGAACATGGATTTGATCTCCCACTTTCAAAATATTCGCAAAATCTTGCACCCCTTTTTCCACTGTTTTTCCCATGGTTTTAAGAGCCCAGCGGTGATGTTCGGCAAGTAATAGTCCAATCCCTTGGGGTACCGCCACCACTGCGAGGTCTAGGTTAGGAACTAAATCCAGCACAATGGCCTTAACGACCTCTTCTTCCTCTTGACTTGCAGGCATATTAATAACGGCTTTTGAATGTTCCCAAACTTGACTTTTATGGTGTTTTATTGGTCCCTTAAAAGCTTGGTAATTTTGGTATTGCAGCATGTATTTCCTGGTAGCGGCAACCATTTCGCTTTGCATCTTGAGATTTAGCGTGGTGAAAATTTTAAATCCACCCTTCTTTAATAGTTCATAGTCCACTGCTCCATCAATTCCTGCCTCCAGTTGTTTATTTACTTCAGCAAAAAAATAAGGCGCAACAGTGGTGTTAGGAGAACTGGCCAGATGAACTTTTGGGGTTTCTTTGAGAGCATCTTGTAGCTGTTTTGCTGAAATATATTTCAATTTAAACATTTGTTCTAAAACAAATTTCTGCCTAATTTTTGCCTTTGATAAATTTGTAGTGGGAGCATAGCTAGAGGGAGCAGGAGTTAGACCTGCAATCATGGCAGATTCGCCAAGTGTTAATTTCATGTTACTTTTTCTGAAGTAATTTTTCGCAGCGCTCTCCACACCGTAAGAATTGTTTCCTAAAAAAATCGTATTTAAATACATTTCCAAAATTTGATCTTTAGTCATCATAGATTCTATTTGCTGTGCTAATATAATGTCCTTAATTTTTCTTTTTAAGGTTCGCTCTCTGCTCAAAAGCACAGATTTAGCAAGCTGCTGAGTGATAGTGCTTCCACCCTGTTTTTGTCCGATTCCAAAAATAAAATTCATTCCTGCCCGAAACAAAGCTTTTTTATCGATTCCGGAATGTTCATAAAAATTAGCGTCTTCTGCAGCTAGAAAAGCATTAATAAGAGTGGGGTTTATTTGTTTCAGGGATTTGGGATAACGTCTTTCCTCAAAAATTTCGCCAATTTTATAGCCATCGACACTATAAACAATAGAAGGAACACTAGACTCGTAAGCTAGCATCAGTTTAGCGTCGGGAGTTTCCTTTTTCAATTCTTGAACAAATTCATAAATAATATACAAACTAATAGCCATAGAAGCCATAAAAACAGCGGTAATTCCAACGATAATTTTTTTTACTATGCCATTGATAGGCAAACGCAAAGAGTCACCCCACTGTCCAATATCTGGTAATCACCAAGAACCTCAGTGCAATGAATCGGATTCACTTAACCTCTTAGTCTGCATCCAAAATGCCTATACTAAAGGAAACACCGACAGACAAAAAAATGACGTTTCCTTGATATAAATCAAAAATATTGTATTTTTACTATTATTATTTTTAAAGTAGGCTCCAAATATTCCGAATGAAGTAACGAATTCTTTATTCGGGAAATACCACATGTCAAAAAAATCACTTTTGGTGCCCAAAGAACTACTGCGTGGTAGTTTGGTGGCAATGAGTCTTGTTGGGTACAATAATTGTGGTGATAAAACACAGTTTAATACCCAAAAGAGTAACGATAAGAGTCGCGCTACCATCGAAACCATAGGGGATGATGAAAAGGTTCAGCCACAAGAATACTCTGGATCTCGCACCATACGAAACAGTGAATCTCAGACCCGGATACCCAGTTTACCCATTCCTGATATTACCCCTTTAGCCACGGCCACCCCAGTGACAGACCTTAAACCCTCCCCAAGCCCCACTTCAATCCCTATGGCCACTCCTTCCCCAACGTCTACTCCCAATGTCTGGCGCGCAAGTCAAGAGTTTACGATCTCGGAATTGGAAAACCCAAAAGTAGATGTGCTTTGGGTCATAGACAATTCCAGCTCTATGGCGGAAGAGGTTGGTCAGATTCGAAAGCACCTTAAGTCCTTTATGGAGTCGCTAGATTCCAAACAAGATGCCCATTTGATGATGATTTCTGCAACTCAAGAAACCGACGGTAAGTACGGGTATACCATCGAAAAATCGGCAAAAGCGAATCAGATTTCATTGCCGGTTTCGAGCACAAATGCTTTAGCTCTCACACTCTCGGCACTGTGTGGACCCCTAGAGTCGGGTTCCAGTTCCACAAACTCCCTTTGTGAGAATCTTAAGATTGGAAAAAGCAGTAGAGGGGAAATCATTGACCACGCCGCAAATGTTAAAAAAATCCATGGGAAACTCCCTGATTTTTTTAGGGCCGAGGCAAAAAAGGTGATGATTTTTGTCACGGATGATAATGCTGCTGATGTAGATGCAAAGGAGTTTTTGCTGGCAACAAAGGAACTTTTAGGTGACACTCCTGCGGTCTTTGCGTTTAGGGGAAATTTGAAATCAAGCAAAAAAAGCTCAAACTGTTCCGTTGCCAGCTCAGGCGTGCAATATGATGAACTAGCGCATCAGACACAAGGAGAATCTTTTGATGTGTGTTTAGATGACTGGCAGCCACATTTTTCAAGACTATTAAAAGGGTTGGATCAGGTGGAAGCTGGGCCCTTTGGGTTCGAAAAACTTGTAAGTTCCATTGAAAATGTGGTACTGATTGAGGAGGGTAAAGAACCTGTCGCTATCGATTCCCAATATTACAAGATCGAAAGAAACCATCTGATCCTCTCCAAGGATTGGAAGCTAAAAAAAGGACAAAAGATAAAAGCTTCGTTTGTTTATAATCCTTAGACATCATCACTTGCTTAGACTAAACTCGCATGTTACCTTCTATATAGGAGGAAAACAAATACGCATGCATCATTTTTTAGATCAACCTCTTTTGTCGTTTGATTTGCCTAAATTATTTAGGCTTACTAAAAATTCAACTCTGTTGGAAGCATCTGAAATTATGGCGGAAAATGGGGTCAATCTGGTGGCTATCACCCATTCTGATTCTCGAATTTTGGGATATGTAACTTCTACACACATTAGATGCGTCACCGGGTTACCATCTGGTCAGGCTGTGACTTTAGAGCAAATTTATGACCCATTCGAAAAAACACTCAGCGATTTGTCTTCCGTGCGTCAGCTGTGCCAGGAACTTACAAAGTCAGGACAAGCCTTTTGCTTAATTCATGAGAGCCAATCAGGAATTGTATACAGTTACTTGGGGTGGAAGAAAATTCTATTGAATCTTCTGGAATCGTAATTTTTCAAATCATTAAAGGATCACACATGATTTGGTTAGGTGTTTTGGCCTATTTACTCTATCTATTTGTGTTTAAAGGGTTCTACGTTGTGGATCAGTCGGAAAGGGCGGTCCTGGTTAGGCTAGGTCGTGCGGTGCGGTCGCCGGGACACCTTCCCCCTTTGGATCTTTTGGCTGATTTACGTGAAGAAGAAAAAGCCAGATACCACTACCCCAGTTTGAGGATCATCAAGCCCGGCGGACCCTATTTTAAACTTCCCTGGGAAAAGGTCATCAAAATTTCTGTAGCCACCCAAACCGTCAGCATGGGCTTTGACCCAGACAATCCTAAAGCTAACCAATCCGGGTCTGTTTTAGAAGCAGTTACAAAAGACCAATTAAATACACAACTCGTGGGTCAAATTCGGTATAAAGTTTCTGAACGAAATTTGTACGCTTACCTTTTTGGTTTAAAGAATCCATTGGCTCATATCATGGGTTACTTTGTATCCGTACTTCGAGACAGTGTGGCAAATTTTGAAGCCAAAGGAAGCAATATCCCTGGCTCTCCCGGGATTCCAGAATCCGATTCAGTGGATGTTTCCATCAATGACATTCGAAAGAACCTTAGGATTCTCAACGATCAAATGCTACAACAGTGTCGCTCGTCAGAAGCTCGTTATGGTATAGTGCTTGATGCTTCCCTCATCACCGGAATCGATCCTCCTCCGGATGTGGAATCCGCGCTCGCCGCCATCAACACGGCCTTTAATACCATAAGCTCTGAAGTGAGTTTGGCTCAGGCCAAGGCCGATCAAACATTGATGCAATCCAAACGAGCGGTTGAAATTGAGCTTCTCAGGGCACAAGCGGAAGTGGAGTCGCTGTTGGCATTGGCCAAAGAACTTAAAATTTTGCAGGACATGGGTAGTGATGTATTACAATTGTATATCAAAACAGTTCAGCTTCCCGTTTTGTCTAAAGCAAAAACGATCTTAACTAGGAGCACCTAATGTTAGAGTGGATTTTTCTATTCAATGACAATTTCATAGGCATTTTAGTGGGGTTTGCGCTTTCCTTTTTTGGTGTGAAATTACTTTTGACTTTGCTTCAAAATTTAGGTTTTTTTATCATTGTAAATGAGGGATTTGCAAAAATCATTACCTTGTTTGGAAATGTGGAGGCTCAGCTCACTGAACCAGGATTTCATTTTTTATGGTCCAGCATGGGCTGGAAATCACTTCTGTTTGTATTTTCTCGCACCTACGAAGTAGATGTGCGCAGACAACAAAACTATCTCAGATCCCTTGGGGTAAACAGTGAAGAGGGAGCTCCCATGGGGATTGGGGTATGGTATGAAATGAAGGTAAACGACCCTGTGAAATATCTTTTTGAAAATGCCGATCCGGAAGGGTCTCTAAAGGCTAGTGTCAGTAATGCCACCATTAGAAGTTTGGGAAATCTGCCATTGGTTCGCATGCTCACAGAGCGACATACCATGAGTAATCTCGTTCGTAAAGATGTTTCTTCCGAAAGTTCCCAATGGGGTTTTGAATTGGGGAGTGTATACATTCGAAAAGTTCATTTTAAAGACCATGAGATGATTCGGCAAATCGAAGGAAAAGTGGTGAATCGATTGCGGCAGGTCACTTCCGCTTTAAATCAAGATGGCCAAAATAGAGTGAAGATCATCACCAGCACCGCCGACAAGCAAGCGGCCGTGGAGTTTGCAAAGGCCCAGGCCATTCGAATTCAAACCATCGGAAATTCGCTTAAAGGCATCAGCCAGATGGGCTCTGTAAAAGAAGCACTCGTACAAGTGCTAGAAACCCAAAGAATTCTGGAGTCTCAAGCTCAGGTTCATTGTTTGGAAAAGTCGGATGGAATTTTTAATAGATTGATTGCAGCAGAGGTGGTAGATAAATTCATCTAATGGCTATTGGATTTAGAGCTTCAATCCGTTAAGTAAATAAGGTGTGGTGTTATTTCACTGGCAACACTTTCCGGGCAGCAATTATCTTTTGGTTCAAAGTAAGTTTGTCGTTGCCAGAAGCACCCAATATCATAGACTGAAAGAGCTCACCTTCCCGATTTGTGCTAAAACTAGCTGCCTGTTTCACCCAAAAGTCCTGCTCTTGAGCCGTGGGATTTCTGCCAAAAGCGTGATAGTAAACAAAAAAGGCCACTCGACTCAGGTAGAGTTCACTACCTTTGCTAGGAAGACCAGATTTCCCTTGATATTCAGGCGAATCATACATGGCTTGATAGACTATTACAGGAGAGACTTCCCCACTTTGGAGTTTTTTAAGCCAGAATTCGGCACCCTTAGCATCGGGATTTCTCCCCAAAATCCCCACATAAGCCGCCGCCACACTCCTTTGTACTTTGGGTGCAAATGCAGAAGCCAAACCAAGTTCGTCGTTGGCATCCATATCCCCAGCAGCATCTTCAGACCTAGTGGTTACGCTTGGGTTGCTGGTGTCTTGTAATTGTTTTTCGTTGGCACAACCTACTGAAATAAAGAGTAAAAAAAACAAAAAACCTTGGGAGGAAACTGATTTCATGAAATATACTCCAGAGTTGCCGACAACAACACCGACAAACTTATAACCTCCATCGGAAACAAGGATAAAAAGTTGAATTTATAGAATTAACTTACTGATTATGCTATAGATTTAATTGCCTTGAGCTTGCTTCAGGCAACTGTCAAACGAGGGATTAGAAGAGGAAAAGTGAATACAGGACCAGATTTTTGGGTCCAAAGCGGCAAAATCCTTCTCCTCAATCCCTTGAGCGCTATTGGGTCCAAATTCCTTTCGACCCATGATCTCCCGATTGATCCCTACCAACACTTCTGCCGTTTCGGTAGCGGTGCGTAACGCAATGGTAGGACGCCCGTTAAAGTAACCAAAATTTCGAACGGACCAAGGACGTTGAAAGGATGCCTGTGTGGGTGTTTCCGAAGCTCTAATGTAGGCTGTAATGCCGGGAGGAGTGATAAATCGAGACTTAGCCGCTCCCATGGCAATGCGAGTCCCTTCTTCCGAAGGTCCAGCGATCACCTTTCTACGAAAGAGTAGGTTGCTCGAAGTGTGACAGGATACGCAATCCATTGTAAAGAAATGATTGGTATTGGGGTTATCTATGGCATGGAGAACCTCAAGCCGAGCATCCGTCATGGGAAGAATATTGGTGTCTGTAAATTCGCTAGCTTTAAAAATGGCATTGGCCGACCTTGGCTCTATGGGTTCACGAGTTTGAACGGGTAGCCCAGGGATTTGGAAACGATTTTCGCTGGAAGGTTCTCCCAAAATCCGCTGCTGACCCAAAAAAGACAGGGCTTGAAAACGAGCCGGCTTGCTCGGTGATTCCTCTACCGTGGGAATGGGCACATTCACAAGGGGCCCTCCAGGCTCCGCCCTGGAATTGGCATAAAAGATCCAAGGTTCATTGTTAGCGTTGGCCAATGCCATTACAGCCACACTCATCAGAGAGTTCGGATCGCACAAACCCAAAAAATCATTCACAGCCTGCTCCACCGCCTTATCCTCCGTACCTAATCCCGGATGCACGCTCAAAGGCATTCCATTGGTATCCGCTCCAGCGGTTTTGGAAGCGGATTTTATGGCGGCCAGTTTAGTAATTTGTTCTTTGATAGAGCTTGCATCTTTTCCGACTCGATACAAAAGATGAAAAGTCACATCTCTATCACTCCCATTTGCATCAAAAGGTTGTGCGATGAGCCTAATCTGAGCTTGACATATGGCGTCTTTATCGGGAATGTTGCTTGATTGTGCGATCTGCTGGGCGGCATGCACCCCAGGAGCACAAGGGTCGTATCTAAAAGAAACAATTTTCCAATTGCCAATATTGGAGTCCACGGGGGAAAACATAATCATGGCGGTGGGAGCAGGACCTTTCCCTATTCCAGCCATCATGGCAAGGTCAAAATCTTTCTTCGAAATGAATTTATCCAGGCGTGGCATAAAGGATTTAGGAAACATCACTGAAACGTCATTTACATCAAAAAGAGGAATGCTATCCAATCCTGAAACAAAGGCGTTTGTTCTTGAACCGCCTTCAAAACTATCGTTTTTATAAGTGCGAGATTTACAAGACAAGGTAAAAAACAGGGATAGTCCAAAATAAGTTCCACTCTTAAGTCTCATACCCATTTCCTCTATTGAAAAGTTAACTCCAAGTTAAGTTAACTAACATCAGAAGTCAATCGATGTATCAAGCATTTATTCTTTTTTAATCTGTCTAATTATCTCTAATACGGCTTGAACATGCCCTGGTACCTTAACGCCTCTCCAGCAGGCCACTACATTTAAATTTGGATCGATCAAAAATGTGCTCCTTTCAATTCCTATGTACTTCCTTCCATACATGCTCTTTTCTTTTATCACCCCAAAATCTTCACACAGTTTTCCATTAGGATCGCTTAAAAGATTGAAAGAAAGTGATTCCTTTAAAGCAAATTTTTCATGTCTATCCAGGGATTCTTTACTCACACCCAGAACGCTCACATTCCCTTTTCCAAAGGATTTTAGTTCTGCCTGAAAATCCCTTGCCTGAGAAGTGCATCCCGATGTCATATCTTTGGGGTAGAAATAGAGCACATGCCACGACCCTTTAAGTGATAGATGATCAACGTCTCCCTTCAAACTTTGTAATTTAAAACTAGGCACTTTAAATGACTTTTCTAAAATGGGATCTATTGAGGAATTTGATTTTTTGGAGCTCATGTTTTATTCCTTCTTTAAAATTTAGGTTTCGTCTATCGCCACAATCGTCACTCCGTCCGATCCTTCTCCCGAGGTACCTGGTCTAAATCTCAGTTTCCAGGAATGCTTTTGCAACCATTCCCTCACCGCTAGTTTCACCTTTCCGGTGCCATGTCCATGGAGGATCACAAAAGGTGAAATTTCTTGACTATAACAATGGGAAACAAAAGCCTCACATTTTTCTATGGACTCTTCAACCATCATTCCTCTAAGATCTATTGTATTACCTTTGTAAGGCAAAATCTGAGGAATCTGCATATCGGTTTGATTTGAAGTTGAGTTTTGTTTAAACGATTTTGGTGTGGTAACTGAATTCACTTTGTTGGGGGGTAACTGTTTTTTGTAATCGGTTTGGGGAATTAAAGTAACCTCATCCCACTTCAATTTTGTTTTTAGGATTCCAAACTGTACCTCAACCATTCCTTTATGATAATTAGAATCTGCTAGTACAATTCCTGTTTCTTTAAATTTTTGAGATTTGACCTTGTCACCTTTTTTCAATTCATTAAAGGCAGGGATCCCAGGAGCAACTTTGGGAATTTCGGGTAGAGCACGCTGGGAATTTTCCCCATACATTTGAACCAAAGTATTGAGTTCTTTGGACATTTCCGCATTTGCTTTATCTCCGTAGGATTTCAGATTTTCCAAACTTTCCACCGCCTCGTCTCGAAGAGATCGAACGGAGAATTGTTTGGGTGACCTAAAAGAGGTGATCTCATCCTCCTCTTCTTTTCCCGGATTTTTCGCAGGCAATTTTGATTTAAACTGAGCTAGGTCCTGAAGTCCCAGCACCTTTGATTTTACGGGTTGTTTGCTTGGAGAGGGCACCACAGGCAGAGGCGGTGATTCGGGGGAAAGATCAGCGGAATGAACGGTGGAAATGGATGATTCAGCTAGGTTTTTACGCTGACTTTCTAGGTGTTTTAGAAATTGTTTTTCTCTGATTTCTAATCGATTTACAAATGAATTCAGACGCTTTTCCAGTTTGGATTGATAGGAAGTTACAAGATCGTCTCGAAGTTGGGTGAGTTCTTTTCTGTTTCGCTCTAGCTTTTCTTTTTCTTCTAATAGTTGTTGATTCCAAAGCTTATTTTGCTCAAGCCTATGATCTAGCTCTTCCCTTTGAATCTGTAATGTTTGTAATAATTTTTCTAAATTTCGTTCCTCTTTACCATGATATTCCTTTGCTTTCTCTATGATAGAAGGAAAAAATCCAATCCGACTCGCCAGCTCCAGCGCAAAACTCTGCCCTGGAATCCCGGGAAGGAGTCGGTAGGTGGGAAGCAGCTGGGAGTTTTCAAATTCCATGCTGGCATTAACAAACCTGGAGTCTTCATTGGATAACAACTTGAGTGAAGAAAAGTGAGTTGTGATGATCACCGTGGCACCCACATCCGCTAGATACTCTAAAGTGGCCCGAGCCAGTGCAGTTCCCAATGCAGGATCGGTTCCCACAAACCCTTCATCCAGTAACACCAACGTTCGGGACTGACTAAAGGAACAGATCTTTTTCAAGTGCGTTAAATGACCCGAAAAGGTAGACAAATCTTCAGACACGTTCTGTCGGTCTCCAATTTCGGCAAATACCTGATTAAATTCATGGAATCGAGCAGAACGAGCACTCACCGCAAGCCCGGCTTGGGCCATTACAAACAACAATCCCACCGTTTTCATGGATAATGTTTTCCCGCCCGCATTGGGACCTGAAAGCACCCAAACCTGGGGAGATGAACCTTGGGAATCCCTGTGGGAATTCAAAATGAGATCATTTGCCACCACCGTTTTACGGTCCAAAACGAGAAAAGGATGACGGGCGCCTAAGATTTCAAATTTCGGATCTTGGGAATTTTGATGAAATTCGGGGCAACAACCATCAATAGATAGGCTAAATAGACTGAGTGACGCATAAAAATCCCATTTGTAAACTCCTTCTGCCAGGTCCACCAAGGTATCGTAAAGCGGCCAGGCCTGCTTAGAAAGTGCGTGTAAAATACGAGCTTCCTCCGCCCAAATTTGGGTCTGGGTTTCCTCCAACTGGCCTTGAAGCCCAGTCATTTCTGCTGGTTCGATAAACAAGGTGTGTCCCGTGGAGCTCACACCTAAGGTTGTGCCCACAATCTCTGATTTCCGGTCGGTACGCACGGGAACGACGTATCTTCCGTCTCTGATAGACCACTGTGCGTCCTGCAAGGCGTTTCTAAAATTGGTTTTCTTAATCAAATCACCGAGTGTGGATTCAATTTTTGACTTCAAATTTTTTTGTTTTTGCCTAAGATTCTTCAGTTCCGAAGAGGCGC
Source organism: Silvanigrellaceae bacterium (assembly GCA_044339525.1). Taxonomy (GTDB): domain Bacteria; phylum Bdellovibrionota_B; class Oligoflexia; order Silvanigrellales; family Silvanigrellaceae; genus JBIIVH01. Next base: position 16,848 of record JBIIVH010000031.1, on the reverse strand, counting down.
TATCTAGAATTTCGCCTTCTAAATCAATGGTGGATCGGACAGCGGCATGGAAAGAGCTGGGCACCATCATTTCAGCCTGCACCTTTGCCAAAACAGGACTTTTTAACTTGTCAGAAGGGTCCGGAAAGAAGTGGCTGATTTCTTTGGCTGCATTCAACATCAGGAGTAGGTGCACACAAAGGACTTTGGATAACGAATTTTCTCTCTTGATTTGAATTAAAAGATCTTTGGGCTCAAAATCGGAATACTTTTGAAGACTTTTGCCTTCCATGACCAGTTTTGAACCCTCCATAGCCGCCATAAGTCTCTGATAACGCTGCTCTTGGGACACCCAAGGCACCAAATTTTCGAAGCGAACCTTTACCTCGGTTAGGACGGCGTGTTGCGCGACGCTTTGACAAATCTTGGCCCATTCCAGTCGGTCAAGGGCGTCTTTTAGAATAAAATTAAGATCTTCTAGATTGGAAGGCTGAGAGGGCTCCATGGGATTTCCTAAGTCTAAAGGATTCAAGGGAACTCAGTAGTCCTTAACATTTGAGAATAGAAAGTCAATTTGGACTTTTAAAGTTTTGGGAAAAAGAGCCGAGAAAAGAAATAGGGACGATGGACTCGTCCTAATCCCCCTGCATTCTAGCATCCTGTGCGTTAGTGGAAGGTGATACGGGATGCTTTTTTTTAGAAATTCTTTTTTTTCGCTGCAAATAGGTTATGATGCTGGCTTGAATTTGAGGCGAAACGATGCAGTTGGCCGACGCTGGCTCAAAATATCTTTACTTACTGGGATTTGGCAGCAATCTGGGAGATAAAACCCACAATTGTCGCCAAGGCTTGTTGTTGCTTTCTCAATTTGGCAATCTCCTTCAAGCCACGAAGTGGGAGTTAACCCAACCCCTCACCAGCGCTTGGTATTCCACGGATGACCACGGGGAATATCTGAATTTTGTTTGTCTTTATTCAAGCCCCCTGGATCCTTGGGAGTTGTATTCGGAAATTGAGTCCATCGAAAACCAAGTGGGTCATAATCGAAAAAGCAAATGGTTGCCCAGGCAGCTGGACATCGATATTTTGATGTGTACCTATCAAACCCACTCTTATTTTGAGAACTGTATCCCCTTTTTGGTGCACGCCCCGTCCCAAAACGGACTCTGCATCCCCCACAAGGACTTTTGGAACCGTCCATTTTGGTGGCAACCTATTTTGAACGAATTGAAAATTCCCATGAAAGCCTTAAATTTACATTTTGGGCATAATGAAAATCACCTTAATTTTGAGGCCTTTGCACCATGAGAATCAAAGTGGCCTTTTTAGGAACACCTCAAGTGGTGGTTCCTGTGTTGGAAGTCTTGAGTCGAATGGAACAGGAGATCCAAATTCGCGTGGTGATCACCCAGCCTCCCGCTCGTTCCTCCCGCAGTTCCAAATTGTTAGCCACCCCTGTGGACCAAAAGGCTCAGGAATTGGGGATTCCCGTGCTTACCCCGGAAAATGTAAATGATGCTGAAACCTTAAACACCCTTCGTGCGCTGGGCGTTCAATTGTGCATCACAGCTGCCTTTGGCCAAATTTTGAGTCAAGAATTTTTAGACCTACCCAAGTTTGGAACGTTAAACATTCACCCCAGTTTATTGCCTGCTTGGAGAGGAGCCTCTCCCGTGCAAAGGGCCCTAGAGCAAGGGGTGAAGCAAACAGGGGTGAGTTTGGCACTTACGGTAAAAGCCATGGATGCGGGACCCATTTTGGGTCAATGCAAAGTAGATGTGGACGAGACCATCAAAGCCCCGCAATTACTAGAAGATTTGTTTAAATGTGGTGCCAGATTAATGCAAGATTTACTTCCCGCTTATCTCGAAGGTAGGCTGCTTCCCAGACCCCAAGATCCCAATGGAGTCACCAAGGCCAAAAAATTGTCTCCTGAAGAATCCTGGCTCAGTCCAGCTCACACGGCCTGGGAAAACCACAATAAAGTGAGGGCGTTTTCAGGCTGGCCTGGCACACGAATCCAACTCCAGCTAGGAGAAAATTTAGAAGATCAAGTGGAACTTAAAGTTCATACCACTTGCGCCTCTGCTTCATCCGTGGATTCTACTCCCACCACCCCGTCTTCCCGAGTGGCATTTGATGGCGAAGCTCTTGTATTGGAATGCTTAGGAGGTACCAAGCTTAGGCTTCTCGAGGTTCAGGTCCTGGGAAAAAAGGTTGTGGGAAGCGTTGATTTTTGGAATGGTTTAAAAACTAGAAAATTGGATTGGATTCAGAATAGGACAACCTTATGAAATTTTTTCTATTAGGACGTGATACTTTCATCATCGTAGCCATCATGGTGATCATTAGAAGCTCCCTTGTAAACTGGTATGTGATTCCTACGGGAAGTATGCTACCCACAATCAAAATCAACGATCACGTTCTCGTAAATAAACTTTCCTTTGGCTTGATGTTACCTTTTGCAGAGGAGCAAATTCTAAGCTGGGCGGAGCCTTCCCGAGGCGACATTGTTCTATTTAAAAGCGTGAATGAAAACGTCACCCTCGTGAAACGCGTGGTTGGATTGCCCGGCGACACGATTTCGTTTAAACAGGGAACCCTCGTGATTAATGGTGATACCACCCAAGAAAACCTCCAGGAAGATCGCAGCATCCTTAATGACATGGGGGAAAAGGCAGAAAACAAGTCCCTCTATCTTCAAAATCAAGTGGGACCTGTCCCCCATTACATCCTGCGATTGAACCAAGCCGGACTCACGTTCCACGAATCCAGAAGCTGGAAGATCCCAGAAGGCAAGATTTTTGTGTTGGGAGATAATCGGGATTCGAGCAACGATAGCCGTTTTTGGGGATATGTGGATATTAAAAAAGTGTATGGAAAAGCAGGAATCGTGCTTTACTCCACCTTGCCTAGATCAGAAACGGATACCATTCTGCCTAGCTTTAGAACGGATCGATTCTTTAGCTCGCTGCATCTCAAAAATTTAGAACAAAAGACCATTACCAATTAACTTTTGAGAGTTTTCCCAGATGCTCTGTGTGCAATGGAAGTCAACGGATAGAACTCTACCCCTTCCATTGGAGCTTTCCAGAAGGGTTAAATGGACGTCTCTTTCTGCAAATCCTGACCCCTTTCTGGGTGAGGAGGGATTATGTCCCTGGTCTGGATTTTCTCTAAGAATCAACCAAAACAAGCCTGAGTTAAGCTTGAAAGTACAAGCCAAACACACCTCAAACATTCTCACTTTTTGTGAACTTACCGGACAGAGAATGCTCCACCCTGCTGATGGGATGGTCCACTGGGGAAAGCGAAGCTCTTTGCCCCTATCCCCAGTGGAGTTTTCTTTAGCTACCGCCGATTGCTTAGCGGTTGCATTTGTACTTCAAATGCAAGACGAGTTTTTTGTTTCTTTGGTGCATGCTGGTTGGAGGGGATTCACTCAGGGTATCCACTTAAATGCCCTTTCCTTTCTAAAAATGGCTCAGCAAGATTGGGAAAAGTGGGACTGGGCTAGTCTATTAAATCAATTGCACGTGTACATTGGACCTGCTATTTTTGGAACACACTATCCATGCCGGGACGATGTTTTTGAATCGCTTAAAAGTCATTTAGAAAGGGTGTTAGCATTAGCTCCTCAAAGTAACTGTTTAACTTCTTATGGTCATGTTTTAAAGGTACGCTGTGATTCTCTATCCCAAAAATGGGACCTGCCTACGGTATTTTATCCTGATTTTCAAAGTTTAATGGTATTAGACCTCTTGGCTATAGGAGTGCCATTTTCTAACATTACGCTCTTTCGTGAAAACACTTATGGACATCCATTTCTTCCCAGTTTTCGGGGAGGTGCCGTGGGCGGCACGGGCCAAGACCCCAAACAAAGATTTTGGACTACCGTCAATATAACGTAACAGATGAGTGTTATGGTTTAAGCGTCCTTTTTCAACAGAAACGTTTTTAGATCTGTGGCATTTGTGGTTTCATTTTCAATATTACTAAAATTAAGCTTAAAATCCAATTTTTGCGTCTCGTTTTCTTGTTGAGAGTGATCCATCAATTCTGTATGGACCTCCGTTTCGTAGGAAGGAGGTGGGGTCTTTTTACTGGGGAATGGGATAGCTGGGGCTGATGTAGGAGGGGTTTGAACCACGGGAGGGTGGACATGTTTATCCAAAACAAACGCATCAGCGTGCTTTTTAAATACAAACTGGTGTTTTAATTCCTGCATTTCTTGTGATTGTCCGCCATTTTTAAATGCCATTTCCCATAGCTGCTTCTGGCTCAGCACAAATTGGGAATCGAGCGTTCTGAGGCGCTCGGCCAACATTAGGGCAAATCCAAAATAAAATCGGGCCGAAAAAACGGTGTCCTGATCAAGGGCTTGAGTCCAGACCGCCCCATCCAAATAAAACAACACACATCGGCTCAGGGCGGTGACCGTGGCACTTCTGGGTGCCCTGTCCAACAAACTTAGCTCTCCAAAGGAATCCCCCTTGGCCAGGGTAGCGATCAAAAAACCCTTTCGGTCGATACCTATTTTTTCCTTAAAAATCCCCACTCTACCCTCTAAAATGAGATAGGCGCCCACCGTCTCTTCATGCTCTATCATGATGTTCGCGGATTCATTATAGACTTGAATTTCTCCCAAAGCATAGACTCTTTGAAGCTCATCTATCCTAAAATTTTTAAAAAAGGGAAGAGACTTTAGGAGACTGGCCCCGTATTCCGTGTCTAAAAATTCATCACGAATGGAATGGATTGCCGTTTCAGACATTGAGCTCCTAGCTGGGTACCCTAAAATTCAAATGATTGGGCTCTTCTTTGCCTATCGGCTTTTGGCGCGTTTCTTTAAGACTTTCATAGTTCCCACAGGATTCAGTTTCAAAGCGCCAAAGATGAGCAACCAGTGGTAAAGGAGATCGGCACTTTCTTCTAAAAGCTCCTCAGAATGGGATGTACTAGCTGCATTTTTGGCGGCAAGAATCACCTCTCCTGCTTCCTCCGTTAGCTTTTTTAAGACGCGATCCAACCCCGATTCCACCAGTTTTTTGGTATAGGAATCTGCTGTTCCTTCCACCAGTCTGCTTTGAATGGTGTTCCAAAGCGATCCCATTTGCCCAAACAGAGGCATGGTTAAATCAGAATCTAGCGAAGCGGACTCAAAACAACTCTCCGTGCCCTGATGGCAAGTTGGACCCTTTGGATGGGCTAAAATCAGCAAACTATCTCGGTCACAATCTGTAAACATGGAATGCAAAAGCAGAAAATGGCCGCTGGTTTCTCCCTTCGTCCAAAGCGCCTGCTTCGATCGGGAAAAAAACGTTACCTTACCACATTCTAAAGTTCGTTTTACACTTTCTTGAGTCATATAACCCTGCATCAGTACTTTTCCAGAATGGGGATCCTGAACGGTACAAGGCAAAAGGCACTCATTATGGAAACTCCAGGCTTTAGCCCAATCCAAGGTATGGAAATTTTGAGTGGTGATGGCATTTTGAAAACGGGCATTCGATTCCATGGGTACTCCCTTGCCTGGATGAACAATAATCAAGCTAAACCTGCAGTATCATCACCGTCAGGTTTGACCATTTAACTTATATCTCTAATAAATGAAAATTAGGAAAGAAACCATGAGTGTTTTCAGAATCGCCACCAAACAAGCTATCTTAGACATGATCGTGGAATCGGGAGAAAATAAAACCTTTGGGCTATTTGTGGCCCATCATCAAGTGGATGCCTTAGCGGATCGGATTGTGGATCTTTTTGAAATGACTTTGGAATTGAGGCAAAAGGTGCAAAACGCCACCTCTGAACCAAATCCTCCGAAAGCCGATCCCCGAAGGCAAGCGGGAGCCCGCCAAGAAGGCGCGACACCATCTCGTCACTTCCTCCGAGATGAAGAACCAGTGGTGCCCAGGACCCGTCGAGCCCAGGAACTCTACCAAGGAGAAACGGCTATTGCCCCGCTCCAATCTCAACAAATGCCTTCCCTAGGCGTTGGGCAAAACACCATGGGGGTAGGGCTGCCCAAGCGTCGGGTTGCGTTCACATCTCAGGAACTTAACCAGAGACGATGATCAACCTCAATCCATTTCCACTTCTGTTACTTTTCTCAAAATGTATAAATCTTGCTGGTTATCTGCATAATTGAATCCTCTGGCAATTCTAATGTCTCCATCTACGTAAACATTTTGAAGAAATCCTTTTTGGCCCACAGGACCTCTAGGAGCCGTCACATCTCCTGGAAAGCTTTTTAGGAAACTGGAATCGGTTTCTGCCTTTATGATGGTATCAAAAAGCTGGGTCTGGGCGGGAAGCTGACCATCCAAATACCCTAGCCGAGTAAACTGAATTTGAAGTCCATTGGTCATCAAATCTTGTGTGTAAACTCCCCTCAGGAAGCCTGTAAATTCCACTTTTTGGCCGGATGGGAGCACTCCTCTGCTCGTACCAATGTTATAAAAATATCCTGATTTAGTAACAACTTGATAAACTGAATTTCTGTTTAAAGTAACACCTGGACGGGAGGGTTCCCTATCATCACTCCAAATCTCTTTCCAAGATCCTTCTACCAATCCCACCTGGATAGACACAGGAGGGACTGAAGAAAGTTCATTTAATTGCTGTACCAAAGGCTCCAATGCTTCCCGTGTGAAAGGTAGCTCCTCTGGAGAATTGTATGTATTGGACCTGGCAATATCCATAATTTGCTTTTTTAAAACTCGAATTTGATTCGCGGTATCTTCGCTTGATTGCGGTAGATTTACCTGTGCCAACCCAGCGACACTAAAAGAACATACACCTAGTATCAACATCGCAATTTTGGGCAGACTCTTCACAACTCTTTTTTTCATGACGTTTCCTTTACGTGTTACAACCATAAAGAAACTGTAAACTTTAAAGCATTAAAGATCACCTCAATGTGACCCCTCGTTCAGAATTAAAAATGGATAACACTTTAAAATGTCAGCATTTATCCACTATGGGTGGGAGGGATTTGAACCTTGCCAAGACTGTACCCAAGATAAAATGGGTGGCAAAGGGGAAGCAGAGGTGGGCAATGCCTCTCTTGATAGCTCTTTTTGGCTCCAGAATGCCTTCACCAAAGCTTGAGAAAGGTCACGATATTTCGTATGAGTGGGCGCAGGACGAATGGAACCTAGGCTGCTCAAAAGACCCACCATCACCTCACTCGTTTGCAAACTCTCATCAAATTGAGCTTCATGCATGGCTGGAATGATATGGAACTTAAGGGCCATGGAAAGCTGAGATTTTCGGGATGCGATGAAACTTAGAAAATTTCGAATGTAAACTTCCTTTTCCAATGGGGTTTTGGAACTCACAAACGCGCTCAATCCGGACACCAAGCCATTTAACTTTGCCATGCCTACTGATTTTCTCGGAAGAGGATACACACGAAGAGAGGTCAATCCTTGCTTTAGGAGTTCACGGGTATAGTTTTCTGGCGCAAGCCAATAATCCATTTTACCATCCACCAACGCCTTTGCCGCGCAACTTCCGGTGCACAAAAACTGCGGATCTTGGGTTGAAAACCGTAATTGGTGTAGTAATTTCCAAACAGGGTCCAGAGAATCCAGGCTTAATTGAACTTCAAACGACTCATCATTTTTGATTTCAAAGGGCCATTTTTGTTCGGCATCTAATAGACTAAAAAGTAACTGCGCGGTTTGAAAATCCATCTGCCATTTACGCGCAGAAGATGGGTTGGGTGTGACTTGTTCTTGCGGAACAGGAACATCTAGTAGCAGATCGCTTAAAGAAAAATTATCATAATTTTCTATGTTAGCCCTAGAAAATAAAACCAGGTGCCCGCCCATCGTGATGGGCATCCCCAAGTATGACCCTTCTTGAGCCAATGCCTCAGACGACACTGGATGAAATCGACTCAGATCCGCAAATTCTGCCATCGGGTGAACCAATTGCTGAACATCCAGTTCATGGCTCCATTCGTTGGAAAACAAACCCACGTCCCAGGTTTCAGGATGAAAGTTATCTGGAGCGGGGGCGGATGGGGTGGGGGAAGGAATCAGACTGGAGGAACCTTCAGAAGGGGGGAGTTGGGGGTTTTGACTGGAACCGGAATTCACATCCAAGGGTCTAATTTGGATTTGAAATTCAGGGGATGGAAGAGAAGTCCATTCCTGTATCATCCAGTTTGCAAGTTCCATAGAAAACTCATCCTTTTGATGAACTCCTAATCGAATGATGGGCTTTTCCAAGACGCCTTCCTTAGATGGGTTGGATGTAGGTGGCATCTCCCAACGAAACGCCTGCCAAAAAATCCCCCCACCTAAAATCACACTCAGCAATACGCCTACGGCCAGCGCTCCAAATTTATCGCCACGGATTTGAGAACTCATTGCCTATCCTCATGCCTATCTGTGAAGATCTAGGTGCGTGTTAATTTTTTAAATTTGAGTTTTTTGGGTTCCACAGCATCCGCTCCTAATCTACGTTTTTTATCTTCGATGTAGTCTTGGTAGTTACCTTCAAACCATACTACATTGGAATCTCCTTCAAACGCCAAAATATGAGTGGCAATGCGATCCAAAAACCACCGGTCATGGGAAATGACCACAGCACATCCCGGAAATGAATTTAATCCATCTTCCAGGGCGCGAAGAGTGTCCACGTCTAAATCGTTGGTAGGTTCATCCAAAAGCAGGAGATTTCCACCGTTCATAATCAATTTTGCTAGATTAAGTCTGTTACGTTCTCCTCCAGAAAGGTTCTCCACCTTCTTTTGTTGATCCGCTCCACGAAATCCAAATCCAGAAATATAGCTGCGGGAATTGACTTCTTTGGTGCCTAGCATGAGCGTTTCCTTGCCTTGAGCCAGCTCTTCAAACACAGAGTTGTTGGGGCTAAGAGACTCTCGGTTTTGGTCCACATAAGAAATCTTTACCGTTTCGCCTATTTTTAAGGTTCCATCATCGGGTGTTTCTTTACCTGCTATCATTTTGAAAAGCGTCGTTTTGCCGGACCCATTCGCCCCAATTACACCCACAATTCCACCTGGGGGAAGTTTAAAATCTAATTTTTCAAAAAGCACTCTATCGCCAAATCCTTTACCCAGCTGTTGGGCCTCCACCACAACATCTCCCAATCGAGGGCAGGGGGGGAACTGGATTTCTTTCAAACCATCATTTCGTTCATTCTCTTGGTTTAGCAGCTCATTGTATTGGGCAATTCTCCATTTTGCCTTGGACTGTCTAGCCCGAGCGGGCATGCGAATCCATTCCAACTCTTTCTTCAAAGCCTTTTGCCTAGCGGATTCCTGTTTTTCTTCCTCGCCTAGTCTCTGAGACTTTTGTTCAATCCATCTGGAATAGTTGGTGTGCCATGGGATTCCTTGCCCACGATCCAATTCCAGAATCCATTCTGTAACGTTATCCAAAAAGTAACGATCATGTGTTACCACCACCATGGTCCCAGGATACTCTTTAAGATGTCGCTCCAACCACTGCACCGATTCGGCATCCAAGTGGTTTGTAGGTTCGTCTAGGAGTAATAGGTCATGCTTGGAGAGTAAAAGTTTGCACAAGGCAACTCTTCTTTTTTCCCCTCCTGACAGATGCGTCACCGCGGCTTCGGCTGGTGGACATCTCAGGGCATCCATGGCGATTTCGATGGTCCGGTCTAGCTCCCATGCATTGCTGGCATCCAGCTGATCTTGGAGTCGCGCGCTTTCGTTTAAAAGTTTGTCCATGGCTTCATCGCTTTGGGGTTCACAAAGGGCTTGGTTAACTTCCTCATATCGTTGAAGAAGAGCTTTGATTTCCACAAAGGCTTCTGCTATATTTTCCTGAACGGTTTTGGTTTCATCCAACACAGGTTCTTGGGGTAAGTATCCAATTTTAATGCCTTTTGCGGGAAAGGCCTCGCCCGTAAACTGCGTGTCTACCCCCGCCATTATTCTTAAAAGCGTTGATTTTCCGGAACCATTGGCTCCAATGATGCCAATTTTAGCTCCAGGCAAAAAGGATAGGTAAATGTCCTTTAAGATCTCTCTTGTGCCAACGGTTTTGCGAAGTTTTACCATGTTAAATATGTAATTTGCCATTTAAATGTGCTCCTTAGATTTCTAAAACGCAATTAAGTGATTCAATCACATGCAATGTTAAATGGTCAAGAATTCAGAAACTTTGTTTTTCCAAGGTTTTTTGTGTGAGCGCGGAAATTGGGTTGACTTCCGTTCTTTGTGCGCATACAACAGCAAGTCTCACCCGTTTATGGTGGTATATGTCATATCCGTTTTTTTCTCCTTTTTTCCGGTGTCTCGGTCGTTTCAACCTAATAAATTTCAGAATCTCAGGGATAAGTTGGTTGTCCAGTTCGTCTTTGTTGGTCCTCGCTCCCAAAGCCATAGCCCATGAAAATTTCATCCTGTTGACATCGATGGTGAGCCATCCTTCTCGCAGCGTGCCGACTCTTTCCACAGACGATAGGCATCTGATACTGGACTTGGATCTGGAAGTTAAGAATTTAGATCGCTCCCGTTTGGAGTTTTTAAGAGTAGCCAAAACTTCCATTGATACCACACAAAAAACGGTTTTCATTCAAGGATTATTGAGAGCCGAGGTTAGGCCCCCTTCCCTGGTAGACGGAGAACACTGGCAGGTGTTGATCCAGCGCAAAGAACGGAGCGGCTGGCAAAATTTGCAAAAATACACTTCCCGGCTGCCCCTGCGTGAAACGACACATGTTATGGAAGGAAATCGAGAAAACGGCGCTCTCATCAACCTTAAAATCTTCTTACACCCCACCAACTAATCCCCAATTCTTGACAGACGACATTAAACCGACTATCAGCAGGGTTAGTGCTCAGGTGGCGGAATTGGTAGACGCACTCGTTTCAGGTGCGAGCGCCGCAAGGTGTAAGAGTTCGAGTCTCTTCCTGAGCACCAAATCTTCTGGATTTTGGCGGCCACCCTAAAACGAGCCTTGCTCCATTAGGCAGGAGCCTTTTTTCCATGAATCCACCCTTGTCCTCAGATGACTTTCCTGATGATTCCAAAGCACCTCCAAAAGCATCCTCAGTGGCCACCAAACTGGGCTGGGTATCCTTTTTCAATGATTGTTCTGGAGAGGCCCTAACACGCACTCTACCTCTCATTCTCATTGGTCCCTTGGGCTCTTCTCCCTTTTATTTGGGCTTCATTGAAGGCATAGCAGAAGCTCTCAGCATCTTTTTAAAGGGATTTTCGGGTTGGCTTTCCGACCGTATTCCCTCCCGAAAACCCATCGTGGTGACTGGTTATAGCCTCTCTTTGATTTCCAGAGCACTCCTGGCCTTTTTAACTTTAAACCCACTCGTCATTGCCCTCACCCGATTCTTGGATAAAACAGGCAAAGGACTTCGTGCCGCCCCCCGCGATGCCCTGATAGCCGACGAAGTGGTGCTGGGCCTAGCGGGACGTGATTTTGGTGTTGCTCGTTTTTTGGACACCTTGGGTGCCATCGTTAGCCTTTTGATGGCTTATTTTTTAGCTTTTGACCAAGGGAAACTGAGTGTTTCCGCAATGAAAAAAACCGCCCTTTTAGGTTTGCCTTTTGGCATTTTGGCAATCGCACTTCTTCAGTTTTGGATACCAAACTTCATCCGACAAACACCCTCTAAAAAATACATTTCGGTGATTATTCCCAAAAGAATTCGCCCATTTTTAGGTATCATTTTTGTGTTTTCTATAGGCAAGTCCAGCGAAGCTTTTCTCATGCTCAAAGCCCAGGACCTGGGTTTTTCTTTTCCTCAGATCTTACTGCTTTGGGTTTTTTTTAGTTTTGTTACCGCTGGACTGGCAGTGCCTCTTGGCAGACTGTCAGATCGCTTGGGAAGAATTCCCATTCTTGTAACGGGATGGTTACTTTTTGCACTTGCCTATTTTATGTTTGGTATATCCAGCACTAAAAGCGAATTTTGGCTGGGAATGATACTGTATGGCATTTATTATGGATGCACTGATGGGATCGAAAAGGCATTGTTGTCTGATTTGTTACCCACCGAAGAGCGCGGCACTGGCTATGGATCTTTGCAGTTTGTTTTAGGACTTGCTGCACTACCTGCCAGTGCCACCACCGGCATTCTAATGTCAAAGTATGGGATTCAGAGCGCTATGTTAACGAGTGCCTTTTTTGCAGTTTTAGGCACGGGTTCTTTACTTATTTGGAACTTTAAGTGGGGTACCAAATCCATTATTGGATAAAAAGTCCCATGTTGCTAAGCTTACATCCATCAAACTGAAAAGATTCTGTGGCTACTCCTCCATGAACATCAAGAAAATCGTAACTCACTTTTACTTTAGGTGTGCTGGAACTTCTTTCGATTTCAACGGATCTTAGCCAGCCACTGGCACCGATTTCGTCAGTAGTGGTGCTATCAAACCGACCTGATGTGATGAAATCTACACTTTTTCCATCGGGACGCACAGCAGCTTGTAAAATATCTGCCTTTACCGTATTCCTAAAGTCCGTGCCTAATGTATCAAACCGAACGACCTTTCCCTTGGAATCAACCACAACATCTAATCTTAAATTTTCGATCACACCTTCAAAGAAACACCTGGCTACATTGTACGTCCCAGCTTTGGTGGCTGCCAACCCAGTTGCACTAAACACGACAGATATTGCTGCTGAAACACCCAAAATCAAGTTTTTCATAATTCCTCCTGTAGGGAAACATTCCCTGGAATCCTTAGTATCCCCTCCATTGCTATCTGAAAAGATTTTCACTTTACTCGGTAACCAGTTGAATTTATATAAATTCAACTTCCCACCTAGAGAGACGAAAATTAAGGGTCGGGAAGTTGGGATTCGAAGAATTTAGCTTTGCAAGTGGGGTCTAATCGATGAAATAGGGACCTTGAATAGGAAACATGTGCGGCTTTTAATTCTCCCAAACCACTTTTTATCACCTTTTTGGCTGAGTCCATCCAGCCATTATCAGAAGTTGGCTGATAGGAGACTAAGGGAGTTAAGGGATCTTCAGGAACCTCCTGGAATGTTTTTTCTGTTTCCTTAGGCTCCTCCTTTCCGTGGTGTTTCGATTTTTTTTCATAAAGCGGGGCGATTCGATTCCTGGGCCGAAAGCCAATGGGTAAATCGACATAATCCAATTCCTTACGATTTCCGAACCACATTTTTGAGGGTGGGAGGGAAGGGATTAAATCCACCTCATCTGAAACTCTAAAGATTCTGTTTTCCCAGTTTTGAGACAGACATCGAACAAATTCCTCGTTCCCCACTCTAGGAGCGGCAAAAGTATAAAGCTCCGCTTTCAATGAGTCTTTTGAATGAGATAGTTCGCACCCATTTGTGGCTGACTCGTCGGTTAATTTAAAACGATGGGAAAGATCCAGTGCAAACAGGGAAGCTAAAGCCCCTCCTAGGGAATGGCCCACAATGGAGAGTTTTTTTCCCTTTGATTTCGTTTCATGGGTCTTACTTTGAGTCTTAGTGGCTTGCACCGGCACCCAAAAGGGGGAAAGGTAACCGGCATCAGAAAGAATGCTGTACACATCCTCCGTAGCCTCGGCAGATGTCATTGAGAAACTTTTATAAACCTCAAAAAATCCTCTATGCACCTCACCCCAGGTGGTATTTGGAACCTTTTGAAGTTTGATGTCCTGCATGACGTCTCTTAGACTGTCGGTACCCAAAAAAGACAAAACCAGAGATTTATCATTTGAAAACACGTATAATTCACCGCCCGTGGATTTTATGTTCAGTCTGCGGGCTTCCTGAAATCCAATTTTTTGGGCCTCTTGTTTAACAATTTCCGGATCATCAGTATAAGGTAACTGTGCTAAATACGCATGGAGTGCCATCCGACGCAGGGTGTTTCCCGAATCGGATTGGGCCGCCGTTAGATGTGGGATGACAGAGGGGCACTGGTCCAGGCTAGAGACTCGTTTTTTTTCAGGCAAATGAAGAATTTTTTTGACTTGATGGGCAAATCCCGACGCCGACTCTGAAATACTGGCCACCAATCCTAAAACCTCATCCAGGCCAAATTTTAAATTAACATCTGAATCAAAGGTTTTTGAACGAGACTTACATTGAATGGGTATTGTGCCAACCCCCAAGATCAATATTAGAAGAGCCCATTTTTTCATCAATTATTCCTCTCTGTTTTCATGCGAAACCTAGAGAGTAACATGAAATGTTAATGCACAGCCAACACCCATTCCTGGCAAAACGTTATTTGGTATTTTTTATCAAAAACTCCCTTGCTGTCTTTAAACTCTCCACACATTCAGATGATTTTTCTTTGGCCTCCATAGCCGATTTAAACTCTTCTCTCTGTTGATCTGTAACCTCATGGAAACGACCTGGAGGAACTCCGGGCCTAACTAAACACGAAGTGGCCACCTTTTCTGAAATGGATGAGAGTTCCCGGAAAAAATCGGCATTCTGTTCTCTTATTTCTTTGATCCGTTTGTTTTCCTGTTCAATTTCAGATTTGTATTTTTCTAAAACGGCCCTCATTTCTGCCCGACTTTTCTCTGGATCCGTTCCACCACTCTCTTGAGCTTTTTTCAGGTCTTCACCTATCTTTTGATCAAGAGATCGGTCCACCAATGCATTCAAACACCTAAGCTTGGTTCCAATGAGTTCATGAAACGTTCGAACCGAAAGGGTTTCCGGCACAAGCAGCTCTTTGCAACTGAGCTCGGGTGATTCTGAGTCAGGTCCACCGCGAGGTGAAAAACGGGATAGTTCAGGCTCTGCAGAGGCCCGCCACTGGACCATTTCCCCATCTTCACGGGATCTTTGCTTTTCCCCAGAATGGGGCACAGAACCCGATTTGGGCTTTGCATTGTCTTCCATTGCCACAGCGGTTTTCTCCGTAGATTTCCCATCAGATTTGGCCCCTCCCTCAAATTCTCCTGCTCCAGAACAACTCACCAAAATCAGGGCAAAAAGGGAACAAAAAGGGGTTTGGTTCAAAACTTTCATTTTAACTACCTACCAGAGGGAGGAATCATTTCCTCTATTTTTCTTATCGTCTCAAATTTTCTGATCATGAGTTTTTATCAATTAAATATATATTATAATATGTTACAAGGAATCATTGGGTGCGGTAAAGTTTACTTCTGCAAATCTTCGCTAAGCGCCACCGGCAATCGTGTTTTTTGGAGAGGTCAAAACCAATGGGCTCCCTCATTCGGGAAAGGACCGAGCGACCTCTCTGGGTCAAGACATTGCCATTGATTAAGATTAACTTTAAATTACACTTATGAAATAAAAAAAACTTCCGAATAAAAGGTCCCGAACATGGGTTTTGTTGTAAAGTCGTCACGGAGGGTGTCTTAATGTTGCCATTTAATAGTGTTAAAAATGGTTTTTTTATGGATTTTAAATCTAGTGTATCCCGATTTCTTTTTTTGGTGGTGGGGGCTGGGAGTGGTTTGGTTCAAGGCTGTGGGGCTGATGATCCTTGGGAGCAGCCTGATGAGTTTTCCAAAATGTGGAATTCCGAAGGCCTTTCTGATTTCGGTGACCCAGCAATGGCACCTGCCAAGTTTAGTTTCGTGTGGCCTGTGAAGCAGGACTATGGAACAAGAACAGATGCAGTGGGGGAAGGGTGGTTTCGAGCTAGTAGAGGAGGGGGCACGAGGCTACATGCCGGAGTGGACCTATTGTACCCTGTGGGTCAGAGGCTTTATTCCCCTTGTGATGGTAAAGCGCAGAAAAATGTAGATTCAGGAGGGTATGGTTCCTATGTGGTGATAACCTGTAAACTCCCCTTGGCTTTGACCAAAGGTCAAAATTTTTATGTGGATTTTTTGTATGGACATCTCTCTCAGACGGCTGTTCAAAACCAGTCCGTAACCAAGGGGCAATACATTGGAAATGTGGGGAAAAGCGGAAATGCCAATAGCCCTTCCGTGTTGCCGCATCTTCACCTTGAAGCGGTTGTTAAGTCCAGTTTGGGGTTAGCTTCTTCGCAATACACCATGGATCAGGCAGAGCGTTTGGGTCCCGACGAACCATCTGTTGCGGGAGCTGCGGATCCGCTTGTAAATGCACTTCAGAGCACTTGTTTTACGCCAAATGACCTAAAAACAACCCTTGGAAAGACGTACAATGGAAGGGTAGATCCTTTTACGTTATTGGCATGTTTAGCTGCAAAACCCTCACTTGAAGACTCTAAAATCCAAGGGGTTCATCTGAAATGGAGCCGGTTTTACAGTTCTAAAAAATTTGATGTAAATAAGGGATTAACTTCTGGATTTTAAAGGCCCAAAAAACCGGGGTGTAGCTCCACTTTGTGTGATGCCACGATTCCCTTTATCTTATCTAAGCAAGAGCTAAACTCCATGGGTTGGCGGTTGGAGTAAAAACGTTTTTGAATCTCGGAAGGCGAGAAGTCAGAAAGGGTCAAAGGCTCAGGATGGGTTTGAGATAAGAAAAAAAAGCAGAAACCTTGTTTCAAGTCTGAAGACTTCAATGAGTAACCCTCTCTTAGTTTGATTACTAAACTAGCTATCTCCCAGTCGAGATTTTTAATTTGGTCCGCCATTTCCAGACTTAGGGTGGTTTTTGTAGGATCTTGTGGAATTTGATCCAAGTTAAGAAGTGAAAACGCTTTTAGGAAGGTAGAGTAATATTGTTCCGGTGAGGTGGTTGTTACATCCAAACTTTCTAGTTTGTCTCGAGAAACGTCGCTAGCTGAATTAATTGCTTTTAAATTCAGTTTATTTTCACTGGTGGAGCAGCCTAAAAAAAGCAGTCCAAGGAAAAGATACCAAATAGGATTCACGGTCACTTTCCTCCAATGGCCACAGGTTGAGATTGGTATGAACACTCCAAAGACTTTCCATAACTGCTTCCTAGGAGTATAATGGT
>JBIIVH010000080.1:0-10547 GCA_044339525.1 Silvanigrellaceae bacterium | reverse complement strand
CTGGCAACGCATCCCGGAGTGCCTATTTTGGCGAAGCGTTAGCCTCGCCATTCCACAAAAGCGTCTCCTCGGTTTCCCAAGGGGGCTGGTCAACCGCTTTCGGAGTCTTCACTCCTCAAGCTCGCTCATTTCGGGGCGAGTGTGGTTGACACAGCACCTATCCTCACTTGATTTGGGAGATTTTTTATGAGAGGCTCCACCGCCTATTTTGCCTTTTTTACATAAGGAATTCAAGTATGGCTTTTCTTTGGGCGCAGTGGTTAACGGGATTATTTATTTCAGTCCCCATTTCTTACAGTGGTCTGGCCCAGTCACCTGAAAAATCAACCTCCGCACCCTCGGGCAAGTGGATCGCTTTGATCCAGGAAGAACCCCTAGCCAATGAATTGAGTGGAAGGGCCAAGTTTTTTTCCCGTTCCTTTCATTCCACGGCTTCTGAAATCGCGGTCTTTGCGAGCGTGGTGGTGTATAGTCAGGATGATTTTGTTCCCTTATCCATGGAGATCTGGGTGGATGGAAAGAAAGTGGCAGAATCCAAAATTCAAAGTCTAAGAAGATATGTGAACCAGGAAATGCACATCAATGGACGCGTGGTCAAGCTTTCGCCCCAATCCCACCACACCCTGGATGTAAAATTGGGAAATCATACCTTTACCGATAAAAATGGCACCTTATCCATCACCTTAAAGGAATGATGCGAAGGAGTTATTAGGGCACGGGATTGGTATTGTACCAATTGCTCACCAAGTCCCGCTCACCTTGAGGCATTCCGCCTCCTGGCATAGTTTTTTCTACGATCATTCTTTTTGTAATATTGGAACGATATATCACATTTTTTACCCTATCTACGTAGTGGGCATGACACCCTCCGCAGCGCTGGGCAAAGATGGGCTTGATGGTGGCCTCCCAGGTGGGATCGGGAGTGATTTTAAAGCTTAAAGTGTAGGTGCCTTGAATGGGATTTCCGATGGCACTTCTGAGGCTAGAAGGTACGGATACCGACATGGTTTTACCCAGATAAAGAGTTTTCTCAGGATTAAAAGTTAATGTTCTTCCGCTCAAGACCGCTGTAGAGTTAATAAAATTTCCATTTTCGTCAATGATTAGAACCTTCCCATTTCCTAATGTAGTGGCGTTGAGATCTTGGTCAAATGTGATAGATGGGACTATGGAACTCGCATTTCCCGAGGAATCTTTTGTGGGGGCGGTGGATGCAATCCCCAAGGGAGCTCCCGTTGTAAAGCTCATCCCGGCGGCCGAACCGAGAGCCACACCTGATGCAGATTTTAATCCCGTTCCTATATTTAAAGTGTAAGTGGTGTTAAAACTGAGAGAGGCATTTGGGATAAACACCACAGTATTTACGTTTTCCACATCCAAGCTGCCCGCCACAGCGGCTCCCCCAGGTCCAGTTAAAGTCACATTGGTGGTTAGCACGCTCGTGAGGTCGATGGCCGCAGAGAACACCGCTTTTATTTTCGTTTCCACGCTGTTGTTTTGGGAAGCATTGGCTGGGGAGCCGGAGCTCAAACCAAATGGTCCAGCACTTGAGCTTACAGAAAGTGGGGTGCTGGAGTCCGCTCCCAGGAGATTTCCAACCAGGTCTTTGGCCTCTTTTGAGACAAATATCTGATAGTTCCCTCCTGCCGTCAGTGCGTTTTGCGGTTTTAACAATACGCTGGATTTTAGCTTAGTGAGAGTGGTGGGAACGATTACTCCCCCTCCATCTTTAACGGCCACTGAAGCGCTGCTAATGGATGTCATGTCCATTTCTTCGTTAAACGACACCACTATCCCCCCTGCCGTATGAACGGAGCTGGCATTGGTGGCGGCGATGGTGGGTGGGATTTTATCATCTGAGTTTAGAGTGAAAAAGTTCCAGGCTTTGCTTGATTTAAGCTTTTGTCCGAAGACATCTTCCACTGCTGCATAAAGATTGGCGGTATGACTTTTGTTTCTTTGAAGCTGAGATCCGGGATTGAACACGAGTGTGTTTCCTTTGGCTTGTAAGGCACCCGGAATCCCGATTACGGGTGCGTCCTGTAACTTAAAGACTTTAAAAGGATCCCCTTCGGGTGCTTTGATCACATTGTTAAAGGTAATGATGATGGGAGCTGAAATGCTGGCTTTGTTGTCTGCGTTTTTGGGGGATACTTCCAACACCTCCAGCGGTCCATGGTTTACCGGTTCTTCTCCCGGTTCACCGGCCCCTGAGCCACCTCCAGTCCCTTTGGCGGATCCAGGATTTCCCGAATCATTTTGGCCATTTTCAACTCCTGAAGCGCCGCTTTTTTTGTTTTCCGCCCGGCCGCAACCCTGCCAGAAGTAAATTCCCAAAGACAGGGGAAGGATGACCTTTAGGGCATGCTTCCTAAGATATCGATCTAGAGATTTATGGTTTGCAATGGTCATATGTGTTCCTATTCCTCTAATCAGGATTCATTCTAAAAAGACTCGTATCATTTGGAGACTAGGGCAAAGAGGTGGTGATAAAGTTAAGTATTTTCATGCCGTTAGCTCCGTCTTTGTAGAATGGTCCACCGGCGGGTTGATTTTGAGGCATCATGTTACCATTGATTTGATCTCTAATCGTGTCTTTATTGGCTCTGAAAACGGCAAAGTTATTTAGAAAGTTAGGTGTAACGTTATTGTGGCAACCACAGTTCTGAACCACAAGTGGGTTTATATCCTGCAAAAATAGGCGTTCCTCGGGAGAGATTTGCCTTTCCCCAATCACGGGGAGTTTGAATTTGTTCGGGTCAACCGTGTTGGGTTTAGACCCATCGTCGGTTTCATAAAAGATTTTGACCGTAACACCATTTGGCAAAAACCCGGGTAAATAAAGCTTTGTGTCGCCAGGAGTGTAGTCCCAATTCACCACCTCATGACCTGCATTTTCCACGCGAATGCTGCTCCACATCACCTTTTCTGGTAAAGTCACGGTGAACGCATCTGTGTTTCCGGATTCCACCATGGCTTGTTGGGCCAGTTCCCTTAAATTTGAGTCACAGATACTTATAAAACGGGCTTTTCTTCCTGCTGCGGCCACCAGTTTTAATAGCTTTTCTTGACGTGGGGCGGCAGTTGTTCCAGGGGTTTGTGCAGCGTTGGTTTGATTATAGATACAGGGTTCTGCGGGGGGAGAGATGATGGTAAGGCTCCAATTATCACCTTTTACCGTTTTGAGGAGGTTGATGATTTCCACGGGTTCCATTTTTTCCGAACCTTCGTCCCCAAAACTTCTAAAAAACACAGATAAATGGGCGTTTTCTCTCATAAAACCCGTGGCCTGGGCTCTTTCATCCAAAACGACTTTGAGTGCGGAAAGGGGGCGGTAGGCGTATCCACCAAGGGCAGCGTTGCGAATCATCCGGGAGCGAAAAAAGAAGTTTTCGGTGGCGTTACCTTGGGCATCCACCCCGGGCATCACTAAATTTCGATCGGTGAAGATCCACTCCGCGCCGGTTTCGGGTAAATATAGTCCTGCAACCTCGGCTCGGGTGGCGATTGTTCCCTTAGGGATGACGGAAGCGGGTCCCACGGCGGCGCGCACATCATCCGTGGTCATGGCCAATCTTCCCGCAAAGGCATCTGCCAAGGCCGAAAATCGGTCTAAAAGGGGCTGTGCTCCAAACGCGGCATTGACTTCATTTAAAAAAAGAAAATCAATCGTTTTTTTATCTCTTTTTATGGTAAACTCAATGAACTTGTCGCTGGCCTTGGTTTTTGATTCAGGAAGGGCGCTTTTCACGGCGTCCTTTGCCAAGCTTTCAGGGGATCTGGCGATTTCATCCTTGGGGGTTTGCCCTCCGCAGCTCATCGCCAAGACGGCTAACCAAGCCAGGAAGTGTGTTTTTCTGTGGGTATTTTGTAAAGGTTTCACTTTCATTTCCTCCAAATTTTGGGACGTGATGACGACGTTAGGAAAAAAGTTTCATCTAGCGGGTCATCTTCCCTCTATGTTCTTTTTCGGTGCGGGGGGTTATGATCTTAAAATGCCAAAAAAAATCATTTATTTTTGACTCTTTTTTCTGATGGTTAAACTATCTTCGCAAGACAAACGCGATAGAATTCATAATGGCTGCAATGGCCCTTCTGGGATCTTTTTGGCAACTTTGAGTCACCAACTCCACATAAACCTGCCCAGAGCCTTGGCTAAAATCAAAAAAGGGCACCGCACGCCTCAACATGGCCAGTGCAGATTCTTTGGTTTTACAATAACACATGCTACCTGCGATTTGGGAATCCTCTAAACACGAACTGGCCACCGCCTGGGAGCAGATGGCTAGGGCCATAAAATAGCTACTGGAAGGGCTGTCGGCGTAAATCTCACCGAACCTAAGTCCGGTCTCACTTCCAAAATTGGTTGAATACCATTCAAAACAGGATATTTTTTGGAAGGCGCGTAGGGGGTTTTCCACCCCTTGGCGTTGGGAAGGCGTTATAAAGTCCCGGCCCTGCCCAAAGGCGCTTCCTACGGACTGGGAGAGTAAAAAGGCACCTTTGAGTTGGAAATGGGGTTGGGAGGCTTGGTAAGGGTTACCACGTCCCGTGTCTTCTGTCACGCTGGTGGGATCTTGGTTGTCCTGGGAGCTTTTGGATTTTCCCCCGAGTTTACCGCAGGCACCTGAGGTCACCCACAGGAGTGACAGGAGCCATGATGTTGCTTGTGAGAGAATTCTAGTTATTGCTTGATTTCGCATTTGTAGCTCTCCGAGGTCAAAAAGCCTCGGAACGCCGCTTTAAGCGTTCTGCCGTTTAGGTAAAAACTGGCTGCGATGCTCGCCCGAGCATTATCATCGGGCGTTACGTTAGCCAAAAGTCTGGGAACTTGGTCGCCTAGGGCTTGACCAAACTTGGGAGATTTCGCCACCAAGTCGGCCAGACCAGGAAGTTTGTTGGCTTTGGATCCACCCAACCCATAAAAAGCCGCGGGCGCACTCACTCCATCCACCGACCAACAGCTGTTTTGCTCGGCAAGCAAATTCTTAAGCAGAGACTCGCTGGTTCGAGTGGTGTTACGATCGTTGTTACGGGAGATACGAGTCAACTCCTCCATGGTGAGACTGGCACCAAACTCGTCAAAGGAACGAAATCCAATGCTCAGAGGGCCGTTGTATTTGGAGTGGCACCCGGCACAGGTGGCTCCCGCCAGTGGCACCGCAGCGGATCCAAAGATCAGACCGCCGGGGGCTCGTCGTTGGTCGGTGGTGGGCACGCATTCGGGCATGGGTTCACCCTTGGCGTCACCCTTGGGGCCGTTGGTATTGGCCAGAAGTTGCATGCCTTCTTCAAAGTAAAGAAGTGCCGCCACCCGTTGGTAGTTGTTGTTTACCATAAACAAGGCGGTGGGGTCATCTTTAGGAGACGTGGCTCTTAAAACGCTCACGAGCCCCATGAAGCCTGCTCTGTCTTCGGGAAGGGTGCAGGAAATGAATCCGTTTGATTTTACTACGGATAAGTTGTAAAGTTGTGCGGTGGTGTCGGTACAGAAAAATTCCCTCGTGTTCCAAAACCATGACCATTCCTTGTTCAAATTGTTGAGCAATAAGGTGGAAGGTTCCAACTTTAAATGCTCCGCCTGTTGGGTGGCTAAGGTGATCACGGCTGGATCATCTTCGTCGTCTTCAATGTTGGGAATGATTCGGTCTACTTTAAATAGGTTGTTGATAAACCGGGTGTATCCGTTACGGGCCGAAGAATTTTCTAGGGCTTGGTCCACAAATTTGTCATAGTCAAAGGCTGCTGCATCCGCCTGAGCCAGTTCTTCGGCCGTGGGGGGTCTACCGTAGAGGTCTTGGGTCATGGCGGCTACTTTTCCCTGGTTTGTTCTGGGTTTACTACAGTTTACAGGGGGTATGGCGGGGATGGGAAAGGACACCGAACCCAGGGCTTGGGCGTTGGAGTCGGTATTGGCGGACGCGGGGGCTCCTGGAAGAACGCCTCGCTCCAAGACATGCCCTTTTTGCTGACTCTGTTTTTGGCCACAACCGGCCACGGCCCAAATTCCAACCGAAAGAGCTAATGGCAACTTGAAATTCTTCATGGTGTGTTTCCTCCAAAGGCAAATGCTGTCTGTCCTCATATGGTACGTTTCGGTACCGAGTGGATGAGATTAAATGCCTGTTGTATCTCACTAAAAAGAATGGTTAAAATACAGAAATTAAGAATTCAAAAAAAAGTGGGGACTGGTTGGATGATTCCAAAATCTGCACCAACAAAATTCAAACACCCTTCATTCATTTTTAATTCAGTCTTCCGATCTTAAGAGGAGAGAGAAAAAGTGCTGTTGTCCTTTTTTCTTTGTTTGAACTTAGAGGAACATCCCATGAATTCCAATTTAGGCACTAGAAAGAAAGAACGATTTCAATTTCTTTTTTTTCTTGTCTTTTCAGGTGCTTATTTCTGGTTTGAGCCTACTGCAAAGGCCATCACCTGGGAAACCCAGGCCGATCGTCTCCAAAACGTCAGTGCCACTCTCTTGGATGCCGTTCCCATTTTCAAGCCCATCGATTCCGCCGTGCAGGTGGGATATCTGTCTAATATCAGTTTTTTACCAAAAATAAATCCAAAAGTGGGTGCCAAATCAGAAAAAGTACCGTCAAGTCCGGTTCATACCGTTCCCAGTTTGGATTTTGGAGGCGTTTTTTCAGTCCCAGGTAACATCAAACTGGGCGGGGGCTTCACTTTGGGATACCTTCCCGCTGGCACGGAAAAGCTACTGGGATTAAAAACAAAAATCAGTGAAGAGTTGTTTGGAGGCCAGTTCCAAACCCAATGGATGTTCTCCGATGCCTTTGGGATGAATGCGGGAGGTGGGTATCAACAAACCAAATCCAAAGCCAAGGGACCCATTGCCAGCCACACAGGGTCGGACACATTTGACGCCAAAACCAAGCTCTATTGGGGGGCCATCGCCGCAGACTTTAGGTCCGTGGGCTTGTGGGCAGGAGTGCAGGCCGGTCTTAAAAACACGGAAAGTCGCTTAACCATTGAAGAGGATGACACCGACCTACACACCACCGACAAACTGGAAGATGCGTCCCTGCCGGTTTGGTCCCAGGCCACTTTAGGGTGGAGAGCATCGGGTGGGGGGATTTGGTTTGCCCTATCGGAGTTAGTGGTGCCTGCTCGACTTTATATGACGAGATTGTCTTTGGGTTATGATTTTGGATTTTTAAATGATGCAAATGGAGCGGCTCAGGATGAAAAATCGGGGCTACGCGCCAAGAAGTCGAAAAAGGTTCGTAAGTCCAAGAAAGGTAAGGAAACTGGAAAAGGGGCGTCCGAGGCTACGGGCGGTCCGGGCACGGAAGGGGCAGGAGATCCCCCGGCGGAGGCCCCTGCCGCTTCCAAGCCGGTTAGTCCTAGCACAAAGGAGTCCACTCCATGAAACGAACATTAGGTTTGAAGGTTCCAGGATTTAAGAAGGGCTGGTCAGCCACATTGGGTTATGTCTTTGTTTATTTAACTTGTTGTATTGCATTTGTAATACCATCTGGCTGTGGGAGTTTTGACCTGGGGGCGGAACCCCCCACGGAAATTAATGTTAATGCGGAAAATCCGGAGTGGGCTGCCGATATTCAATTTATTATGCAGGTGAAGTGCATGAATTGCCACGCCGAACCCCGCCCAAAACGGGCCCCCACAAAAACTCCTGTGATTCCTTTAGACAGTCAAAAGGTCTTTGACTCTAAAGCCACACGACTCCTATCCATTGTGGTCAATCAAAACGTGGATGCCAAACAGTTCATGCCCCCTAATTTTGCCACACCCCTTTCCAGTTTGGAAAAATTGGCCCTAAAAAACTACATTTGCAACCCTTCTAAAGTACCAGATGCCGATGGTTCCATTAAAGGTGCTTGCACCGCAGCGTCCAACAAACCTCCTGTAGATAATAATCCCTCCAAACCTGGGTCGGCGCTTTCTGTCAACTTTGGAGCCAGCTGTACGTGCCATGGCCCCACGGGCAAGGAAAAGGTAGCGGGCACCTTTGTGATTGCGGGTACCAAGCTCACTCTGGAAGAGTTCAAAAATTTTGTGAGATCGGGCCGAAACACCATGCCACAGTTTGCCCCAGCGGCTTACTCCGATCAGGCATTGGAAACGGACTACAATTTTCTAAAAGCTAATCCTTAAGGGAATCGTTTTAAGGTAACTGATCAAATCCGGCCAGATAAGCCTTATACTCCCTAATCCACGTCTTTGGGTTCGCATTTTTAGGGGCTTTTAAGGTGCAGGTTTGCGGTATGGGAAATCCTTGGGAGTCCCAGGTGCAATCCGCTTGAAACTCGCACTTGGAAAAGGAACATTCCAGAGGGTTTCCCTTTAATGGGCTGTAGATTTCTAAGCCTGAATTTGCTTTTTGAGTGATGGAATCCATACAGGACTTTTTAGCAGAACCGGAAAGGTTATTTGGACAGAGAAAGTCCAGCAGCACCTTTTTGAATTCGTTTTGGGTGGGTTTTAAAGACAGAGCCACAGAAGAGGGGAAAGTAAGTAAAGATTGGGCCATAATCTTTTCACAGTTTTTCACACCAGGAGCGCAGAAAAATTTGTAAAAAGAAAGTCCCCCCGATTCGCCTGGAGCCCAGTTTTTGGAGTAGGGTGCGTTGTCGGGTTTCATGCGAATGCAGGCACCAGACTTACAATCTAGGGCTTTAACATAGCTTTTTGAGTTGGTTTTTGCCCATCCGCCTTCAGGGAATTGCCCTGGATTATTGTGATACCAGTTTCCATTGGTGTGGAGCTGCTCAAAGTCGGTGGAACTTCCCGCTCCACTTACGGGAATTTGCCAGAGTTTGGAAAAGGCGGGAGCGACGAATAGAGCGCCATTGCAGCCATGAATGGTTGCGTAGGCATCGGCCGTAAAATGACCTTTAAGCGTTTGAATCCCCGGAGTGGTGGGTCCTAACCTGGGGTCTCCAAATCCAGGTTCAAGTCCAACTCCCGCTTGCGCCCCATTGTGTGAGTAGAAATCAAGGCTCCTGATTTTTTGGAACTTTAAAAGCTGGCTGAGTAAAGACTTTCCGGTAAGAGATGAAGAGTTGTCTTCGAGCACTTTTACTCCCAAGGAGGAAACTTCCTTGGTGAATTTTCCAGGACTTCCCTCATTACTACGAATAAACACAATTTGGTGGCTGGGGTACAGTTCTTGGAGGCGTCTGGCTTTTGCGACGCTGGACGCAAAAAATTGGTTTCCCATGCCTCCTGCATAGCCCACCACAAAGAGGTGGGTGGGTTGGGCATAATCAATAGACGTTGGGGAACCTAATTTGCCCACAATGGTCTGAATTTCGGAGGAAGGGTTGGGGGCGCCGCAGCTCCCTAAAAAAATCCCCACTATTACAAGTGTTAGAGGCTTAGAACAGAGTTTGTTGTTGAATATCCGTTTCATGGGTAAAGGTTCCTTTTTGCATGATGTAGACTCCCCAACAGGGGGAGGGAAGCTTTACCTTAAGGGGAGATGGCTCTTTTGAAAATAGCCCCCTCACTACAAATTAAGTATCTGTTTTTAATAGAATTAAAGTCAAATTTAAGCGCCTCTTATTACGATCCGTTCCTAGACTCCCATTGGCATAGAAATGGTTGCCCATATGTGCATTGCTCATTTTTCGAAAAGGAAGAGGAACTTTGGGAGGACAATGAAGACGTGGGTTCTCTTGCCAAATGCCGTCTCCTACCATTAGACTGAGCCGGGTTATTTTTCACAACCTGGAGTCTGTTTCAGATTCCCATTTAAATTAGGAAGGCATATCCATGGCTAAAGAAATTCGGTCTTTTAAGCATTTACTGGGTAAATTGGATGGCATTTCGGACCCCCAATTGGAAGCACATTTTGGTCTTTATGAAGGCTATGTTAAGAAGCTAAACGAAATTGAAGAAAAACTTAAAACCACCGACAAAGCTCTTACCAACTACACTTTTGGAGAGTTTGCCGAACTCAAACGTCGGTACGGCGTTGCTTACAATGGATCCTTTCTCCACGAAATGTATTTTGACAATTTGGGGGCTTCCGGAGCTCCTGGAGCGTTGTTCACGAAAAAATGCGAGTCTTCCTTTGGTCAGTTTGACAACTGGAAGGCAGACTCCAAAGCCACGGGCCTAGCAGTGCCGGGTTGGGTGGTGACCTGCGTGGACACCACAACAGGCGCTTTGGTGAATGTGCAATTGATGGAACACCACATTGGATTTCCTGTGAATCATGTGCCTGTGTTGGTGATGGACACTTGGGAGCACGCTTTCTTTTTGGATTACAAAGCCAATCGAGGCGCCTACATCGACACCTTTTTCAAAAACATCAATTGGAATGTGGTGAATGAGCGTCTTCAAAAGATCTCTGCTTAGTATCCCAAACGAAACAAACGGCACCCTCTCCACCCCTTGGGCTTCAAAGTTCTAAGCCTGTGCCAAGGCTAAAGGGAATTTTAAGCCCAATGGGCGGGTGTAGTTTCCTTTGGGAAGCAATATGTCACTTGATTTGCTAAAGATAAGCTGTAAAGTGCCGATGGGTGGAGGTGGGGATATGACCGATGTGAGTGTGGAGA
>JBIIVH010000079.1:0-10664 GCA_044339525.1 Silvanigrellaceae bacterium | reverse complement strand
AAACGACGAAGAAGAGAGGCTATACGAAACTCTTGGTGGATTCGTTTTGCACACTTTGGGTCGAGTGCCGGTGGTGTCTGATCACTTTAATGCCTTTGGGTTCAGCTTTGAAGTCGTGGATATGGATAGAAATCGCATAGATAAAATCTTAATTAGTAAGCTGGAAAATCGGACGATTCTTACCGGAGCCTAAAATTTTAAAGTTCTGCACCTTTGGAACTTTTTCCATCTCAAATTGAGGAGCCAACTCATCGCAAAGGGCTCTGGCTGTAAATGACGAAGAAAACCCAGTAAGTTGGGTTTGACCCAATAATAGCCAGAATCCTTGAAATAGACCTCTCAATGATTCCACAGGAACGCCAGGGGATAGGTTTTGTTTGCTGAATTTTTTACCAAACTGGTCCACAAGCACAGGTGTGTGAAAATGTCTCAATGTGGGAAGTTGGAGGGCGCAGCGCAAAGTGTTTTGAACCGGGGTGTGTTCTAAGAGATCACTACCCCTAATGATGTGGCTTATATTCATAATAGAATCACTTATAACAGTTGAAAAGTGGTAAGAAAAATACCCGTCCACATTTACAATGACGGGAAACTTCTTTTCTGGACTCAGTGCCGCAAATGGGGTTTCCAGGAAACCATCAAAAGGCTCCAGCTGATTGGCCCTTTCCACTTCGCTTAGGTGCAATTGGCATCTTAAATTAAATTTATCATGAGGGGAGAGTCTGGGTTTTGATGTAAGACAGTGCCCGTCATAGGTGTCGCCTTTTAGTCCGCGTTTCGTAAGGTTTTGGCGAGTGCAGATGCAGGGAAAAATTCTTCCTTCGGATTTTAGTCGATCCAAAAATTGCTGATAAACGGGAATCAATTTGGATTGAAAATGAGGTTCTTCGTCGGTTTTAAATCCAGCTTTACCCAGTGTGGCAATTAGAGTTTGAGACAAAATATCTGAGGTGCGCGTTTTATCGAGGTCGTCTAATCTCAGAAGCCATTTTGCATTGCGGTGTTTGGAGAACAGATAGCTCACAAAGATGGTGAACCAAGAACCCAGGTGCAGATCCCCATTTGGAGTGGGAGCAAAACGAGTGGCGATAAATGGAAAATGGGATTCAATCACGGCAACCATTTCCACAATCATTTTGGACGAGTTTGAGAAAAATGGTGAAGGGTCCGGGGCTCGAACCCGGGACCAAGAGATTAAGAGTCTCTTGCTCTACCAACTGAGCTAACCCTCCATGAAGACAGTCAGAGGTGTAGAAAAAAACCTCCGTTCTGTCAAGCTCATTTAGGTTAGATCACCAACAAGATGGCAATAATGAACGCCATGATGGTTTGGAACTCGATAAGCGCCAAGCCCAAAAGCAAGGGGGTGAACATTTTGTCAGCAGATTGGGGATTGCGACCAATTCCTTCATAAGCAGTAGAAGCAGCTCGGCCTTGGCCGGTGGCTCCACCTAAAACGGCTAAACCGATGGCAAGTCCTGCCGCCAAATACTTAAGTGCAGGTGTGCCGCCAACAGCTCCTTCTTCAGCAAGGGCGGGAACGGACATAAGAGTGGCTGCAGCAACCGTAACACGTGTAAAAACAGTAGACATAATAAAGTCTCCCAAAAAAATTCCCCAGCTAGTGTATCCTAAACAACTTCAGCAATCAGAATGAATCCATTGCCATCAGCCAGAAAGAAATGGACGATTTCCTTCTTTTGTGCATCATTCTAGCTGATGCACTCTCAAACGAATTCCAACATTACAACCTTTAGAGCTGAGTTTACCAAAGGCCACAACAATGGGTCTGAATACCAATTAATGATGCCCTTCATCGTCATGATGGGCAGATTCAATAGACAGTTTGATGTAAACGGAACTTAAGGTCATAAAAATAAAGGATTGCAAGCAAGCCACCAACAACCCAAAAAATAGTAGTGCTGCAGGAACAGGTAAAAAAGGAGCATGAGCTTTGTTCACCAGTGTGGAAAACACTTGAAACACAAGGTGGTCTCCTGAAATGTTTCCAAAAAGTCGAAGGCTTAATGATACAGGTCTGGCAAATAAACCAATCACTTCGATGCAGAAAATAATGGGTGCTAGCGCTAAAAGAGGACCACCCAGGTGTTTGATGTAATCCAAACCAGCGTATTTAAGCCCGTAGTAGTTAAAGGCAACAAAGATCACAATGGCCATGCCCAAAGTCATGTCCATACTATGAGTGGGGGGCGTTAATCCCGGAATCAAACCACTCAAATTTGCAATCAAAATAAAAAAGAAAGTGCCCCCTAAAAGCGGAGCAAACCGGGTCCAGCGAGGCCCGATGACGCTTTCCAAGGTACTAGACACCACAGCCCAAGCGAGTTCGGAGAAAGCACGAAATCCAAATTTGGAAGGAGGAAGCAATTCTTCATCCGACAATTTTTCGGGCTCCAACCGATGCAGACCGGAAAGGGCTCCAACCACGGTCACAAAAAGAAAAACGCAAAGTGCACCTATGATGGGTGAAAACTTTGCGGAGTCACTTGGAATGATTAAAGAGGCGATGTTGTGGTACCAATTCACTATGCTTACTAAACCGCCACTTTCAGCGGCCTGTGCCGCCAAAGAGGACGATAAAATGGCTAAAATAAAGATTCTAGACGCAGCAATCATACCTACCCCATAAAGTCATAATACTTTCCAAACAAAGGTTGCTTTAACTCAAGGATTTCCGCCTTGCAACCATACATAGGGTAAGGAGGGTAAAAAATAGCACACAAAGTAGAATGAGAAAGGAGGGCAATCGGCCAGGGGGAATCCAGGTCATTCCGGCAACTAACCCTACCGCACTCACGAGCTTTAGAAAAAGGGGTCCCAAGGTTCGTTTTTGCCTCACGATGCAGTGGGTGTGCCAAAGCAGACTTATAATTAAACCGGTGCTTATGAGAAGTGCTGTTAATACAACGGTCCACACGTTGGAAAGCTCCCTTTTTTGCATATAGCTGAAGTTCAAGGCAAACGGATTTTATAAGTTTGTTCACCTAAAGTTTTCTTAGCTTTAAAAAGGATATTAGGCCAGAAGCAAGTGCTAGTAAAAAGCCCGTTCCTGCGCTAATTCCCCGGCAGGTCGGGATTTGTAGCGCCAAAAAGGCGCAAAACCTCTTGCCCACCTCCCAATCGACCCATAGCGCCCCAATGACAATTAATCCTAAGGATGTGGAAACCAGACTATAGACGATTCCAATTTGCAACCATTTGTCTCTCATTTAAGGTGAACTCCTAGAAAGCAGTGCAGGCTTCAGCCAACCCTCTAACAAAATGAACGGTTCATCCAGAACTTAAGAATGCCCTTGACCTTCCCTGCAATGGCAGTAACAATGACGAGCCTCGGTTTGGAAAGTCAGGAATGTTAACATGGAATTGCTAGGGAAAAATGGTCAGTTTGCTCTCCATTTAAAAGAGATGTTTTTAAAATTAGGGTTTCAAGACACCTTGGCAAAAACATTGGCTAGCTCCATTGAGCTCAAGACCAACACCCAAACCGGCGCCATGGAATTGGAATGTCGCAACAAATTCTATTTAGAGACCCTTATCCTGCCTAGGATGGCCGAAATTATAGAAATTGCTTCTAAGACCTTTGGTCAAAAAATCGAGTTTTCCCTTCAAACCCCCTCCTATCATCAACCCGCCGTTCAGCGGAAGAAGCCATTCAATCGAACCCACTCTTCGATTCGGGATTCCAATGACACAAAACCCCAGGTCGGCATGGAGGCAACCCCTTCCACTGAACGCAATCAGCTGTTGGAAGAAATTTTTGGTACTCAAAACAACACAAAAAATGCCCCACTTGCGGAAAATCAAGTGAAAAATCAGCTGGACCTTCCGCCAAGATCGCTTTTAAATGACTTCACTTTTGATAACTTTGTAAGGGGTCAGAGCAACTTGGTGGCTTATTCGGCATGTGAAGCCGTCGCTAAGAATCCTGGGAATTTGAGCAATCCTGTTTTTGTGTATGGAACTTCCGGGTTGGGAAAAACTCACCTTCTTCATTCCGTAGGAAACGCGATTCAAAGAAATAATCCAAGCTGGAACATTTTATATGTGACAAGCGATGATTTTATGAACGAGTTCATTGCGAGCATTCGTTTTTCTAGACAGGAACAATTTAGACAGAAATATCGAAATTGTGATGTGTTGTTGGTGGATGATATTCAGTTTTTGGAGAATAAAGACACCACTCAAACGGAATTCTTTCACACGTTTAATGAATTGTATCAGAAAAAAAAACAAATTCTGATCACGAGTGATAAATACCCCAAAGACATTCCCAATATTGAAGAAAGATTAAAAAGTAGGTTCTTGCAAGGACTTATTGCCGATATCGAGCCGCCTGGATTTGAAGATCGACTAGCCATATTAGAAGCCAAATCAAAAAATCTTGGCTTAAAGATGGACCAAGAATTAGCCATGCACATCGCTAACCAAGTGAAAGGCAGTGTCCGAGAACTTCAAGGTGTGCTCAATACTCTGCTCATGAATCAGAATATGACCGGTGTGCCAGCAACAATTGAAAGTGCCAATCAGGTTCTAAAAAGAATGCTTAAAATTAATACTGGGATACCCGTAGATATGCCGCTCATTCAAAAGGTGGTTTCTCAACATTTTGGTATCAAGATAGCAGATATGACCTCTAAAAACAGAAGTCAAAAGTATGTGATTCCCAGGCATGTTGCAATGTATTTGGCAAAAGAGATACTCCAAACCACAACCACAGAAATTGCGGACGCCTTTGGAAAAAAAGATCACACCACCGTGATGCATGCCTTAACTAAAGTCAAAGAATTGATGGATTCCGGCCCTAGTATGAAGGCAACTCTGCAGGAGCTCCGAAAAAAAATTGAGGTAGACGGATAGGTCGAATCTACTGCATTCGCAGCCCCTGTCCTGATGTAGCGCCAAACGGCAATATCCTGTATGCTAGAGGCTTTACTGGCATCATTTAGGCGGTTTTTTATGAAAATTCATTCGATAAAAGATATTTTAGAAGAAAAAGTAGAGTTGGGAGCGGTAAAAGTGGCGGGTTGGGTTCGCACAAAAAGGGGCTCCAAGAAGTTTTCATTTATTGAGCTAAACGACGGAAGCACTTGCCATAGCATTCAAATCATCGCAGATGCAGTCCTGCAAAATTATGAATCGGAAGTGGTAAAGCTCACCACAGGCTGCTCTCTCACAGTGGAAGGAAATTTGGTTTCTTCCCCTGGTTCAGGTCAGAAATGGGAAATTCACGCACAAAAAATGGAAGTTTGTGGATGGGCAGTGCCCGAGGAATACCCACTTCAAAAGAAAGAGATGAGCTTAGAGTATTTACGAGAAGTGGCCCATATGCGCCCCAGAACGGCCACGTTTTCCAGCGTGTTTCGAATTCGAAGTTGTGTGAGCCTAGCTATTCACGAGTTTTTTGCCTCTCAAAACTTTAGCTACGTGCACTCCCCTTTGATCACCACCACAGACGGAGAAGGTGCAGGGGAAACCTTTATCGTTACCTCCCAAGATCTCTCCAAGGTGGCCCTGCTTCCCAACAAAACGGTCGATTTTAGTAAAGATTTTTTTGGTCAAAAAAGTATGTTGGCGGTCACGGGTCAGCTAGAAGCAGAGCTCATGGCCTATGGGCTAGGAAAGGTTTACACCTTTGGACCTACATTTAGAGCTGAAAATAGCAATACGAGTCGGCATTTATCTGAGTTTTGGATGATTGAGCCTGAAATGGTTTTTTATGATTTAGAAGATACTATGCAGCTTGGTGAAGACTTGATAAAATTTGTGGTTAAAAAGGTTCTCGAAAAATGCTCTGCCGATTTGGACGTCGTGCGCAGCAAAGCCGAAACAGATAGCTCTGAATATCTTTTGAACTCATTAAATACCAATTTTATCCGTGTAAGCTATACAGATGCTATTCAAATTTTGAAAAAATCAGGTCAAAATTTTGAGTTTCCTGTGGAGTGGGGATTAGATCTAAAAAGTGAGCATGAGAGATTTTTGTGTGAAAAGCACTTTAAAGCACCCACGATTGTTTATAATTATCCGGAAGAGTTAAAAGCTTTTTACATGTATTTGAACGACGACGGGAAAACCGTACGCGCCATGGATTGTTTGATGCCTGGGATAGGTGAAGTGATTGGCGGCAGCCAAAGAGAAGACCGCTACGACGTCTTGACCTCAAGAATGACCCAGAAAGGAATTGATACGCAAGCATTTGATTGGTATCTGGACCTGCGAAAATTTGGATCCGTGCCGCATTCGGGTTTTGGCATGGGGCTAGAAAGGTTAATTGTCTGGATCACAGGCATGGGGAATGTGCGAGATGTCATTCCCTTTCCTCGAGTTCCAGGTAATGCGCGTTTCTAATAGGAGTAATACATTTCCATAATGGATTTTATGGATTCCACTTCCGTAGGGGAAAGTCCAAATCGTTTAGCGGAATCCAGCTCGTATTGATAAGCTTCTCTTTCGGCTAGATGTGTACCCCAATCAATGGGTCCTCTAGGAAGTCCCGACGGAGCAGAAGCCTTTCCTAAAAAGGACTTCGGTTTTAAACTGTGTAACATTTGTAAAACACCTAATTTGGCGCTGGACCATTCGTCTTGAGCGGTGATTTTGATAAATGACTGCTTAGCGTGCACTTCAATCTCGTGAGCCAAGGTAGAGCCCAAAACGGCCCAACTGGAAAAGGCCGCAGGACCAATTTTAACCTCCCGCATTCTCCCGAGCACTGCCCCGGTGGTTATGCCACGGTCTTCCAAAGTATGGTCCAAAATGGGTTGATTGACATAAGCAGGCACATCTATGTGGAAAGCTAAGATGGCTTTGTTGATGGATTCTTGGCTAATTTGGGGAATTTTAGGCTGCAAAGAGATGGGGTGAGGTCCTCTCCGATTCATTTTAGAAGCATTGTTAGAAGTGACATGGCTGGCCTGGTTGGCGCAAAAGGCTCCCAATCCCAAAACTCCCAATCCCACCCCAAAGAAAATCGTTTTCATGTATTAAGGCCCCTCTCCAGTTACAGTTGGAACATGAAAGAACTGTGCCAAGAAGGAGAAGGGGGATAAGCAAGTTAACCATTTGAAATAACACCAGATAATATCTGAAGGACCTTTTTTTAAAGGCAATCGAATTGTAAACAATTTAGTCATGTGCTCATTTTTTGGGCGATTTAACATCTCTAGAGTGAAACCTAACGGACTTAAAAGGCCGCTTTGGGAGCGCTCACTTCGTAGGACTCAATGATTTTGCGGTCAAAATGAACCAGTCCTGTCCAGGTGTCATACCACGCCCAGGCCACCAAAGTTTTTTCATCTAATACGCGCTGCCCCACCACCGGGCTCACTGCCATAAGATGCCTTTGCCAGTAGCTTGAGTTGGCTTTAGCGATGCGCTCCATATCCTCAGGAGGATTCCCTTGCGGCCCAATTTGATGTTGAGCGGCAAATTTGATCTTTTGCATCAAATTATCCACATGGGCCGATAAACTCGGTCCCACCGGATTAAACGCCTGAGACACCGCACCACAAGACCGATGGCCAAGCACCACGCACAACTTAATGTCCCAAAAAGTCATTGCAAATTCAACACTTGCAATCACGTTGGCATCTGCCACATTTCCCGCCACTCTTACCACAAACAATTCACCAAGGCCCGAATCAAAGACCTTCTCCACTGGCACTCTGGAATCGGAACAACCCACCACGATAGCCCAAGGTTTTTGGCCCTCTTTGGCCAGGCTGAGACGGGTAAAATTAAGTTCTCCCGACCGGTCTACCAAGCAGGCTTGTTGGAATCGCATATTTCCCTCAATGAGGCGCAGTAGTTCTTCTTTGGCCACCTGGTTCATTCCACTCCTCCTAAATTTGGTTTAACTTGTCAGAATTTAAAATGGGTTTTAGAATGACCCACTGGAATATGTTCTACTACCGCATCTTTTTTTTGGGAAGTCTCTTTTTGAAATCATAGGGATTTATTGACCCCCTTTTCGAGAATTGTCTTTGGGCAATGCCGTCATGAGTTAAGGAGTTTTTTGTGGATCTCATTCAGCTTTCTCAGTTGCTAGAATTGCAACAAGCTCATATATTTGTGGCAGGAGATATCATTTTAGATGAATATCTTTTTGGTGAAAGTCAAAGATTAAGCCCCGAGGCTCCTGTACCCGTGGTGGTGGAAAAACACAGAAATTTTATTTTGGGTGGAAGCGCTAATGTGGCTGCCAATATTAGTGATCTAGGCGCACATGTTACTCTTTGTGGCAGGCTTGGCACCGATGTGGAAGCCCAGCACGTTAAAAATTTGTGCTCCAAATTAAAAATTGAGACCATGGTGGTTCATAGTCATGCCTGCCCCACGACAATAAAAACCCGTATTTTTGCAGGTAAACAACAGATTGTTAGGATAGACAAGGAAAAAACATTACCTCTCTCACTGGAAGAGGAAGGAGCCGTACTCGAAAAATTTCGAAGCTTTTGCAAAAAATTTGAAAAATCGGCGCTCGTGATTTCCGATTATGCAAAGGGTTTTTTTTCTCCAGGATTGCTTAGAAATCTCATGGATTGTGCTAGTGAATTTGGAATACCCGTTTTGGTGGATCCTAAAAATTCAGATTTTTCAGTATACACCCGAGCCACACTCATCAAACCTAATCTCTCTGAGGGTCGAGCCCAAATGAGAGAACCAAGAAAATTTGAAACGTTTGAAGACGAGCTGTTTTACATTTGTAGTACAATTCAAAATCGCGGCAATTTTACCAATGTTGTTTTAAGCTTGAGTGAAAATGGAGTGGCTTTATTTGATAAAAATAGGGAAAAGCTAACTCACTATAAATCTAGGGTTCGTCAGGTTTCTGATGTGAGTGGAGCGGGCGACACCATGTTGGCTGTTTTGGCATTAGGGCTGGCTATTGGTCTAAATATTGAAAATACACTTCTATTAGCTAATATAGCAAGTGGATTAGTTTGTGAGAAATTAGGTACCGCCACCATTAGTTTTCCAGAGCTTTTAGAGGGTATTAAGCATTATTCCCATCTCTCATTCTACTCAAAAATCACCGATACTAATAGCGTGGTGGAGCTCACTCGTCGAATTAAAAGCGAAGGCAAAAAGGTGGTTTTTACAAATGGATGCTTTGATATTTTGCACGCAGGCCATGCCCAATTGCTCCAACAGGCAAAATCCTTAGGCGATGTCTTGGTGGTGGGAGTGAACACAGATGATAGTATAACGAGATTGAAAGGTCCAAGTAGACCTGTACAAAAGCAATCGGATAGAGGCTATTTGCTGGCATCGATGCAGTGCGTGGATAGCGTTGTATTTTTCGACCAGGATACTCCTCTGGAACTCATTCAAAAAATTAAACCTGATTTTTTGGTGAAAGGCGGGGACTATAGAATGGACCAAATTGTGGGTTGGGATTTTGTAAAATCATATGGCGGAAAGGTTATCACTTTTCCGTTGTTGGAAAACCGGAGCACTACAAATATCATTTCAAAGTTCACTGGAGAGAAACCACTATGAAAGCTTCCATTGATGCCCAAATTAAGGAATCTATTTTGGCAAAATCTACTCTGTTGGCTAATGAATCCCTTAAGTTACAGATAGAAAGCTGTGTTTATCACATTTCAACGGCATTTAGGAATGAACATAAGTTACTGATAGCTGGAAATGGAGGAAGTGCCGCCGATTCTCAGCATTTTGCGGCAGAACTTTCGTGCCGTTTTAAAAAAGATCGACCTGCCCTGCCTGCCATTGCTCTTACGACCGACACTTCTGCTCTTACAGCATGGTCAAATGACTATGAATTTAACTCATTTTTTGCAAGAATGGTGTCAGCATACGGGCAAAGGGGAGACATTTTTTTTGCAATAACCACCAGCGGAAACTCGTCAAATTTAGTAGAAGCAGCGAAAGTTGCTAAAGCTAAAGGATTGTATGTCGTTTGTTTGACGGGTAGGAATGGTGGTGAAATTCGACACCATGCCGATCTTTGCCTAGTTTGCCCTGGAGAATCAACCTGTAGAATCCAAGAGGTGCATCAGCTCATTTACCATATCATCTGCCAAGAGATTGAAAATCTTTTGTATCCTTAGTGGGGACTTGCGTGGAAATTACTCGGAAGTGGGAATTTGACTTGGAAGGCGTGGGGATTCCGTTTTTAGAGGCCTTGTTTGAACCGGAATATTGGTCACCGTTGATTGCAAAAGAGAGTGACATTTTCGAGATTTTATCTCGGTCTAAGGATCGGAAAGAAATGAGATTGGAGCTCGAACAAGGCGGAAAAAAGGTTTTTGATTCCGTGTTAATAAAAAGGCAAAATAACTGGCTTTCTGAAGAGGTTTTTGCAGGAACAAATTTTGGACTGAAGTTTAATTATAAGATCATTGACCAACCAAAAACCTCAACTCAGCTCTTGGAAGTTGTATGTAAATTTTCCATCTCAGGCTGGTTTACTGGATGGCGGGCGAATCGTAAAGAAGTTTTATACAAAAAAATGATGGAAATAAAGGTAACAAAAATAAAAGACTCTATAAAAAAAGGAAGGTTTTCCCAATACCTTCAAAACCTCCAAGTTGCCGTATGAATCCACTTGAGGAACCCATCGTTGTGATTGGAGGAGGATATACGGGTCTGGCTTGCCTAACCCGATTGCTACAGCTTGG